>JADLFU010000065.1 GCA_020849655.1 Polyangiaceae bacterium | reverse complement strand
CTCGGGCGCGAGCGCGAGCGCGCGCTCCGCCGCCTCGCCCGCGCGCTGCCCCGAGCCCTCGCCGCCGAAGAACCACATCCGCACGTGCGCGAGCGCGAGGGCCGCCGCGACGGTCGCGTCGTCGGGCGCGAGCGCGCTCGCCTCCGTGTACAGCTCGACCGCGCGCCCCGCCCCCGCCGCGCTGAACCGCTGGTACTCGTGGCGCGCGCGGAGCTTGAGATCGAGCACGCGAGGATCGGCGGGCGCGCGCTCGGCGCCGGGGGCCTCGACGGTGAGCGCCGCCGCCGTCGCCTGCGCCACCTCGTCGCTCACCTGCAGGATCTCGCTCGCCGGGCGATCGAAGCGCTTCGCCCACAGCTGGAACCCGCTCGCGGTGTCGATGACGCGCACGTTCACGCGGAGCGTCTCGCCCGATCGGCGGAGCGATCCCTCGACGACGACGTCGACGCCGAGCGAGGCGCCCGCGGCGCGCGCGTCGTGACCGGCCGAGCCGCTGACCGCGCCCCGCGGCTTGACGCGCAGGCCGGGCGTCGTGGACAGCAGATCGACGAGGTCCTCGGCCAGCCCCTCGGCGAGGTACGCGTCGTCTCCAGCCGCGCACCGGAGCGGCAGGACGGCGACCGACTTCGAGCGCGCGACGGGCTTCGCGATGGGCGTCGCCTGGGTGCGCGCGACCGCGGGCTCGTGCCTCTCCGCGGCGAGCGGGACGTCGAGCGGCAGCGCGCGGAGCGCCGACGCGACCTCGGCCGCGCTCGCCGGTCGCTGCGAGGGATCGCGCGCGAGGCACCGATCGAGCAGGAGCGCGAGCGACTCGCCCACGCCGAGCGCGCGCGCGTCTCGAGGCGGAGAGACGAGCCGCGCGGCCGCCGCGGCCATCGGGGTGTCGCCGCCCCACGGCAGCCTCCCGGTCGAGAGTTCGAACAGGATCACGCCGAGCGCGAAGAGATCGGCGCGCGCGTCGATCTCGCGCCCCTCCACCTGCTCCGGCGCCATGTACGCGGGCGTGCCGACGAGGACGCCGCCCTGCGTGCGCGCGGGGTTGCCCTCGGTCGCGCGGGCGATGCCGAAGTCGGTGATGACGACGCGGCCGTCGCGCGCGAGCAGGATGTTGTCAGGCTTGAGATCCCGGTGGATGACGCCGGCGTCGTGCGCGGCCCCGAGGCCCGCCGTCAGCGCGGCGCCGAGCTCGACGAGCCGCGCGAGCGCCATCGGCCGGTCGTCGCGCGCGTCGGCGAGCGAGCGGCCGTCGACGAACTCCATCGTCAAGAACCGCTCGCCCTCGTGCTCGCCGATGTCGAACGCCCGCGCGACGTTACGGTGGGTGACCCGCCGCGCGAGCCGCACCTCCTGACGAAACCGCTCCACCATCGCGGGCGAGCCGACGAGCTCGCGCCGCAGCACCTTCAGCGCGACGATCTCGTCGAGCTCCGCGTCGCGCGCCTTGTACACGGTGCCCATCCCGCCGGCGCCGATGAGCGCGAGGATCTCGAACCTCCCCGCGACCTTCGACGACAGCTCGAGCCCCGCCGCGCGCGTGAGGGAGTCGGCGAGCAGCGTCTCGTCGCGGCTGGAGTCGGCCACTCGTCTCAGCCTAGCGCGGGAGCGGCGCCGTCAGCGTCTCGACGAGCGGTCGGTGCTCGGCCGACAGGAGCGCGCGGATCGCGTCGAGCTTCTGGGCAGACGCCGGCGCCCAGGGCAGCACGACGACGTAGCGGGAGGGATCCTCGGTCCAGCCGAGCACGACGCTCGCGTGGCGCTGGCTCACGCTCGGGCCGTCCGCGCGCGTGACGCCGTCGAGCGATCCCGGCCTGCCGAGCCACTCGAGCAGCGCCTTCGCCTCGGCCTGGGACAGCTCGGCCGAGTCGGCGATCGGCTTCATCGACGGGCCGATGCGGCCGCTGGTCTTCGGCTTCGCGCCGGCGCCGAGGTGCAGCTCGTAGAGCGAGATCTTCGGGTCGAGGCGGCCGTTGACCTGGGGCGCCACCTTCAGCGTCACCCGCAGCGTCGCCGCGTGCTGCGTGAGCTCGTCGAGCACCGCGCGCGGATCGGCCGGGCTCGCGCTCGCCGCCGCCTGCGGAGGCGCCGACGACGACGGGGCGGCCGACGCCGCGGCGCCGTCCTTCGCGCACTTGCAGCCGGGGATCACGGGGGCGGTCAGCGCGACCGCGAGGCAGAGCCAGCGCACGCGCCGTCTGTAGCACGACTCCCCGGGCCGCGCGTCAGGGGCCGGCCAGCTTGCAGTGGCCTGCGTCGCAGACGGCGTGGACCCCGGCGGGCGGCGTCGGCGGATCGGCGCACGGCGCGCAGGAGACGTTCCCGCAGCCGAGCTCCGCCATGTACGCGCCCAGCTGCGCCTTCGCGATCGCGGCGAGGCCCTCCGCGGGCTGCTCGCCGCACGAGCAGCACTGCGGCGCGCGGAGCGTGCAGTCGTCGTCGACCTTGCACGCCGACAGGGGGCTCTTCGAGACCTGGAGCACGGCGCACGTGCCCGGGCCGAGCGCGCACGCCGCGAGGAGATCCGGGTTCGGCATCGACGCGCACTTCGGGCACGGCTGAGGTGTCGGGCACACCTCGGACTGATGCGCCTTCAGCTTCGTCTTGTTCACGGCGTCGAGGTCGGCCGCGCTCGGCTTGCCGCACGTGCCGCAGCAGGTGTTCGCCGCGAGCGCGCAGTCGCCGGGCGCGCCGCACGCGGCCCACGCGCTCGCCTGCCCCGCGCAGGTGCCGGGCTTCGTCCCCGCCACGCAGACCGCGTCGCAGGGGCAGATCGTGGCGCCAAGGCAGGCGGCGCCGCCGCAGTCGGACGCGGAGAAGCACTCGCCGGGCTTGAGATCGAAGCACCCGCCCGCCACGCAGATCGGGTGGGCTCCCGCGCATTTCACGGTCGCGCAGCAGTCATCGGTCGACCCACCCTGGCCGAGCCCGCCCGCCCCCGCTTGCGACGCGCCGCCCGACGTCGATCCGCCCTGCGAGGATCCGCCCTGCGAAGATCCGCCCTGCGACGCGCCCGCGGCGCCGCCCGACGAGGTCGTCCCCGTCGACGAGGTCGAGTCGCCGCCGGAGGAGCAGGCGACGAGGAGGGACGCGCCGAGACCGAAGAAGAGCGAGGTGCGAAGCGACATTCCAGGAGCGTAGCGCGAGCGGCGCCGGGCGCGCGAGCGGGCTTCTCCACCCGGCGGTCGTGAGGTAGCGTCGGGCCCCCATGAGCGATCCGGCGATGTTCCTCGACACGTTCCCCACCTGGTTGAAGTCGCTCGGCGACGACGTGCAGGCCGTCGCGTCGACGCTCCGTGACGCCGAGCTGCCCGAGGGCGCGCGCCGGTTCGCGGCCGGATCGGTGAACTACCTCTTCAAGTCGCTCGATCTCATCCCCGACGGCATCGAGGACATCGGCTTCCTCGACGACGCGTTCGTGCTGCGCGTGTCGGCCGCGCAGGCCGTGGCGGCGGGCGTGGGGGACGGCGCCGGCGCCGCGACGCTGAAGCGCCTCGCGTCGGAGGCCGACGCCGTGCGGGCATTTCTCGGCGACGACTACCGGAGGCTCGAGGCCTACACGAAGAGCCTGTCGAAGGGCGCCGCGCGCGGCCGCACGGTGGACGACATCCTCGGCGACGCCGCGGTGCGCGACGCCTTGATCAGCGAGGTCGCCGGGTGGGCCGAGGCCTACCAGGCCCCGACCTTCACGCGGGATGAGAAGACCCTCGTGAAGCTGAAGGGCTTCCTCGAGAGCAAGCTGCCGAAGTTACCCGTCGCCGCGCGGCCCGAGCCGCAGCTTCAACCCCCGCTCCGAGACGCCGAGCAGCGCGGCGGCGCGCCCGAGATCGCCGCCGCTCGCGCGCACGGCCGCGTCGATCTCCTGGTCGGAGAGATCTCGTGGCTGGCGCACCTCCTCCTCTCGCAGCCAGCGGTGGAGCGTCGAGCGCGGCACGCCGAGCGCGCGCGCGGCGCGCTGCGCCACGTGGTCGTGGTCGGCGAGCGCGCGCAGCAGCGTGGCCCGATCCGGGCGCGCGCCAGCGACCGCGGGCGCGGCGGCGCGCGCGGGCGGAGCGGCGTACGGATCCCGGAAGGGCTCGCCGAGGAGCGCGTGGGTCGCCACGGCGGCCGCGAGCCGCGCCACCTCGCGCACGTTGCCTCCCCACGCGCGCGAGAGCAGACCGAGCACCCACTCGAGCGGGATGGGCGCGGCGTGTCGGTCTGCCGCTCGCATCAGCCACGCCGCGCGCGGCTCGCGCTCCACGCGCGGCGCGAGGAGGTGCGCGAAGAGCGCCGGGACGTCCGAAAGGCGGGTCGCGAGCGGCGGCAGCGCGAGCTCGAGCCCCGCGAGCCTCGACCACAGATCCGCGCGAAACCGCCCGGCGGCGACCTCGTCGCGCAGCTCGCGGTTCGTCGCGCACACGACGCGCGCGTGCGTCGGCACCTCGTGCGTCGCGCCGACCGGCCGCACCGCGCCGACCTCGAGCGCGCGCAGGAGCTTCGCCTGCATCGGCGGTGACAGCTCGCCGATCTCGTCGAGGAAGAGCGTGCCGCCCGCAGCCGCGTGGAACAGTCCCGCGCGGTCCGCGGACGCGCCGGTGAACGCGCCGCGCGCGTGGCCGAACAGCTCGCTCTCTGCCAAGGCCTCCGGGAGCGCCGCGCAGTTCACCGGGATCCACGGGCCCTGGCGCCGCTTGCTCGCGTCGTGCAGCGCGCGCGCGGCGAGCTCCTTGCCGGTGCCGGGCTCGCCGGTGACGAGCGTGACGTCCGGCGAGTCGGCGAGCGCGCGGATCCGCTCGCGCACGCGGCGCATGGCCGTCGACGCGCCGACGAGGCCGAGATCGTCCCTCGCCGACTCGCGAGGGCGGACGTCGACGCACAGGAGCGCGCGGTCGCCGATCGCGACGAGCGACCCCGCCGGCACCCGCGGCGAGCGCCGAGACAAGGCAGCGCCCGTCGGCCCGTACACCGTGATCTCCCGGCGCGCGCCCGGCGCGGCCGTCACCGTGAACCCGCCTCGGGCGCGCTCGATGATCAGCTGCTCCCGGCTCACGCAGGGGTCTCCGAGCGGGCGCGCGCCGGCGCCTCGCCGCCCGAACGACGGATCCTCACGGCCCACCGCGACGCGGTGCTCGTCGTCGTCGAGCGTCGTGAGGTCACCCCAGCGCGACAGATCGGGGTGGTAGAGCAGCTCGACGACGGCCTCGTCCTGGGCGCGCTCACCGGCGGGCTCGCGCGGGAGCGGATCGGACGTTTCGTCGGGCATGTTCCAGCGCGGGTGATACGTTTCACTGTCACGCCCCGCAAGCCGTGGAACGTCTCGGGCCGGCTCGTCTGAGGAGGGACGAGCCACCCGCTGACGGCACGCCGAGTGCAGAAGGCCCGCGGGGCTTCACCCAAGGGAGAATCTTTCCAATGAACCATTCGATCCGATCCGGCCTCCTGGGCCTCCTGGTGCTTGGCGTGATGGGCGCGACCGTGACGGCGTGCTCGAGCGGTGACAGCGGCGGCAGCGCAGGCAGCGCGGGCTCCACCACTGGCACGGGAGGCGCGAGCGCCGGGAGCGGCGGCGCGAAGGCGGGCACCGGCGGCACGAGCGCGGGCGCGGGCGGCAGCACCGCTGGCAGCGGCGGCACGAGCGCGGGCGCCGGCGGTGCGACCGCGGGCGCAGGTGGTGCGACCGGAGGCAGCGGCGGCACGAGCGCAGGCGCCGGCGGCGCGACCGCGGGCAGTGGCGGCACGAGCGCGGGCGCGGGTGGCGCGACCGCGGGCGCAGGTGGTGCGACCGCAGGCGCAGGTGGTGCGACCGCGGGCGCAGGTGGTGCGAGCGCAGGCGCAGGTGGCGCGAGCGGAGGCAGCGGCGGCTCGACCGCGTCTCCGAACCTCTCCGTCTACGGCCCCGCCGCGAAGAAGGTCGCGCCCGGCGGCGACGTGAAGGAGGTCAACCTCGACGGCATCACGCCGTTCTCGGACGGCGTCATCGACATCTCGCTGACCAACGACGGCTCGGCGCCGATGACCATCGAGAGCGTCACGTTCACCCCGGTGGCCCCGACGCTCGAGGGCGAGTGGACGCTGTCCCAGGCGGGCAGCACGGCGGTGAAGCCCATCAAGGTCGAGAACGTCGCGCTCGCGCCGACGAAGTCGACCTCCTTCGGCGTGTTCTTCTCGCCGTGGGCGTCGGGCACGCGCCAGGTCACCGTCGACGTGAAGCACGAGGGCGGCAAGGTGTTCACGTTCACCGTCACCGGCCGCGGCCGCGACAACTTCGAGTTCAGCCCGAAGGTCTCCGCCACGAAGGAGTCGATCTACGGCGATCCCGGCAACGGCACCGACATCGTGTCCGGCGGGATGGTCTCCGACGCGTCCGGCAACGTCTGGGCGACGGCGAACACCACGCAGTGGCTCGACAAGTTCACCGGCAACATCGCCGTCCACCAGATCAAGCCCGACGGCACGCTCGCCTGGGCGAAGATCTGGAACGAGACCTTCGACCAGCGCCAGCCCGACCCGGGGCAGAACGCGGAGTCGGGCGGCGGCGCGGACTCGCTCGTCGCCGACGCGACCCACCTCTACGCGGTGGGCAAGCGCTCACTGAACAATTCCAACAGCATCTACCAGACGCTGGTGATGAAGATCGACAAGGCGACGGGCGCGATGGTGTGGGCGCGCGGCCTCACGATGGGCACGGAGGAGGATCCGCCCGTCGGCTCCAAGAGCTCCGAGGGCTACGCGATCGACGCCCGCATGAGCGACCGCGTCCTCGTCACCGGCGCGGCCAACGGCATGGTCACGCTGTTCGCGGTCGACAAGACGACGGGCTCGCTCATCTTCGACCAGCAGATCGACGTCGCGGCAGGCCTGAACGACCGCGGCCACACCGTCGCGTCCGATGGCAAGGGCAACGCGTACATCGGCGGCATCAGCAACGCGCGACCCCTGCTCATGCGCGTGAAGGGCGTCGACGGCGCGACGCCGGCCCTCGACTGGGTGAAGAGCATCCAGTCGCTGCCCATCACGGCCATCGGCGCGAACTTCAACTCGCTCGACATCGATCCGACGACGGGCGACGTGTACGCGGCGCTCGATCGGCGCGGCGCGCAGACGTTCTTCTCGCTGATGCGCGTCTCGACGGCGGGCTCGGTCGTCTGGGCGAAGACCTGGGACGACCAGAACACCGGCGACAACGACAACATCTACGTCGTGCGCTACCTCGACGGCAACGTCTACGCGGGCGGTCGCATCGCGTTCACGCCGGCCGACACGCAGTCGGGCGATGGATTCTTGCTGTCGGTGAAGCCCGCCGACGGCGCCTACGGCTGGTCGTCGTACTACTACACCGGCAAGGGCACCGAGGAGATCACCGAGCACCGCGTGAAGGGCATCGGGCTCGGCGCCGGCGGCACGCTGCAGACGCTGATGCAGTCGTACACCGGGCCGAACAACATCGAGCACTACTGGGGCTTCTGGTACCAGTCGCCCGATCGCACGCTGGTGCTGCCCGCGGGCGACGGCGCCGTGCGCCACGTGGACCTCGCGATCACGTTCACCGACGATCTCGCGAAGGCGTCGATGACCGACATCGCCGAGGGCACGGCGCACACGATCGACACCACGGCCCTCTGGGTCGATCCGCAGGCGACGGCGACGCTCGAGCCGCTGAAGACCCGCAAGGGCCCCGGCGGCGACGGCGCGAGCGTCGTGCAGACGGTGAAGCTGACGCCCTGAGCTGGAGACAGGGCCGTCGGACGCGCGCGCGTCGCCTCCCGGGGCGGCGCGCGCCGCGCTTTTGTGGGGGGGCCGCGGGCGTGCGCGCGGCGCCCGATCAGCGCTCTCTCGCCCTCCGAAAGCGATCGGCCACCGAGAGCGACGCCGATCCCGAGACGCAACGGCAACTCCGACGAGGCCGAGGCCGCGGAGGCCGAGGACGTGAAGGGCGGCAAGCTGCCGTCGGAGCTGGCCGGGGGACGCGACTGGCGGACGCGGGCGGACGCGTTCGTCGAGCACTGGCCGCCGGTAGAGGCGCGGCTCACCGCGGAGCCGCTGCTGGAGGCGAAGACGCTGTTCGATGTGCTGCAGGCCGAGCACCCGGGGCGGTACGAGGACGGGCAGCTGCGCACGCTGCAGCGGCGCGTGAAGGCGTGGAGGGCCGAGCGCGGCCCGGAGAAGCTGGTCGTGCTCGGGCAGCAGCATCGCCCGGGCGAGGCGGCGCAGACCGACTTCACGTGGGCGTCGGAGCTGGCGATCACGATCGCGGGTCAGGCCTTCGTGCACATGCTGTGCGTGTTCGTGCTGCCGTTCTCGAACTGGCGGTGGGCGACGGTGTGCTTGTCCGAGTCGATGGCGGCGCTGCGCCGCGGCGTGCAGCGCGCGCTCTTCCAGCTCGGGCGCGTGCCCGAG
>JADLFU010000064.1 GCA_020849655.1 Polyangiaceae bacterium | reverse complement strand
CGGGCCAGGGAGGCGCGGGCCAAGGAGGCGCGGGCCAGGGAGGCGCGGGCCAAGGAGGCGCGGGCCAGGGAGGCGCGGGTCAAGCAGGCGCGGGCCAGGGAGGCGCGGGCCAGGCAGGCGCCGGGGGCGCGACGCCCTGCGTCGAGGGGACGTACCAGTGCACCATGGCCGGGGCGTCGCTGTGCATGGGCGGCGCGTGGATGCCGGAGGTGCCCTGCGATTTCGGCTGCGACGCGGCCGGCTGCCAACAGTGCGCGATCGCCAGCGATTGTGTGGTGGACCCGTGCATGACCGCCGCGTGTGTCCAGGGCAAGTGCCAGTCCACCCCCATGTCCGACGGCACGACCTGCGGGCCCGGCCAGGGGAACCCCCAGGTCTGCTTCGGGGGGGCCTGCATCGACAAGTGCTCGGGGACGGGACCGCTGTGCGTGGGGCGCCAGCCGGCGACGTGCAACCTCGTCACCGGGCTGCCGTTGCCGCAGGGCGCGCCCTGTGACATCGCCTGCTCCTCGGGGCAGTGCGCGGCGGTGGCGGGGCTCGCGCTCGGCGGCGACCACTCCTGCCTCGTCACCGATCAGCTCTCGGTCTGGTGCTGGGGGGAGAACGACCTCGGACAGCTGGGCATCGGCGTCACGGACGGGGACGCGCACCACCAGCCCGAGCTGTCGCTGGCGATGGGTGAGAAGCTCGCCGCGGGGGCGAACCACGCCTGCGTGAAGGACTTCGACGGTGTGGCCTGCTGGGGGGACAACGGGAAGGGGCAGCTCGGCGCTGGCATCACGGCCTCCCCCCAGACCTCGCCGACGCCCGCCGTGTGGGCGGGGAGCCCTCCGTCGCCCGTGCAGTGGATCGCGGCCGGGCAGGGGTTCACCATCGTCCAGTCCTCCACCGACACCTGGAGCGCGGGTGACAACTCGAGCCAGCAGTTCGGCGTCTCGACGCCTCCCTCGAGCGTGTCGTTCGAGCAGCTGCCGCTGGTCTCTCTCTCTCTCCAGCTGGGCCAGGCGGGCCGGGCGCACGCGTGCGCGCTCGACTCGAACAGCGGGCTGATCTGCTGGGGCGACAACTCCCGCGGGCAGCTGCTGCTCCCCGCGTCGGTGTCGGAGGGGATCCTGCAGATGCCGGTCGCGGGGCCGGTGACCGATCTCGCGGTCGGAGGTGACAACTCTTGCTACCTCGAGAACGGGAAGCTCGCCTGCGCCGGAGACAACAGCTTCGGCCAGCTCGGCGTCTCGCCCGACTCCTCGCCGCACGAGGTCGCGCAGACGATCCTCGCGCCGGGGACGCAGCAGTGGACCAGGGCCGTCGTCGGCGAGGGGTTCGTCTGCGCCACCTCCTCCCTGGGGGACGTGTACTGCTGGGGCAAGAACGACGTCGGGCAGCTGGGCAGCGACACGGGAGGCACGCCGTCTCCCATGAAGCAGAAGGTCTCGCTGCCGTTCAAGCCCACCCTCCTCGCCGCGGGGCGCGACCACGTCTGCGCGGCGACGACCACCGCGGTGTCTTGCTGGGGCGGCGTGACGGCCGGCAAGCTCGGCCGGTTCGGCTTCTCGCACGATCCTGGGCCCGTCGACTTCAAGCCCTGAGAGCGCGCCCGGCTCGACGTGGCGCGGGACATTTGCGATCGTCGTCCGCGATGAAGAAATCCGACGCGCTGCGCGTGCTGCCGTCGCTCGAGGCCGAGCGCGGCGCGCTGGAGCTCTGCACGTACTGCCCGAAGCTGTGCCGCGCGGCGTGCCCCATCGGCGACGCGTCGCCGCGCGAGGGGCTCATCCCGTGGGGCAAGATGACGACGGCGTACCAGGTCGCGCGGGGGGTCTCTCCGCTCGACCACGCGCACGCCGCGTCGGCGTGGGCGTGCACGGGGTGCATGGGCTGCCGCGAGCGCTGCGATCCTCGCAACGACGTCGCGGCCACGCTCGTCGCCGCGCGCGCCGCGTTCGCGAAGGCCGGCGTCGCGCCCGCGGCGATCGAGGCCCACCGCAGAGGTCATGCCCGCCGCGTGGCGCGCGCCGAGCGGGGCCTCGCGCGCATCGGCGCTGCGGCGGGCGCCTCGGTCGATCCGTCCGGCGCGCCGCTGTTCCTCGGGTGCACGTACGCGCGAGGTCTGCCGCGGGAGGCCGTCGCGATGGTGCGCGCCGTCGCGCGGCTGCTCGGCGGACCTGTGAGGCTCGTGGGAGGCTGCTGCGGCGAGCCGCTGCGCGACGCGGGCGATCCCAGCGCCGCGGACGCCGCGCGATCCGCCGTCGCCGCCGCCGCGCGCGGAGAGGTGCTCTGGGTCGCGGATCCGGGGTGCGCGTTCGCGCTCTCCTTCTCGGGCGCGGACGCCCGCTCGATCGTCGCGCTCGCCGCGAGCCGGCTCGGCGCGCTCGGCGTCGTCGAGCGAGCGGGGCCGGTGCGGTACCACGACTCGTGCAAGCTCGGCCGCGGGCTCGGCCTCTACGACGAGCCGCGCGCGGTGCTCACCGCCATCCTCGGCCGGGCGCCCGAGGAGCTCGAAGACCGCCGTGAGCTCGCGCGCTGCTCCGGCGCCGGCGGCGCCCTGCCGACCAGCCACCCGGAGCTCTCGCGCGGCATCGCGTCGGCGCGTCGGGCCGATCACGAGGGCGCGGGGGGCGGCGCGCTCGTGACGGCGTGCCCGGCGAGCGCGCTCTCGCTCCGTCGCGCGGGCGTCCCGGCGGAGGAGCTCGGCGTGCTGCTCGATCTCGCGACGTCGTGATCCGTGAGGCCCGCGCGCACCGTCGCCCGCCGCATCCTCGCGTCGTACGCGGCGGCGCTCCTGACGTTCGCCTGCGCGGTCGCCTACTCGATCCACGCGCAGAAGCTCGCGGCGGACGACGCGCTCCTGCTCCGACGCGGCTACGTGCCGCTGCTGCTGTCGCTCGGCGCGGCGCTCGAGGCGCAGAACCTCGTCTCGGCGCAGCTGAACCACATCACCGACGCGCGCAACCCGGCCGACGCGCGAGGGTGGATCGAGACGCAGCGCAAGCTCCGCCCTCACGCGCTCGCGGCGGTGCGCGCGGCGGCCGACAGGGGCGTGGGGCAGCACGGGGATCAGGCGACGCAGCGCCTCGCCGAGGAGGTCGCGCGCGACGTCGGAGAGCTCGAGGTGTTCCTCGGCGCCGACGGCGTGCAGCTCGGATCGCTGTTCGAGGCGCTCGAGCGAGGCGAGCGCGCGAAGGCGGAGGAGGCGCGCGACCGCGTGCTCGCGCACGAGCTCGAGGGCGCGAAGCGGCTGCGCGAGCTGGCGCGCAGGGTCGAGCGATCGATGGATGATCTGCTCGACGAGATCGCGTCGCGCGAGCGCCGGGCGCTGTGGCTGGCCGCGGCCCTGGGCGCGGGGACGCTGCTCGTGGGCGCCGGGCTCGCGCTGTACGCGCGGCGCGTGCTGTCGCCGCTCGGGCGCGTGACGGCCCGCGCCCTCGCGGTCGCGCGCGGAGATCTCACGCCGCGCGACGTCGAGCCCTCCGACGACGAGATCGGCGAGCTCGCGGCGACGTTCGAGAACATGGTCGGCGCCATCGCGCGCGCGCGCGCCGAGGTCGTGCAGGCCGAGCGCCTCGCCGCCGTCGGCCGCATGGCGGCGCAGATCACCCACGAGGTGCGCAGCCCGCTGTCCGCGCTCGGGCTCAACGTCGAGCTGCTCGAGGAGGAGATCGCCACGCGCGGCGGCGGCGACGAGGAGCGCAAGCTCGTCTCGGCGATCCGCGGAGAGATCGATCGCCTGACCGAGCTCTCCGAGCGCTACCTCAGCCTCGCGAGGCGCCCGACGCCGGAGCCCGCGCCAGGTGATCTCGGCGCGCTCGTGCGCGAGATCGCGCGCTTCGTGGAGCCCCAGCTGGCGCGCGCCGGGGTGACGCTCGAGCTCCAGCTCGCGCCGGGGCTGCCGCACCTGCGGTTCGACGAGGGGCAGCTGCGTCAGGCGATCCTGAACCTCATCCGCAACGCGACGGAGGCGATGAGCGGCGGCGGCGCGCTCACGCTGAGCGTCCTCGGCGACCCAGGGGGGCAGCGCGTGATGGTCGACGACGACGGGCCGGGCGTCCCCGCCGAGCTCGCCGACACCTTGTTCGATCCGTTCGTCTCGACGAAGCGCCAGGGCACCGGCCTCGGCCTCTCGATCACGCGCGACATCGTCGAGTCGCACGGAGGTCGCATCACCGCCGAGCCCCGCGCGCCGCGCGGTACGCGCTTCGTCGTCACGCTGCCCGAGGCGTGATCCTCACACGCGCGGGCGCGTCTCGACCATCGAGGGGCGCGCCGCTACCTGCTCGTACCACGCGGTGAGCCGCGGCCGCCCTGCGCGCACGTCGCCCACGGGTGCGCGAAACTCGAGCCACGCGAGCGCGCACGCGACGGCGACGCCGCCGATGTCGAGGTCGCGCACGAGCGTCTCGGCCTCGCGCTCGAGCGCGTCGAGCCCCGCCTGCGCCTTCCTCGCCTGCGCCGCTTGCCAGCGCGGATCACGCAGCGAAGGTTCGCGGTACACGGTCTCGTAGAACACCAGGATCGCCGCGTCGAGGACGCCGTCCGCGAGCGCCTGCTGCCGCAGCGCCCGCCGGCGCGCCGCCGGGTCCCGGGGGAACATCGGCCGGCCCGCGTGGAGGCTGTCGAGGTGCTCGCAGATGACCCTCGAGTCGTAGAGGATCTCGCCGTCGTCGAGCGTCAGCGTCGGCAGCTTCGCGAGCGGGTGCGCGGCAGCGAGCGGCTCCGAGGGCGCGAGCGGGCTCGTCTTCACCGTCACCTCCTCGATGCGCTCCCACAGCCCCACCTCGCGCGCGAGCACCGAGACCTTGCGGACGAAGGGGGAGGTCGTCGATCCGTAGAGCTTCATCCTCGCCGAATGCTCGCGCGCCCGGCCCGCGTAAAGCGCCGTCGTGGAGCGCGCGCAGGCCCGGCGGCATCCTGCGCGGATCGAGCTCGACCTCGACGGCGTCGCCGCGCACGACCGGCTCGAACGTCTCGCGACCCGCGCGCGGGAGCCGCGCGGCCCAGCACAGCTCGAGCGCGTGCCCGCACGGGATCCGCCGCACGAAGGGCTCGAGGGGCACGAGCAGACCCTCGCGGAAGCGCGCGAGGTAGACGACGTTCCCGAGGCGCGCCGGGCTGCGCAGGCCGACCACCCGCCGCTCACCCGACGCGGACGGGCCGGTGTGGTCCACGTACACGACCTCCTGCCCTTCGCCGAACGGATCGGGCTCCGTGCGCTCGACGGAGAGGAGCGTCCACGCGGCGAGCGGCCGGAGCGCGCGCAGGAACTCGCTCGTCGCGCGCTCGAGCTCCTCGACGTCCGCGGACGCGCGCGCCTCGGGGTACACCTCGTGCGCGAACCGGTTGCGCAGCGGGTGCAGGCGCTCGGCGAGCGCGTCGAGCCCTGGGCCGCGCGCGGCGTCGGCGCGGCACACCGCGGCGGCGAGCTCGGCGAGCGCGCTGTCCCCGCCGGCGAGGTCGCGCGCGGTGAGGCGGGCGAGCGCGCGCCAGGTGCCGAGCGGGTACGCGTGCCGCGTGGCGTTCGCGGCGGCGAAGGCCGAGAGCTCGTCGCTCGCGCGGCCGTCCGAGATCAGCGCCGCGACCAGCACCCACGCGACGAGCCTCCACGAGCCCTCGAGCACGTCGAACAGCAGCTTGATCCGCTCGACCGCCGAGCCCGCCGTCGCCGCCAGGGAGACGCGCGCGGCGACGGGGTAGGGGAGCCCGCCCGCGAGCGACGCGAGCACGCTGCCGTGCCCCCTCATCGCGAGCGCGAGCTCGCGCGCGGCCGCGGCGACGTCGCCTCGCGCGAGCTCCGTGACGAGCTGGCGAGGGAGCTCGAGCCTGCCGTCGACGATCGGTGGGCGCGCGTGCCACTCCCGCTGCACCGCGGCGGCGTACGGCTCCGCGTCGGCCGCGTGCACGCGCGCCGCGACGACGCCGCCGCCGAGGCAGGCGACCTTCATCCGCCCACGCCCCGCCGCCGCGGCGACCGCGAGCAGCTCGTCGACGAGGCTGGGCACGACGCAGACGCCGAGCGCGTCGAGCGCGTCGAGCTCTCCGAGCGCGAACAGGACGGTGCGCCTCGACGCGTCGTCGGGCTCGCGCAGCAGCTCCTCGCGCGTGGCGAGCCGCGCCGCGACGGGGCTGTCGCGCAGCGAGAGCAGCTCACCCCGCGGGCGCGTCGCCGCCGCGCTCAGCAGGAGCTCCAGCTCGTGACCGACCCGCGACACCTCTCCGCTCAGCTCCCACGTGCCGACGATCCGCGCCCGTCCCTCGTCCGCGATCCGGCGCGCCTCCGCGACGAGCGCGCCCAGCTCCCGATCGTCGAGGCAGGCCGCCGCCGCGATCTCCCCGTCGGCCATCACCGGCAGCCGGGGCGACGACGCGTGCAGCGAGAGCGCCGCGCGCGCCGCGCCGCGCCCGTCACCGCCGCGGTCGAACGCGACCGCGACCACGGCGCCGCGCCGGCCGATCGCCGCGAGCCCCGCGAGTTCCTGCTCGAAGCCGAGGCGCGACAGCAGCCCCGTCCGCGCGTCGACCATCCCCGCGGGCAAGAGCGGCGCGGCGTACCGGCGGTCGACCAGCGTGAGGCGCAGCCGCCCGACGAGCAGCACGTCGCCGTGCACGACCGGCGCGCGCTCGCCCGGGCCCAGCGCCCGCGCGCCGACCATCGTCGGCACGCGCTCGTGGCACTCGTCGCGCCGCTCGAGCCACCACCTCGCGCCGTCGTGCGTGAGCCGCGCCGCCTGGCTCGAGACGAAGCCGTCGTGCGCGATCGTCGGAGGCTCCGCCATGCCGGCCTTCTCGCGGCCGAGCCGGTGCGCGACGCCGCGCGGCAGCACGAGATCCTCGACGCCGCGCGGGCCGTCGACCCGCAGCCAGTCCTCCGTGCCGACGTCGCCGCGCCAGATCGAGGCCGCCGGCGTCTGGGTCAGCCATGCCGTCGCGGCGGCGAGCGACGACGTGCGGAGCTCGGCGCGCGGCGGCTCGTCGCTCATCCGCTCGCGGGCTTCTTCTTGTAGCGCGCGAGCGCCTTGCGCAGCGTGGACGACACGCTGTCGACCAGCGCCGGCGGCGCGACCACGGTCGCCGTCTCTCCCCAGCCGAGCACCCAGGAGCCGATCTCGGTGGTGTCGCTCACCGTCAGCGTCAGGCGCACGCCGCCGTCGGGCAGCGTCGTGAGCCGCTGCGACGCGTGCACCTTGCGCGATCGCACGTACTCCGCGACGTGCGGCGCAAAATCGATCACCACCTTGATCTGCTTCGACCCGCGGAACACGCCGAACTGCCCCTCGAAGTAGTCCTCGATGTGGAAGTCGTCCGGCAGCGAGAAGCGCTCGGTGGTCGCGCACTCCGCGTCGCTCATCCGGTCGAGCAGGAAGGTGCGCACCTCGCGCTTGCCGGTGTGCAGTCCGACGCAGTAGACCGCCTCCTTGTAGACCACCATCGCGTACGGGTGGATGACGACGCGCTCGTCGGTCTTGTCGCGCGTCGAGCGGTAGCGGCACTCGAGCGGGCGCAGATCGGCGACCGCCTGGAACAGCGTGTCGAGCTCGTCCGTCTTCTTCGCGTAGTCCTTCGGCGTGTGCGGCAGGAACAGGAAGCGGTCCTCGAGGCGCGCGTCCGCGACGCCCGCGTTCGGCCCGCGCCCCGGGCGCCGCGCGACGGAGACCAGGCGCTGGATCGCGATGTCGATCTCCTCGTACAGCGTGCTGCCCTTCATCGGCTCGAACATCCGCCGCGCGGCGAGCAGCGCGTACGCCTGCGTGCGCCGCAGCTCGATCTTGCGCGGCTGCGCGGTCGGGCCCATGCGCCACCGCACGACGCCTCCGCCCCGCTCCCGCGTGGGCTGCAGATCGAGCTCGCGCCGGAGCTCGGAGATGTAGCGGCGCATCGACCGCGCCGTCACGTCGAGCGCGTCGGCGAGCTCGTAGAGCGTCAGGCCGCGCGGCGTCTGCTCGAACAACCGGGTGATCGCCTCGACTCGGCGGTGCTGCGTGAACCGCCCCGCAGGGCGTCCGGGCGAGTTCGGCATGCGAAGGCCGTGATCGTAGCATCGCCTCCCGTCGGGCGCGCTACTGGCCGATCGCCTCGCGGAACACCCAGCCCTGCTTCTTCGGCTCGCCGAACTCGATCCTGTACCAGCCGTCGCGCTGCTCGAGCACCGTCGCCTTCGCGCCCTTCGAGAGGCGCGCGATCACCGCGCCGGTCTTCGGCTCCTTGCGCACCTGGGTCGTGCGCCACGTGATCTCGACGGCCTTCGCCTCGGGGGCCGCGTCGGGCTTCGCGTCCTTCGGGGGCTCGTCCTTCGCGGGCTCGGGCGCCGCGCCGAAGGAGAGCTTGTACTCCGCCGAGTAGCGCACCTGCTCGTGCGCCAGATCGTCCAGCGAGACGCCCGAGAGCGCGCGCTCCGCGCACCTCGTCAGGCCGTCGAGCGTCGTGCGGGGCAGCTTCGCCTTCGCGCGCTGCACCTTCAGGGCCTTGTGCTTGAAGTCGAGGTCGAACCCCAGCTGTACCTTGCCGGTGAGGCCGATCGCGGACGGGCACTTCGTCAGGTCGCGCAGGCGAGGCTGCAGCAGCGGATCGAGCGCGAGCTCGTCGCACTTGTCGACGACCTTCCCCTTCGCGTCGCGGCACCGCGTGATCTCGACCGCCGACACCTCGAACCCGTCGCCGCTCGGCCCGGGCGCGGCGCTCGTCGCCGCGGTCGCCTGGGTGGTCGCCATCAGCGCCGGCTCCTTCTTCTCTCGCGCCTCGCGCGCGGAGGTCGCGGCGCGCGCGTCGGACGGGACGTCCGGCCCGAGCTTCCACCCGGCGACGCGCGGCCAGGCGACCCCGACGACGAACCCCGCGACCGCGATCAGGCCGACCTTGGCCCACGCGGGGCTGTCCGCGGAGCGAGGCGGGAGCTCCACCTTCAACGGCTCGTCTGCTCGTGCCACCGGGCGCGCGTAGCACGACGATCCCGGCGAGGCCCAACTTCGCGGTGATCCGCGGATCAGTCGCGCGGGACGGGCACGCCGAGCAGCCCGAGGAGCTCGATCGCCGCCGTCAGCACGAGCAGGTGCACGATCAGCATCAGCGCCGTCGTGAGCGCTGCCCACCCGGCGCGCGCCCACACCTTGCCCTCGCGCGTCGCGAACACGCGCAGCCCGCAGCACAGAACCGCGGGGACGAAGTGCACGCCGAGCATCCCGCCGAAGACGGCGTTGAGGGTCGTCGCCTCGTGCCACTCGACGCGGGCCGCGCGCCGCGCCGGGCGCCGGACGTCCCACGCCACGAACCCGCCGGTCACCACCGCGCTCGTGACCATGCTGGTCAGCAACACGGCGAGCTCGCCCATCGCTCAGACCGGAGCCGGCCCGCCGAACGCGCCGAAGAACCGCGCGATCCACACGCCGAGCGCGACGGCCGCGTACAGCCACGCGCCCGCGGTCCACCACCTGCCCGACTTCGCGTCGAGGTAGTTCCACCTGCCGTCGCGCAGGTACACGACGCCGTTGACCGCGAAGAACACGAGCAGCGTCGGGAGGATGACGAGCACGAGCGGATGAAAATGGAGCGCCGCGTGCAGGTCTCCGCGCAGCAGCGCCCAGGTCGCGCGGGTCATCCCGCAGCCGGGGCACGGGTGGCGCGTCACGAGCGCGAAGGGGCAGGGCAGGAGGCCGAGCGCGACGAGCCCTCCCACCAACGACGAGACGGCGAGGGCCTTCGCCGCTCGCCGTCCCACGCCAGGCATCGCCGTATCCATCACGGTGACTCTAGTGCAGCGACCCCGACGTCGCGAGGGGTCGCGCCGCTCAGGCCGCCTTGACGCCCAGGGTCTCCCAGATCTCGTTCGCGTCCTTCGGGACGAAATACAGGCCGAGCAGCCAGTACATGATGAGGCTGCCGTTCCCCTGCGTGGGGCAGCCGGACTTCTGCCGCGCCTCGCCGATCAGCGCGGGCATCGACAGGAGCGGGATGAGCGGGAAGATGAACCACATGATCGACCCCTCGTTCCCCTTGCCGAGGTAGGCCTTCAGCTCGCCCTCGATGGCGCGCAGCTGCATCATCCCGTAGAAGCAGCAGATGTACGAGATCAGAAAGACCATCACAGGGTTACGGATAGTTCCGGGCGGGCCGCCCGACTGCATACCTTGGGTCATTGTGTGCGCTCCTGGTCATCCCCCGCGCTGGCAGGGCGTTGGTGTGGTGGTTGAGTGTGCAACATCGAGTCGGCGCGCCCCCGCCGAAGGGGGCGGCGCCGGGCGGGCTCAGGCGGGCTTCACCCCGAGGCGCTCCCACACCTCGTTGGCGTCCTTCGGGATGAAGTACATCCCGAGGAGCCAGTACATGATGAGGCTGCCGTTGCCCTGGGTCGCGGTGCCCGCCTGCTGGCGCGCGGCGCCCATGAGCTCGCCCATGCCGAGCAGCGGGATGAGCGGGAAGATGAACCACAGGATCGAGCCGCTGTCGCCCTTGCCGGTGTACCGGCGGAGCTCGCCCTCGATCTCACGCAGCTGGAACATCGCGTAGAAGCAGCAGACGTAGCCGATCAGGAACACCATGATGGGGTTGCGGATCTGCCCGGGCGCGCCCGGACCGCCGCCGCCCGCGGGCACCATCGGGGCGCCGCCCATCGGCGCCATCGGGCCGCCCATCTGCTGCGGCGGGGCGCCCATCGGCGCGCCGGGCGGAGGGCCGCCGAAGCCGCCGGGAGGTGCGCCCATCGAGGGATCGCCCATCGGAGGACCGCCGAAGCCGCCGCCCGGGGGCGCACCCATCGGGGGGCCGCCGAAGCCGCCGCCTGGAGGCGCGCCCATCGGAGGACCGCCGAAGCCGCCGCCTGGAGGCGCGCCCATCGGTGGGCCACCGAAGCCGCCCGGCGCCGCGCCAGGGTCGGGCGCGCCGAAGCCACCGGGCGGAGGGCCGGCCGGAGGCGCGCCGAAGCCACCGCCCGGCGGCGGGAACCCCATCGACGGATCGGCGACGAACGTGCTGCCCATCGGGTTGACCGCGCCGCCACCGAACGCCGGAGCTGCCGGCGGCGGGGGCTCGAAGCCTCCCACCGGAGGCGGGGGCTCAGGCGCCGGAGGGGCAGGCGGCGCGGGCGGCGCGACGCCGCCGAACGCGGGCGGCGCGACGCCTACGATCGTACCCTTCATCGCGGACGGGGGCTTCGGCGCTGCGGGCGCGGGCGCGCCGGGCGCGGCGCCGGCCGCGGGCGAGTTCATCATCAACATCGTGCCCTTGAACTTGGGCGCGGCAGCTCCCTTCAGGTTGAAGCTGCACTTCGTGCACGTGGTCGCCGTCTCGGGATTCTGGGTGCCACAGTTCGGACAGAACAAAGCTGCCTCCCTCGCGTGTGTGATGTGGGTGGGGACGAAGGTCCCTCGGAGCGGCGGGAGACTACCGGGACACGCGCCGCGCCGACAAGACCGAAACTAACGAGAGCTTCTGCCGGACCTCTTCGACCTCGTAGACCTCGAGCACGTCGCCCTCCTTCAGCGCGTCGAAATCGTCGATGCCGATGCCGCACTCGAAGCCCTCGGCGACCTCCTTGACGTCCTCCTTGAAGCGCTTGAGGCTCACGACCTTGCCGTCGTGCAGCAGCTCGGCCTCGCGCCGCACGCGCACCTTCGCGTTCCGCTTGACGACGCCCTCGGTCACCATCGAGCCGGCGATCGTGCCGGCCTTCGAGAGCTTCAGCACCAAGCGCACCTCGGCCTTGCCGAGCGGCTTCTCGACGAGCGTGGGCGGCAGCAGCCCCTCCATCGCCGAGCGCACCTCGTCGATGACGTTGTAGATGATGTTGTACTGCTTGATCTGCACGCCCTCGGCCTCGGCGAGCTGGCCGGCCTTGCCCGCGGGGCGCGTGTTGAAGCCGATGATGATCGCCTTCGACGCGATCGCGAGGTTGATGTCGCCCTCGGTGATCGCGCCGACCGAGCCGTTGATCACGCTGAGGCGCACCTTCGGGCCGGACAGGCGCGACAGCGCGTCGGTGAGCGCCTCGACCGAGCCCTGCACGTCGCCCTTCACGATCACCCGCAGCTCGGCCTGCTCCGCGAGCGCGGCGCGCGCGGCGAAGTCCTCCATGCTGATGCGCTGGGCGCCCGCCATCGAGTTGCGGGCCTTGACCCGGCGCCCCTCGGCGATCTCCTGGGCCTTCTTCGTGTCGCGCACGGCGTCGATGAGATCGCCCGCGTTCGGCACGTCGGAGAGGCCGAGCACCTCGACGGGCGTGGCGGGGCCGGCCGCGGACACCGGTCGTCCGCGGTCGTCCGTCATCGCGCGCACCTTGCCGACCGCCGGCCCGGAGAGCACGAAATCGCCGACGTGGAGCGTGCCGTCCGTCACGATCACGCGCGCGACCGGGCCCTTGCCGCGGTCGAGCAGCGCCTCGATGACGATGCCGTGCGCCGGCCGCTCGGCCTTGGCGCGGAGGTCCATGATCTCGGACTGCAGCGCGAGGTTCTCGAGGAGATCGTCGACGCCCTCGCGCGTCTTCGCGGACACCGGCACGAAGAGCGTGTCGCCGCCGAGATCGTCGGGGACGAGGCCGACCTCCATCAGCTGGCGCTTCACGCGCTCGGGGTTCGCGTCAGGCTTGTCGATCTTGTTGACGGCGACGACGATCGGCACCTTCGCCGCGCGCGCGTGCGCGATCGCCTCGCGGGTCTGCGGCATCACGCCGTCGTCGGCGGCGACGACGAGCACGACGATGTCGGTCACGCTGGCGCCGCGCGCGCGCATCGCGGTGAACGCCTCGTGGCCCGGCGTGTCGAGGAAGCAGATCGGGCCGCGCGCGGTCTGCACGCGGTACGCGCCGATGTGCTGGGTGATGCCGCCCGCCTCGCCGTTCGCGACCGACGTCTTGCGGATCTGGTCGAGCAGCGACGTCTTGCCGTGATCGACGTGGCCCATGACCGTGACGATGGCCGGGCGCAATTCGCCGCCCTCCTCGGCCGCGTCGGCCTCGCCGCGCGCGATGGAGAGCTGGGTCTCCTCGCTCACCGCGACGTCCTCGACCTCCCAGCCGAACTCGCCCGCGATGAGCTTCGCGGTGTCGGCGTCGAGCGACGAGTTGATGTGCGCGCCCGCCATGCCGAGCGAGAGGAGCTTCATCAGGACCTCGGTCGCCTTCAGGCTCATCCGGCCCGCGAGCACCTGGAGGTTCACGCGCTCCTCGATCTTGATGACCTTCTTGTCGGCGCCCATCTCCTTCGTGGAGACGGTGACGGGGCGCTTCGGCTGCGGCGGCCCGAACCGCCGCGAGTGAGGCCCGCCGCGCAGGCCGCCCGACATCGGGCGCTGCGGCTGCTGCCCGGGGCGCAGGGGCTGGCCGCCCGTCGGGCGGATGTTGAACTCCTGACGTCGCGGCGCGGGCGCCTGGCTGCGCGGCGCCTGCGGCGGGGGCATCGGCACGCCCGGGCGACCGGCCCACGTCTCGATGCCGGTCTTCGGGGCGGTCGACGGTCGCGCGGCGGGGCGCGGCGGCTCGGAGGCCGGCGGTTGAGAAGGCGGCGGCGCAGGCGGCGGCGCGGGCGGGCTCGGCGGCGGCACCTCGACCACGGGCGGAGGAGGCGGCGGCTCCGGCGCGCGCACCACGGGCGGAGGAGGCGGCGGCTCGGGCGCGGGCGGCTCGATCTGGACGGGGGCCTCGACCTTCGGCGGCTCCATGACGACGGCGGCAGGCGGCGGCTCGACGCGCGCGGACGCGGGCGGGGGCGGGGGCGGCTCGACGATCGCCGGCTCGGGCGCCGGCTCGGCGACGACCTTCGACGGGCGGCGGATCGGCGGCACCGGGCCTGAGGGCGGCGGCGGCGGCACGTCGACCTTTCCCGAGGGGGGCGCCTCGGGGGCGACCGGCGCGCGACGTCGGACGACGCCGGGCTTCACCTTCTCCTCGACGGCCGGCGCGCGCTGGCGGTCGAGCGCCCGCTTCACCCGCTCGACGTCGTCGAGCGTGACCGAGCTCATGTGGTTCTTCACGTCTGCCAGGCCCATCGCCTGCAGCTGGGTGACGAGCACCTTCTTGTCGACGTTGAGCTGCTTGGCCACTTCGTACACGCGCACCTTCGTCATGTGACCTCCGAACCCGCGAGCGCGGTAGTAACGGCCGCCGCCCGGCAGAGGCGCGTCGCCTGCGCCCCGCTCGTGACGACGACCCAATCTGCTGCATCGACGCCGAGGAGCGAGCCGAGCTCCTCGCGCGTCCCGAGACATACCGCGCGCCCGGCGCCGATCGCGCGGGCTACCTCGGGCGACGGCGGCCCCGCGTCGGAGGCGACGACATGCAGCCCCGAGCCGGACTTCTCGAGCGCGCCCCCGCCCGCCGCCCGTGCGAGCGCGTCGGCCGCGCACGTGCGTGCAGCCTCGAGCGCGCGCCGCCGCAGCTCTTCCGGCCGCACGCGCACCTCGCGCCGCATCGACCGCGCGAGGCCGCGGCGCGCGGCGTCTTCCAGGCAGCGGGGGCGCGGGTGGACGTGGGCACCGCGCCCCGTGGCGCGCCCGCGCGAGAGGCCGCACACGACGACGCCGGCGCTCATCCACAGCGAGAGCAGCGCAGGCGCGGCGTCACGGCGCCCGCAGCCGACGCACGTCCGCACCGATCCGTCGCTCGGATCGTCGGCGGCGCGAACGGGAGCCTGCCGGGGCGTCATGCGCGTGAGGCTCAGCCCGCGGAGCGAGCGGCCTCGATCTCCTTCCAGTCGGTCGCCAGGAAGGCCTCGGCGGCCTCCTTCACGCTGGCCGCCTTGCGCGCGGACAGCCCCGCGCGCTGGGACAGGCGCGACTCGTCCTCGCGCGCGACGGCCTCCGGGCTGCCGAAGCCTGCCTCGACGAGCGCGTCCACCGTCCCGGCGCCCACGCCCCGCAAGAGCCCGAGGCGCTCCCTGTCGGTGATCGGCTCCTCTTTCGTCTTGATCGCCTCGACGGCCGCGAGGCGCGCGATCTCGACGGCCTCCGCGCCGCCGCGTCGCGCTCGCTCCGCGGCCTCCGGGTCCTCGAGCCCCGCCACAGCCGCCAGCTCCTCGACGGTCGCGTCGGCGATCTCGTCGGCGGTGCGGAACCCCGCGCGGTACATCGCGCGGGCGAGCGCGTCGTCGGCGCCCGGGATGACCTGCAGCGCCTTCAGCGCGTCGTCCTCGATCTGGCGGAACCGCGACTGGCTGATGATGTCGAGCTTCCACCCGGTCAGGATCGACGCGAGGCGCACGTTCTGGCCCTTGCGGCCGATCGCGAGCGACAGCTTCTCGTCGGGCACGACGAGCTCCATGCGGCGGTCGGAGTCGTCGAGGATGACCCTGTGCACCTCCGCCGGCTGCACCGCCGCGATCACGAACTTCGCGGGGTCCTTGTCCCAGGGGACGATGTCGATCTTCTCGCCGCGGAGCTCCTGCACGACCGCCTGGACGCGCGAGCCCTTCATGCCGACGCACGCGCCCACCGGATCGACGTCGGAGTCGCGCGAGGTGACCGCGATCTTCGAGCGCGCGCCCGGCTCGCGCGCGACGCCCACCACCCGCACGATGGTCTCGTAGATCTCGGGCACCTCGGCCTCGAAGAGCTTCTCGACGAGGCGGGGATCCTGGCGCGACAGGATGACCTGCGGGCCGCGCGCCTCGCGGTCGATCGTCTTGACGAGCGCGACGATGCGATCGCCGGGGCGGTACGACTCGCGCGGCGTCTGCTCCCTCGCGGGGAGCACGCCCTCGGTCTTGCCGAGGTCGACGATGATGTTGTTGCCCTTCTCGAACCGCCGGACGATGCCCTTGATGAGCTCGCCGACGCGGTCCTTGTACTCGGCGAAGATGATGTCTCGCTCCGCGTCGCGGACGCGGGCGACCAGCACCTGCTTCGCCGTCTGCGCCGCGATGCGCCCGAACTGCGAGCGGGCCTGCGAGATCTCGAGCAGATCGCCGTACTGCGCGTCTTGCTCCTTCGCGCGGTGCGCGTCGAGCGGGTGCCAGAAGATCTGGAACCCGAGATCCTCGCCGAGCGTCGCCTCGAGCCCGCGCCCGGTGACCTCCTCGAGATCGATCTCGCGCTCCGGGTTCTGCACGTCCTCGACCACCGTCATGTAGAGGAAGAGATCGACCTGGCCGGTGTCGTCGTTGAACCGCGCCTCGAGCTCCCGGCCCGCGCCGAACACGCTCTGCGCGGCCTTCAGGATCGCGGCCTCGATCGTCTCGACGAGGACCTTCCGATCGATGCCCTTCTCCTTCGCGGCCATGTCGAGGGCCGGGCCGAGGTGGCTTTCCATGCCCGAGTTCGTTTGCGTCGCCATGCGAGTCTCCGTCAGCCCTGCTTGTTGCTCTTCTGCGCGCCCGCGGCCTTGCCCTTGCCGGGCTTCGGTGCGGGACCGAAATCGAACGTGAGGTGCGCCGACGCCACGTCCCCCACCGAGAACGCGTGGCGCCTGCCGTCCGCGACCATCGTGACGACGTCGCCCTCGACGCCGTCGATCACGCCGCGCAGCGCGCGCTGGCCGTCCGGCAGCGGCTGGCGCGTCTTCACCTTCGCGCCCTTGCCGACGAACCGCGCGAAGTCGGCGAGGCTCCTCAGCGGCCGCTCGACCCCCGGCGATCCGACCTCGAGCGAGAACGCGTGGGAGATGACGTCCTCCGCGTCGAGCGCGTGCGAGAGATCGCGCGAGAGCTCCGCGCACTTGTCGAGCGTCACGCCGTCGCCGGGCTCGGCGCCCGAGGGGTTCTCGACGGTCACGCGCAGCACCCACCCCTGGGGCTCGCGCTGGAACGTGACCTCGACCAGCGCCAGCCCGTGCGCGACCAGCACGGGCGCGAGGACACGCTGGAGCGCGTCGCGATCGAGGAGCTGCGTGGGGGCGGGGGGCACGGCGGACAGGGGAGGGGGCTGACGGAAGGGGTGACAGGGCATCCGGTCCCGGCGGGGCCGGCAGGGGCGCCTGCTCGCGCCTCTGGCTCTCCGGGGCGCCTGCAACGCCGCCACACGACGGTGGCGCGGACGCGGGCAATCCCGAAAAGCGGGCGCACCATACTCGCGCGCTCGCGGCTTGCAAGCGAGACTCGCGAGGCCGGCGCGCGCGGCTGCTTTCGCTGGAAATTTCTCGCGCGTTGATCAGTGTGTTGGGTTGCGGTAACCGTTCGTCGGACGTTCAACCGTGGAGCTTGATCATGCGTAAGACCCCCATCCTCGCCGCCTCTCTCTTCCTCGTGGGCTCCTTCGTTGTCGCGCAGGGCTGCGGCGGCTCGACCACGGAAGACCTCGCCGGGCCCAAGGTCGTCGGCGGCGCCGCGGGCGCCACCGCGGGCGGCTCGGGCGGCGCTTCTCAGGCCGGCGCGTCGCAGGGTGGGACGTCACAGGCCGGCGCGTCGCAGGGCGGCTCGAGCGGCGGCACCGCGGGGGGCGCGTCGCAGGGCGGCTCGGCCCAGGGCGGCTCGACGGCGGGCGGCAAGGCCGGCGCGCCCGGCGGCAGCGCGGGCAAGGGCACCGGCGGGGTCGACCTCTTCGACGCGAGCATCCCGGACGCCGACCTCGGCGACGGTCAGACGGCGTCGGGCTGCTACGAGTGCACGAAGCAGCAATGCGACTCGGAGCTCGAGGCCTGCGCCCAGGACTCGAAGTGCGGCCCCGCGGCGGCGTGCGTGCTCACCGACTGCCTCGACAACCCCGGGATCACCTGCGTCGGCCAGTGCGGCTTCGCGGCGGGCATCACGTCGCTGAACGATCCCGCGCTCGGGCTCGTGACGGCCGTCGCGCAGTGCACGAGCCAGAAGTGCCCCAACGACTGCCCGTCGTTCGGGCTCGGTCAGGGCGGCAGCGGTCAGGGCGGCAGCGGTCAGGGCGGCTCGTCACCCGTCGCCGGCAGCGGCGGCACGTCCTCCGGCGGCGGCGCCGGCGCGTCGGCCGCGACCTGCCAGCAGAACATCGCCTCGTGCGGTCAATCGTGCCTGTCGCAGGGGGTCGCCTGCTACCAGAACCCCACCTGCAGCGGCTGCATCCAGGCGATCCAGGGCGGCGGTCAGCCGAGCGCCGACTGCGCCAGCAACGCGCAGTTCAAGGGGCTGATCGACTGCGCGTGCTCGAAGCCCCAGCAGTGCGCCGGGTGCTGCTTCGCGCTCTGAACTGATCGCGTGGCTCAGAGGCGCGCGAGGCCCGCGAGATCGAACCTCCCGAGCATCTCCTTGCGGGCGGCGGCGTCGAGCGACGGGCTCGACACGCGCACCTGGTATCGACCCTTCACGAGCACCGACGACGTCGTCGTGCCCAGCGTCGTCAGCGGGAACCCGGCGACCTCGTCGGGCGCGCCTTCGTACTTCTTCTTCGCGTCCGGGTTGGTCGACAGATCCGCGATCGAGAGGGTCGCCGTGTCCTTGCCGTCGCGCTGGAGCTTGGCCTCGGCGTAGCCGCTCTTCTCCTGGGTGAACACCCGCTTGCCCGCGGCGCCGTCTGGCGGAAAGTATCGATTGAGCGCGCTGCCCGCGGTCGCCGCCTGCGAGCTCGTCGCCGCCCCGCCCGCCTGCTTCACCTCCTCGACCTTCTTGTCCCACCGCGAGGGCTCGGAGGCCCTGTCGCGGCACCCGAGGCACACGAGGGACAGCGCGAGCAGCGGCGACAGCGGGAGGAGCTTCATCGGCGCGACTCCAGAGGTCGGCGGCGCGGCTGTCAAGCGGATCACAATCTCGACGGGGCTTGTTTTCCCCTTCTCCGCGGCCGCAGGGCGTGCGAGGGGGGCGACCATGCGCGCCTCACGCACTGCCCTGCTCTTCGCCTCCGTCTGGCTCCTCCCCGGCCTCGCGTCCGCGCAGACCGTCGCGAAGGGCTTCCAGCTCAGCCCGTACGCGCCGTCGGAGCGCGGCAGCGACTGGTTCGCGGCCGACTCCCTCGACCTTCGCGGCAAGGGGCGGCTCGCCGTGGGCGTGATCGGGGATCTGTCGCTGAAGCCGCTCACGTTCCGGCGCGACGGGACGGAGGTGGGCTCACCGGTGAAGCAGGTCGCCGTCGCGCACGTCGGCGCGTCCGTCGTCGCGGCCGATCGCCTGCGCCTCGCGCTGAACGTCCCTGTGATGCTCGCCGCGAGCGGAGAGAACACGGCGTTCAGCCCCGGTGTCATCCTGCCGGGCGCGAAGAAGCGCGCGGTCAGCGACGTGCGCGGCTCGGTCGACGCGCGGCTCTTCGGCCGCTACGGCGAGGGCCTGACGGCGGCCGTCGGCGCCGCGGTGTACGTCCCCACGAACGCGGAGGGCGGACGCGCGGCCTACGCGAGCGACGGCTCCGCGCGCGTTGAGCCGCGGTTCTCGCTCGCGCGCAGCGTGCCGTCGGGGATCGAGCTCGCCGCGTCGATGGGCGTGCGCATCTCGAAGAAGCCGGACACCGACTACGCGAACCGCCCCGGAGGCACGGGCATCGTGTTCGCGGCCGCGGCGGGCAAGCGCTTCGCGAGCGGCAAGCTGCTGATCGGCCCCGAGCTGTACGGCGTCACCGGCACCGCGAAGCCGCTGCAGCGCGAGTCGTCGCCGATCGAGGCCATCCTCTCCGCGCGCTACCAGGCGTCGAGCACCGTGCGCCTCGGCGCGGCGGTCGGCACCGGCCTGACGACGGGCTTCGGCGCGTCGGCGCTCCGCGCGCTCGGCACCATCGAGGTGATGGGCAAGGTCGTCGTCAACGGCGACCGCGACGGCGACGGCATCCTCGACGAGGTCGACGCGTGCCCCGATCAGGCCGGCGTGAAGAGCGACGATCCGAAGAGGCACGGGTGCCCCGCCGGGGATCGCGACGCCGACGGCGTGCTCGACGAGGTGGACGCGTGCCCCGACGAGCCCGGCAAGCGGAGCGACGATCCGAAGAAGAACGGCTGCCCCGACGCGCCCAAGGATCGCGACAAGGACGGCGTGCTCGACGCCGTCGACGCGTGCCCCGACGAGCCCGGGGTCCGCAGCGACGATCCGAAGAAGAACGGCTGCCCCGACGCGCCGAAGGATCGCGACAAGGACGGCATCCCCGACGACAGCGACGCGTGCCCCGACCAGGCCGGCCCGAAGGACTCCGATCCGAAGAAGAACGGCTGCCCGGCGGTGCGCGTCGAGGGCGGCCAGATCAAGATCCTGGAGCAGGTGAAGTTCAAGACCGGCAGCTCGGTGATCCTGCCCGAGAGCGACGGAATCCTCACCGCTGTGACGGCGGTGCTGAAGGAGCACGCGGAGATCAAGAAGGTGCGGGTCGAGGGGCACACCGACTCGAAGGGCGCGGCCGGCGCGAACAAGGCGCTCAGCCAGGCGCGCGCGGCGTCGGTCGTCAAGTGGCTCGTGTCGCACGGCATCGACTCGAAGCGCCTGTACCCGAAGGGCTTCGGTCAGGAGCGCCCGATCGACTCGAACGACACCGACGCCGGCCGGCAGAACAACCGGCGCGTGGAGTTCCACATCGATCCGTGAGTCAGCTCACGGCGCGAGCTCGAACGCGACGATCGTCACCTGATCGGCCGCGAGCGGCAGCGCCACCGAGGTCTTCGTCCCCGCGTGCTCGAGCGTCGCTTGCGCCGCGGAGGACGCCTTCGCGTTGAAGAGCACCGCGATCCCGCGCGCGTGGGTCTCGAGGCCGCCGTAGCCGAGGCCGTCGTCGTGTCCCACCTCGGCCGCGAACGCCGGGGTGAGCCTCGTCGCCGGGAGGGCGGCCCCCGCGGGCGTGCGCACGAACACGATCGCGTGCGCGCTCCCGGGCGCCAGTGACGCGGGCTTCGGCAGCGTCCCGAGCGCGGTCGTCAGCGCCTCGGCGCGCACGACGACCAGATCCAGCGCCGCGTCCTTCGCTGGGAGCGACGAGAACGACAGAACGCCGAGCGCGTCCACGCCCACGGGCCTCACGCTCAGCCACTGCGGTCCGGCCGCGACGTCGGGCAACAGGTACGTGCCCGCGCCCTTCGCGGTGGTGTCGGAGCCGTCGAGCGCCTTCGCGGTCACGATCACCGCGCCCGCGTACGGCGCGCTCGCGACGAAGTCCTGGCCCGTGATCGCGGCGATCGATCCCGTCAGCGAGATCGACGTCGACGGCGCGCCGGCCGCGCCCGCGTCACCCCCCTTGCCCGCGGCCCCGGCGGCGCCGGCCGGGCCTCCGCCGCTGCCGCTCGACGTCCCCGGCGGCGTCACCGTGCAGTCGGCGCACGCCTGCAGCGGAGGAGGGCGGTGCGACTCGGGCGCGCCGCACCCTGGCAGCGCGACCGCCGCGAGCGCGAGGATCCGTCCGAGGCGCGTCATCTCCAGGCTCACGGGCAGTCGTTCGCCGCGCCGGGCGTACCGAGCCCGCCCGGGCCGTAGGGCGTCATCCCCTTGCAGAAGTTGGCGGCGCTGTCGTTGTCGGCCGCGGTGAGCAGCCCCGACATCAGCGAGTACGACTTGCCAGTGTAGGTCCCCGACGGCGTATACGAGAGCTCGTCCACCACGGTCGAGCCCGCCGTCAGGGTGATCTTCGTCGTGCCGCCGGAGTTGGGGAGCGAGAGATCGTTGCCCCACCCGTACGCGACCGGCGCCCCACCGTTGTCCATGGTGTCGGTCGAGCTGCCCAGCACGACGTACGCCCCCGGCGCGACCGTCACCGACTTGTTGACGATGTGCGTGCCCGTGCCGCGAGCGATGCGGAGGCCGAGCAGGTCGAGCGTCTTCGCGGTGGGGTTGTAGAGCTCGATCCACTCCCCCGCGGGCTCGCCGACGTTCGCGTCGTAGAGCACCTCGGTGATGACGAGATCGCCGACGGAGAGGCAGCCGATCGTCGCGAACTTGCACGTCATCGGGGCGCAGAGGAGCGTGCCGGAGGTGAAGCCGAGCGACTGGCAGGTCTGCCCGCCGAGCTGTGCGCCGTCGCACGCTTCCGTCCCCGCGATCACGCCGTCTCCGCAGGTGTTCGCCTTGCAGACGCCGCTCACGCAGATCTTCGCGCTGTCACCGGGATCGCACGCGATGACGCCGGTGAGCGGCGTGTGCTTCGCCGTGCCGGACGGGTCGCACGAGTCGGTGGTGCACGCGTTGTCGTCGTCGCCCGACTCGCCGGGCGCCGGCACGAGGGTGACCTTGCCCCCCTTGCACACGCTCTGCTTGCAGTCGGCTGGGTCAGGGGTGACGCCCGGGGTGGCGGTGTCGTCGACCAGCGGCGCGTGCCCGCAGGTGCCCCCGAGGTCGCACGAGTCGGTGGTGCAAGCGTTCGCGTCATCACAGTCGGACGGCTGCGAGCAGCCCTTGCCCCCCGCGCCGCCGGCCCCTCCTCCGCCCGCGCCTCCGCTGCCGCCTGCGCCCGCGCCTCCGCTGCCGCCTGCGCCCGCGCCGCCGCCTGCTCCTGCGACGCCAGCTGCGCCCGCGTCGCCGCCTGCGCCCGCGCCGCCGCCCGCACCAGCTTCTCCGCTCGCGCCTGCTCCGCCGCTCGCGCCTGATGCGCCGCCCGTACCAGCATCGCCGCCCGCGCCCGCGCCGCCGCTCGCGCCCGATGCGCCGCTCGCGCCCGCGCCTGATGCACCGCCCGCACCAGCGCCGCCGCTCGCGCCCGCGGCGCCCGCGGAGCCGCCGCTCGCGCCCGCGCTCGAGTTGCCCGCACCGCCCGCGCCTCCCGCGCCCGCGCCGCCGGCCGCCGTGCTGCCTGCGGCCGCGCCTCCCGCGCCCGCGCCCGCGAGGCCCTTGCCTGCCGCTCCGGCGTGCTCTCCGGCGCTGCCAGCGTTGCCCCCCGCAGGCGCGTCGACGAGCAGCGACGAGTCGTACGTGGTGCAAGCGAAGGCCAGCGTCAGTGTGAGCCCCAGGGCGGACACAGGAGCGATCTTCATCGAGGAACCATACCTCGATCAGCGCGCCTCGTCGCCCAGCCCGCGCGCGCGAAAATGCGGCTAGCATGCGCCCGAGCCTCCGCGCGGCTTCGTCCGAGCGCGCGCGCGGCCACGCCCGCCGATGAATTCTCGCACCATCGTCCAGATCGCCTTCCGCGCCTTCGACAAGGGGTACATCGACACGCGCGCGCTGCACGACGCCATCCTCGAGGGCTCGAAGAGCGACTGGGTGGATCCCGACCAGTTCTGGAAGGCGCGGATGACGAAGGCGCACTACGACGAGCTGCGCCGAGAGGTGCTCGACGAGCAGGACGCGCCGCGCGTCTCGGTGATGGTCGACGACGACGCCGCGGGCGACAGCGTGCACGTGACCATCGGCTCGTTCACGCCGGAGCTGCTGCGCCCGGCCGTCGCGCCCGCGCCTCTGCCCACGCGCGGGAGGCCGGCCGTGGCGCACCCGACGATCCCGGCGCCGCCGCCCGCGCAGCAAGCGCCCGCGCCCGCGCCCCCGGTGGCCGCGCGCACGGCCCGCTTCGCGCGGCTCGGCATCCTCGGGACGGGCGGGATGGGCGAGGTCGTCGAGTACGAGGACACGCACGTCGGCCGCCGCGTCGCGGTGAAGAGCCTCCGCGCGGATCTCGGCAACCGGACGAGCGCCGAGGCGCTGCTCGAGCGAGAGGCGCGCATCACCGGCGGGCTCGAGCACCCGAACATCATCCCCGTGTACGACGCGGGGCGCGATCCGGTGCGCGGGCCGTTCTTCATGATGCGCGTGCTGAAGGAGCCGCCGCTGAACGAGGTGCTCCGCAAGCTGCGCGCCGGGGACGCCGCGTACACGTCGCGCTACACGCTGCCGCGCCTGTTGCGGGCGTTCGTGCAGGTGTGTCACGCGGTCGACTACGCGCACTCGCGCGGGATCGTCCACTGCGATCTGAAGCCCGCGAACATCCTGCTCGGGCCCTTCGGGGAGGTCCTCGTGGTCGACTGGGGCTTCGCGATCCGCATGAACGAGCCCGTCGGGCATCGCGGCGGCACGCCCGGGTACATGTCGCCCGAGCAGCTCGACGCGAAGCGCGGGCGCATCGACGGCCGCAGCGACGTCTTCGCGCTCGGCGCGATCCTGTACGAGCTCCTGACGCTGCGGAAGGCCTTCCCCGCGCGGCCGATGAACGAGTTCATGGACGCCATCCGGCGCGGCGAGTCGGTGTTCCCGCGGCCGCGTGACCCGGACGACGCGGCGCCCGATCGCGCCGCGCCGCGCGAGCTGGTCGACGTGTGCATGCGGGCCATCGAGCTCGAGCAAGACAAGCGCTACTTCGGCGCGCGCGATCTCGCCGACGCGATCGACGCCTTCCTCGAGGGCACGAAGGAGCGCGAGCGCAGGCAGCGCAGGGCGGAGGAGCTCACCGACCAGGGGGATGGACTGGCAGAGAGCTTCCGCGAGCTCGAGGCCTCTCGACCCGAGCGCCTGGAGGAGGTCGCCGAGCTGGCGCGCCGCGTGGCGCCCTGGGCTCCGCCGGAGGAGAAGCACGAGCTGTGGGACGCCGAGGACCGCCAGACCGTGATCGGTTCACTGTGCATCCGCACGTTCCAGGCGGCCGTCTCCGCGTACGAGCACGCCCTCGACGAGGTGCCGGGCCACGCGCGGGCGCGGAGGGGCCTCGCGGACCTCTACTGGGGCGAGCTGTCGCGCGCGCACGAGCGCAGGGACGACTTCGATCGCATCTACTTCGAGGGGATGGTGCACCAGTACGACGACGGCACGTACGCCGACCGGCTGAAGAAGGCTGGGAGCCTGTACGTCGAGTGTCGCCCCGGCGGCGGCCAGGTGGTGCTCGAGCACTTCGCGGAGGTCGACCGGCGGCTGCGCGTGTCGCGCGAGGAGCCGCTCGGCCCCGCGCCCGCGCGCGCGCCGATGCTCGAGCCGGGATCGTACGTGGTGCGGCTCGACCGCCCCGACACCGAGGCCGTGCGCTTCCCGGTGCTGGTGAAGGCGGGCGAGGACGTCCTCGCGACGGTGTCGGTCGCGGGGGCGAGCACCCTCTTGCCGGGCGAGGTGTTCATCCCGGCCGGGCCCGCGCTGCTCGGCGGGCACGAGTCGAGCGCGCTCGGGCGCGAGGCGCGACGGGTGGAGATTGATGAGTTCATCCTGTCGACGCTGCCAGTGTCGTTCGACGAGTACCTCGAGTTCCTCGAGGCGCTCCGCGCGACGGACCCGACGAGCGCAGCGCGCCTCCTGCCGCGCACGGGAGATGGCGGGCCGTACTGGGAGTGGGAGGGCCCGAGGCTCGCGCCCAGGCTGGTGAAGAAGTGGGGGAAGACGGCCGACGCCTGGCGGATGTATCCGGCCTTCGGCGTCGATCTCGACGGCGCGCGCGCGTACGCGGCCTGGCGCGCGGCGCGCACCGGCAGGGCGTACAGGCTGCCGACAGAGGCCGAGTGGGAGAAGGCCGGGCGCGGCGCGGACGGGCGCGCGTACCCGTGGGGAGACAGGTTCGATCCGTCGTTCGCGAAGGTGCGCGCCTCGCGCCCGGGAGCGCCCTCCCCGGAGCCGAGCGGCACGTTCTCCGCGGACGTGTCGCCGTTCGGTGTGCGCGATCTGGCGGGCGGCATCGCGGAGTGGTGCGAGGGCCCCACGCCCGTCTCGCGTGGAGGGGCGTGGTGCGATTGGTCGTATGACTGTCACCTCGCGTCGCGCCGGGAGTACGCGGCGGGGGAGCGGTCGGAGCGGGTCGGGTTCAGGCTCGCTCGGTGACGAAGTGGCCCGCGAGGGGGCGGCCGCCAGCGCCGTCTCGCACCTCCCGGCGCGCGCTCCGCGAAGAAGGCCCCGCGCGCGACGAGGCCCCGCGCGGTCGCTCGTCGGCGGGGCCTCCTCGTGACTGGCGAATCAGAGCTGCGAGAGCACGCGCTCGAGACCGTCGAGCAGCGACCTGGCCTGGTCGAGGCCCATGTGGATCGCGAGCCGACGGAGCTGCGTCGCCTCCGCCGTCGGCGCGGGCTTCGCTGCGGGCATGGGGGCGGGCTTCGCTGCGGGCTTGGGAGCGGGCTTCGCCGCGGGCTTGGGGGCGGGCTTCGCCGCGGGCTTGGGAGCGGGCTTCGCCGCGGGCTTGGCAGCGGGCTTCGCCGCGGGCTTGGCAGCGGGCTTCGCCGCGGGCTTGGCAGCGGGCTTCGCCGCAGGCGTGGGGGCGGGCGTCGCCGCGGGCTTGGGGGCGGGCGTCGCCGCGGGCTTGGGGGCGGGCTTCGGTGCAGCCGCGGGCTTGGGGGCGGCCGCGGGCTTGGCAGCCAGCTTCACAGGCTTGGCAGCGGGCGTCGCCGGCTTCTTGGCGACGGGCGTCGGCGCCGCGGGGGGCGTGGTGGCCTTGGGCGGCGTGGGCGTCGGAGACGCCGCCGCCGCGCGCTTCCGATCGGCGGAGCGGACCGCGTAGACGAGGTTGCTGTTGAAGGTGAGCCCGGCCAGCGCGCCGCGCTTCATGATCTCCGCGACGCTGATCCCGTCGGGCTGCGCGCGGATGAACGACGTGGGCGTCGCGCCGCCGGCGGCGTCGCTCGGGGCCAGCTTCGCGGGCGTCGCGGCGGTGTTGGTGGGGGCCTTGTCCGTCTTTTTGCGGGGCATGGACCTGCAACCTAAGGCATCGCCCGCGCGCGGGCCAAGCACTATCTGGCACCCAACGCTGTCTTGCTCTCTACGCGCGATCCTCCGCCTGCCTCGCCGCGGCGCGCCCGGCGGGGCGTGTGGGCTCCGTGCCGGTTGGGTAGAGGAGCGCCGCCTCCGCGAGGTAGGGCATCGCGCCGGCGTAGACGTCGAACCCTGGATCGAGCTGCTTGCCAATGCCCTCGGCGACCAGCATCGCGAGGTTCACCACCGTGAAGATGGGATCGACTTGCACGCGGTGTCGCCGGAGGATCCCCATGGCGCCGCCGACCGCCCGGCTGACCTCGATCTCCTCGATGGGGCGCCCGCGCAGCGCCGTGAGGTGGGCGGCGACGTCCCGCGCGAACCCGTCGAAGTCAGATCCGTGCACGACCGGCGCGTAGCCCCAGAAGAGCTCGGCCGCGCGCCGCCCGTCACCCAGCGCCACCGCGAGGAACGTGTCCGACCAGGGCTTGCGCATCTCCCGCGGGATCTCCGCGCAGAGCCCGGTGTCGATGAGGTAGACCTCTCCTGCGCGGGTGAAGAGCATGTTGCCGGGGTGCATGTCGGCGTGGACGAAGCCGTCGACGAACACCATCTTCGCGATGCAGCGGAACCCCGCCTGCGCGAGCTCGCGGCGCCCCACCTGCACCTCCGTTGGCTTGATGCCGTCGACGAGCTCCATCACCAGCACCCGCCTCGTGCACAGCTCGTCGACCAGCCACGGGACGCGCACGACGGCGTCTCCGTCGAAGTTGCGGGCGAGCCGCCGGTTGTTGTCCGCCTCGATGCGAAAGTCGATCTGCTCGCGCAGCGCCGACGCGAAGCGCCCCACCGAGCCTGGGAGCGAGACGTAGCGCATGCCCGGCAGCCAGTCGATCACCCGCGCGAACGCCTCCATGATCGACAGGTCGCCCTCGATGTGGCGCGCCGCCGACCAGCGCTGCACCTTGATGGCCACGCGCCGGCCGTCGCGCAGCGTCCCGCGGTACACTTGCGCGACGGAGGCCGCCGCCAGCGGGGCGGGATCGATGTCGGCGACGAGGCGCCTCGCGTCGAACGACCACTCTCGCGCGAGCGTGCGGTGCACCTCCGAGATGGGCGCCGCGGGGACGTCGTCCTGCAGGCCAGCGAGCCCCGCGATGAGGCCCTCGGGGAGCACGTCGGGCCGGGTCGCCATGATCTGCCCGAGCTTCACGAAGGTGGCGCCGAGGCGGGTGAGCGCCGACGCGAGCACGTCGCCCCGGAGGCGATCTCGCGCGGCCGGCTCTCTGCCGCGCCCGAGCAGGCGCGCCGCCGCGTACCGCGCGAGGGCGAGCGCGAAGACCAGGGCGATGAACAGCGCGCGGAGCGCGAGGGCGATGGGTCGCAAGGCGGGCGCCGATACCCCTCGCGGGAGGCCGCGACAAACTCCGAGCGCTGGTTTGTGTCAGCCCGGGTGACGAAGTACGCACGAGAGCGATGGCACCCTCTTCGCTCCGGCGCGCGCCCACGGCGGCGGCCTCCCTGTCGACCGGGCTTCGCGCCGGCCTCGCGCTGGTGAAGCAGAAGGTGGCGGCCGACGCGCGCGGCGAGGCGACGTCGCTCGACCCCCGTGACCAGCGGGCGCTCGACGGCGCGATGGCGACGATCGAGGCCGGGTACCTCGCGGTCGCGGCGGACGGCGAGGTGACCGAGCGAGAGCTCGACGCCCTGCTCGGCAACCTGCGCGTGTTGCTCGGAGAGGGGCTCACGCGCGGCGAGCTCGCGCACGTGATCGACGAGCTGGAGGCCAGCCTCGACGGCGACGGGCTCGACGCGCGCGTCTCTGCCGTGTGCCGCGCGCTCGCGCCCGAGGAGCGGCGGCGCGCGTTCTCCCTCGCGTGCGTCGTCTCGCTGTGCGACGGCGAGTCGGAGGACGACGAGCTCGACGTGCTCGGCCGCCTCGCGGAGGCGCTCGGCTTCTCGGAGGACGACGCGAACGCGACGTTCAACGAGCTCGCCGACCAGCTCGACGAGGCGCTGTGACGTGACGGCCGCGGAGCGCCGCGCGCGCATCCTGATCGTCGACGACAACGAGGCGCTCGTCGCCAACCTGCGCGACATCCTCGAGGGCGCGCGCGAGCTGTCGGCCGAGGTCGCGACGACGCACGACGGCCGCGCCGCCATCCTGCACGCGGCGGCGCGAGGGTTCGACGTCGCGCTCGTCGACGTGAAGCTCCCCGACATGAGCGGCGTCGACGTCGTCCGCCGGCTGCGCGAGGCGAACCCTCGAGGCGAGGTCGTGCTCGTCACGGGCTTCGCGACCGTCGACAGCGCCATCGCCGCGCTCGAGGCGGGGGCGTTCGCGTTCCTGCTGAAGTCGTTCCGGCCGGAGGAGCTCGTCTCGACGGTCGAGCAGGCGTTCGCGAAGACGGAGCTCGTGCGCGCGCGCGAGGAGCTCGAGGCGCGGCAGCGCGCGCTCATCGAGACGGCCGGCGTGCTGATCGTCGGCGTCGATCGCGACGGGCGCGTCGCGCTCTCGAACCCCAAGACCACCGAGCTCACGGCGGGGCTCCGGCCCGACGGGCGCGCGTTCGTCTCGCGCTGGATAGGCGAGGAGTCGCGCGAGCGCATCTCGAGCGGGCTCGCGCGCGCGCGGAGCGGCGAGCGCGGCGTCGCGGTGGAGGCGACGCTGCTCGTCGGCGAGGGCGCGCCCCCGAGGCGCATCGAGTGGCAGCTCTCCGGCGTCCCCGGCGATCCCGACGGCCTCGTGTACGGCATCGGCGTCGACGTCACCGAGCGCCGCGCGCTCGAGCGGCGAGCGGCCGAGGCGGAGGCGCTCTCGGCGATGAGCGCGCTCGCGCTGGGGCTCGCCCACGAGATCCGCAACCCGCTGAACGCCGCCGTGCTGCAGCTGCACCTGCTCGCGCGCGCGACCGAGCGCGTCGGCGGCGCGGAGGCGGCCTCGATGCGCGATCGTGTCGGGATCGTCGAGACGGAGATCCGCAGACTCGAGCGGCTCCTGACGGATTTTCTCGAGCTCGCGCGGCCGCGCAGCCCGCAGTTCGTCGACGTCGATCTCGGCAGGCTCGCCGAGCAGGTGCTCGCGCTCGAGGCCGAGGCGCTGCGGCACGCGAGCGTCGCGGTCATCCCCGAGATCGCCGCGGGCGTGGTCGTCGCCGCCGACGCGGAGAAGCTGAAGCAGGTCTGGCTCAACCTCCTCGCCAACGCGCGGGCCGCGCTGTCACCGGGGGGCGGCACCGTCTGGGTGAGGGTGGTCGGCGGCGACGCGCCGCGCTTCGAGATCGAGGACGACGGCCCGGGGATCGACCCCAGCGTGCGAGAGACGCTGTTCGACGCCTTCGTCACGACGAAGCCCGCGGGCACCGGCCTCGGCCTCGCCATCGTGCGCAGGATCGTGCAGCAGCACGGCGGCGCGGTCTCCGTGGCGAGCGGCCAGCGGGGCGGCGCGCTCGTGACGGTCGAGCTCCCGGAGGCTGGTCCTCGGCCCGCGCCTCGGCTCCGCTGATCCGAGGTCCGCCAGCGCACCGATCCTCGTCTTCGGTGCCCTACGCCGAGATCGCGCCGGTTTCGGAGCCGTGGTAGCGCGCTGCCCATGAAGAGGTACCTCCTGTGCGCCGCCGCCGCGGCCCTCGCGTCGGCGCCGCTGGTCGCCCGCGCCGAGTCGAAGATCGCCGTCATCGAGATGGCCCGCGCCATCGCGGAGACCAACGAGGGAGGCCGCGCCACCCTCACGCTGAAGTCGCTGTTCGACAAGCGCCAGGTCGATCTCGACGGCAAGCAGACGGGGCTCCTCAAGGAGCGCACCGAGCTCGAGAAGCGCTGCAAGGCGGGCCTCGGCAAGGCCGAGTGCGATCGAGGGCAGGAGGAGATCCAGAAGAAGCTCTTCGACCTGCAGCAGCTCCTCATGCAGTACCAGGGCGAGATCCAGAAGAAGCAGGCCGAGGCGACGCAGCCCATGTTCCAGAAGATGTCGCGCATCGTCGAGCGGCTGGCGAAGCAGAAGGGCTTCGAGGTCGTCGTCGACAAGCAGGCCGCGCTCCACTTCAAGCCCGAGCTCGATCTGACCGAGCTCGCGATCACGACCTACAACGCCGACACGCCCGGCGTGGCGCCGCTCACCGCGCAGGAGAAGGCGCAGCTCGCCGCGATGCCGCCGCCCGGGACGCCGCCGCCCCCGCCGGACCCGAAGGCCGCGAAGAAGGCGCCGCCCGCGGCTCCGAAGAAGAAGTGAGCACGGCGATGCACAAGAACACCACCTGGCTCGGCGTGCTCGGCGCGGCGCTCGCGCTCTCCATCAGCCCCCGCCTCGTCGCGCAGCAGCCGGCCGCGCCCGCAGCGCCCGCCGCGGCAGGTGTGACGAAGCTCGCGGTCGTCGACATCCAGCGCGCCGTGATGGAGACGGAGGACGGCCTGCGCGCGCAGGCGCAGCTGAAGAAGTACTTCGACCGCCGGCAGGCCGAGCTGAACGGCCGCCAGGAGGAGCTGCTGAAGAAGAAGGACGACCTCGAGAAGCAGTCGAAGCTGCTCTCGAAGGAGGCGCTCGCGCGCGCGATGGAAGACTGGCAGCGGCAGATGGCCGAGCTGCAGCAGGTGTTTCAGTCGTACAACGGCGAGCTCGGCAAGAAGCAGAACGAGATCACGGCGCCGATCTTCGCGCGCGTCAGCGGCTACCTCCGCAAGATCGCGAAGAAGGACGGCTACGACGTCATCCTCGATCGCCAGGCCGTCCCGTACGTCAAGGCCGAGCTCGATCTGACCGATCTCGTGATCAGCATGTACAACTCCGGCGAGGACACGCCCGCGGAGGCCGCGCCCGCGACGTCCGGCAGCGCGGCCCCGGCGGCGAGCGGCGCGAAGAAGTGACCGTCGCCCTCGCCGAGCGCGCGACGCTGGCCTCGCTGGTCGCGCGCCTCGGCGGGGAGCTGTCGGGCGCGCGCGGCCTCCGCGTCGTCGAGCGGCTCGCGACGCCGTGGGAGGACGATCTCTCGGCGGGGGATCTCGTGCCGCTCACCCGCGCGCGCGCCGCCTCCCGGCTCGCGTCGACGGACGCGGTGCTCCTCGTCACGCCCGAGCTCGCCGCGCGCGTCCCGGGGCGCGCGCTCTGGTGCCATCCGGCGCCCGCGTCCGTCGTGGCGGCGCTCCTCGGCGAGGTCGCGCGCGTCCCGCCCGTCGACGAGCGATCGCGAGCGCTGGTCGAGGCGGGCGCCGTGGTCCCGACCTCCGTGCGCGTCGGCGCGTTCGCCGTCATCCGCGCGGGGGCCGTGCTCGGCGAGGGCTGCCGCGTCGGCGCGCACGCGGTCGTGCACGGCGGCGTCGTGCTCGGCGCCCGCGTCGTCGTGGGCGACGGGGCGGTGCTCGGCGCGCCCGGGTTCGGGTGGGAGCTCGGCGCGGCGGGCGCGGTCCGCGTGCCGCAGCTGGGCGGCGTGCGCGTCGGCGACGACGTGGAGATCGGCGCGCACGCAACCGTCGACGCCGGGACGATCGGCCCCACAGTCCTCGGCGCGGGCGCGAAGCTCGACGCCCACGTGCACGTCGGACACAACGCGCGCATCGGCCCCGGCTCGATCGTCGCCGCGCAGGCGGGCTTCGCGGGATCGTCGCGGGTCGGCGCGGGCGTGCTGGTCGGCGGGCAGGTGGGCGTCGCCGATCACGTGGAGATCGGCGACGGCGCGCGCCTCGCGGCGAAGGCTGGCGTGATCGGCGACGTGCCCGCGGGCGCGACGTACGCGGGCTACCCCGCCGTGCCGCGCGCGACGTGGCTGAGGTTCCACGCGGCGGGCCGGCGACGCCGTTGATCAGCCCGCGACGCGGTGGTCTGCCGCGACGACCTCGTCCGCGTGCACCGTGAGGGCGCCATCCGCGGCGACGCTGACGCGGACGTGGCGGAGCGGCGCGCGCGCGGGGCCCGCGACCGGCGTGCCGTGGGCGTCGAAGTCGGAGGCGTGGCAGTCGCAGTGCATGCCGGTCGCGGAGACCTGTCCGTCGGTGGTCATGTCGCACTGCTGGTGCGTGCAGATCGTGCTCATCGCGTACACGCCGCCCTCGTCGCGCGCGACGACGAGCGGCGCCCCGGGCACGGGGCGGAGGCCCGACAGATCACGCAGGTTGCCGGCCGGCCACGAGCCCGTCGCCTCGCTCTGGCCCGTCGCCTCACCGCACGCGGCCGCCGCGCACGCCGCGCCGAGGACTTGCAAGAGGCACCGCCGGGAGGTCACGCAGCGCGCATCGTACCGGAGCGCGCGCGTCCGCGGCGGCAAACCCGCGTGGCGCGCCGCGGCGTTGAATCCACCGGCCGGGGACGGTTATGGTCGCCGCCATGTCGACCCGACGCTCCCTCCTCTGTGGCCTCGCGCTCGCCGCGCTCGCCGCCGGCTGCTCGAAGTCCTCCGCGCCGTCCGGCGCACCCGCCGCGGGCGCCTCCGGCGCGCCGGCGACGGGCGAGATCCTCGTCGGCGCCTACTTCTCGCTCTCGGGCGAGGAGACGCAGTTCGGCAAGGACAGCCAGGAGGGCATCGTCCTCGCGACCGATCAGCTGAACTCCGATGGCGGCGTGAAGGGCCGCAAGGTGAAGGTGCTCTTCGAGGACACCAAGTCGATGCCGCAGGAGGCCACCAACAAGGTCCGCCAGCTCATCGATCGCAACAAGGTCGTCGCGCTGCTCGGCGAGGTCGCGTCGAGCCGCTCGCTCGCCGGCGGCCTCATCGCCAACGCGGCGAAGGTGCCGATGATCACGCCGTCGTCGACGAACGTGGAGGTCACGCGCGGCCGCGATTTCGTGTTTCGCGTCTGCTTCACCGACGACGCGCAGGGCGCCGCCGCCGCCGAGTTCGTGACCGAGAAGCTGAAGAAGAAGAAGATCGGCCTGCTCTACCTCGCCCAGGACACCTACTCGTCGGGCCTCGCGAAGACGTTCAGCGAGGCCGTGAAGAAGCACGGCGGCGAGATCGTCGTCGAGAAGGGCTACCAGAAGGGCGAGAAGAACTTCCGCACGCACCTCGACCAGCTGATGGCCGCGAAGCCCGAGATCGTCTTCGTCCCGAACTACTACTCCGACATGGTGCCCATCGCGCAGCAGGCGAAGGAGAAGAACATCCCCGGCAGCATGTTCCTCGGCGGCGACGGGTGGGACTCGGAGGACCTGCTGAAGGGCGCCGCGACGGAGCTCGAGGGCGCGTACTTCACCAACCACTACGCGCCCGACGTGCCGTGGGAGAACTCGAAGAAGTTCGTCGCGGCCTACCAGGCCCGCTGGAAGCGCGAGCCGTCGAGCCTCGCCGCGCAGGCGTACGATGCGGCGAAGCTCCTGTTCGACGCGATGGGCCGCGCGAAGGCCATCGAGCCCGTCGCCATCCGCGACGCCGTCGCCGAGACGCGCGGGTTCTCCGGCGCGACCGGCACGATCTCCATCGACAAGGACCGCAACGCCGACAAGCCGCTCGTCGTCGTGCAGATCAAGGGCGGCAAGTTCGTCTACCACGCGACGGTGAACGAGAAGCGCCCGTGAGCGGGCTGCTGTCGGCGCTGCTGAACGGCCTCGCGCAGGGCGCGATGATCGCGCTCGTCGCCCTGGGGTACACGATGGTGTACGGCGTCCTGAAGCTCATCAACTTCGCGCACAGCGAGGTGTTCATGATGGGCGCGTACGCGGGGTTCTTCGCGCTCGCCGGGCCGCTCGCGGGCCTGCCGCCGCTCGCGGCCTTGCCGCTCACGATCGTCGCCGCGATGGCCGCGTCGTCGGCGCTCGGCGTCGCGGTCGAGCGCGTCGCGTACCGGCCGATCCTCGCGCGGAGCGGCGGAGGCAAGGCCGTCGGCTCGCGGATCACGCCGCTCGTGACGGCGCTCGGCGCGAGCGTGCTCCTGCAGAACGCCGCGGTGCTCGCGTTCGGCGCCCGGCCGCGCAGCTACGCGCGCGTGCCGATCAACACGCAGCTCGTCATCTTCGTCACGGCGCTCGTCGTGATGGGGGCGCTGCACCTGCTCGTGAGCAAGACGTGGATGGGCAAGGCGATGCGCGCGCTCTCCACGAACGTCGAGGCCGCCCGGCTGATGGGCGTCCGCACCTCGCGCGTCATCCTGTTCACGTTCGCGCTCGGCTCGTCGCTCGCGGCGCTCGGCGCGGTGCTCTACTGCCTCGATCAGAGCCAGGCCTACGCGACGATGGGCCAGGTCATCGGCACGCGCGCGTTCGTCGCGGCCGTGCTCGGCGGCATCGGGAGCATCCCCGGCGCGGTGGTCGGGGGCATCCTGCTCGGCGTCGTCGGCGAGCTCACGAAGCTCACGAGCTACTCCGGCGGGCAGGACGTGCTCACGTTCGTCGTGCTGATCGCCGTCCTGCTGTGGCGCCCGACCGGGCTCTTCGGCAAGGGCGGGGTCGAGAAGGTCTAGCCCGAGCGCGCGCCGTGCTGCCCGCCGCGACGCTGATCCTCGCCGCCCAGGAGCTCGCTCGCGCGTCGGGCGTCGACGCCAGGCGCCGAGGGCTGGCGGCGCTGGTGCGCGCGGCGGGGAGCGTCGCGGAGGGGGACGCGCCGTCGCCGCTCGAGCCGCTCGGCGCGCTGCTCTCGCCGGCCGCGCGCGCCGTCGACCCGGTCGCGCTCGACGGGCTGGCGCTGTCCGACGCGCAGGCCGCGCGCGGGCTGTTCGAGCTCGGCCACGCGCTGCCCCGAGGCGCGCCGCGCGAGCTGGTGCTGGCGTCGGTCGAGCGGCGGATGCTCGAGGGGCCGGCGCCGGTCTTCCTCGCGATCGCGCGGCAGCAGGCGCTCTCGGCGCCCCACGAGCTGCGCGGCGATCCCGTGCGCGCCCGGCTCGCGCTGTCGCTCGCGGGCCACCCGGCGCGCGATCTAGGCGAGCGGTCCCTCGCGCTCGCGCTGCTGTCGCGTCGTGACGGCGTCCACGCGTGGCTCACGCTCCCGTGCGCGCGCTCGCTGCCCGAGCGTCGGACGAGCGCGCTCCTGATCGGGCGCGTGGCGCGAGGGCTCGCGGCCTCCCGCGCGTCCGCCACGCACCTCCGCCACCTTGCCGAGCTCGAGGTCGCTCTCCGTCGCCTGCTCGGGGATCGCGAGCCGCTGGTCTGGCGACACGCCGCCGTCGCGCGCGGCCTGCTCGCCGAGACCCACGCCCCGCTCCGCGCGGAGATCGAGGCCGCGCTGTCGCCGCGCGCGACGGCCACCGAGTGGCGTCGCGGCGCGGCGTCGGTCGCCGCCGCGCTCGGGCACGATCCCGGCTGGGCCACCGCGCTCGTGGAGCGCGCGCTCGCGGACGATCTGCTCGCGCGCGATCCCGGCGTCGCGACGGCCTTCACGTGGGGGGTCGCCGCCGCCGCGGAGCGCGATCCCGAGGGCGCCGAGCGCGCGCTCTCGCGGGTGGCAGAGCGCGCGCCGCTCGCGGTGGCCGAGGCGCTCGCCTCCACGCTCGCGGCAGGGCCGGGAGGCGCCTTCGCGCATGGCGTCGTCGCGCGGGTCCGCGTCGAGCTCGAGCGCGCGCAGGCGTCGTCGCGCCGCGCGGATCTCGGCGTCGGCGCCGTGCTCTCGCGCCTGATCGGCGAGCTCGAGCTCGGCGATGATCCGGTCGGGGCCGCGCTGTCGACGGCGCTCCACGCGTACCGTACCGCGGGCGCGGCGAGCGCCCACGCGGCGGGAGAGGCGGCGCTCGGGCTCATCGAGGCGCGCCCCGCGCTCGCGGCGCTGCTCGACCCGACCGGGCGCGAGCTCGGCGAGGACGTCGTGCTCGGCGCGCTCCGTGATCTCGAGCGCGGGCTGCTCGACGACGGCACGCTGCTCGACCTCCTGTCGCTCGACGACAAGGGCGCCCCCGCGACGAAGCTCGACGCCCTCGACGCGCTCGTCACGCGCGCGACCTCGGCGGTGCTCGCGAGGGAGGCGCGCCGGGCGAGCCGCGGCGTCGCGCCGACCGCGGAGCTGCCGCTCCGTCTCCAGGAGATCAAGGCGCTGCTGCTGCTCGCGGACGTTCGCGTCGTCGACGATCGCGCCGGCGAGGAGGGCGCATCTGCGCGCGCGCGGCGCATCGCCGGGGCGTCGCTCGATCGCCTGGCGCGGGGCGCGCCCGCCGTGCTCGAGCGGGCGATCGGCGCGGCCTTCGCGCGGGCGGCGGGATCGCTGCTCCGATCCGGCGCCGTGGGCGTCGATGACGTGCTGCTCGCGTGCGCGTGGGCGCGCCTCCCCCCGCGCGATCTCGTGACGATCGCGGAGGCGTCGATGAGCCCCGACGTCGACGCCGCGCTTCGCGGCCTCATCGCGCTGGCCCGCGCCGACGCCGACGACGCGCCCGAGACCCGGCGGCACCCGGTCGACGCCGCGCGGATCGCCGCGCCGCGCGAGGTCGTGGCGCTCTCGGAGCTCGCGCTGCGGCTGGAGGCGGGCAGGCCGCCGCACCTGCGAGGTGTCCTCTCCCGCGGCGCCGCGCAGATCGCCGTCGTCTCGCGCGCGGCGACGTGGGGTGACCTCGTGACCCTCGACGGCGCGCCCGCGGTCGCGGCGCTCGAGGGCGTCGTCGCCGAGCTGTCGCTGTGCGCCCAGCACGCGCAGGCGCGCCTCGGCGCGGGCGACCCCCCGGCGGCGCCCGGCCCCACCCCCGCGCGGGGCGCGTTCGACGACGCCGTCGCGAGCGGTGACCAGGGGGCGGCGCGGTCGGCGGCGCGCGCGCTCGTCGTCGCCGCCGCCGCGCTCCCCGCGCCGTTCGGGCCGATCTTCGCGGGCGCGCTGGAGCGCGTGGTGACGCTCCCTCCGGGCCCGCCGACGGCCAGCGGGCACAGCCCCACGCTCCCGAGCTGGATCCCCGCGGATCGCGCGATCGGCGGGTTCTCGGTGGAGCGCGCGCTCGGCGAGGGGGGCGCGGGCACGGTGTTCGTCGTCGTGCGCACGAGCGAGCGCAACGACGCCTCGGCGGAGCGCTTCGCGATGAAGCTCCCGCTGCTCTCCGGCGGCGCGATCGATCCGGCGACGCTGTTCCGCGACGAGGCGCGGGCGCTGCTCGATCTGCCCGAGCACCCCAACCTCGCGCGGTTCGTCACGTTCGATCTCGCCGCGCGGCCTCGCCCCGCGCTCGTGATGGAGCTCGTGCGCGGGCCCTCGCTCGAGCGCGAGCTCCGGCCCGACCGCATGACGATCGATCGCGCGCTCTCGCTGCTCGAGGGTGTCTCGGCGGGCGTCGCCGCGATGCACGGCGCGGGGCTCGCGCACCTCGATCTGAAGCCCTCGAACGTCATCCTGCGCGACGGGGCGCGCCCCGTGCTCGTCGACTACGGGCTCTCCGGCAGGCGCCTGCGCCCGGGCTGCGCGAGCGCGGCGTACGGCGCGCCCGAGGTGTGGACGTCCGAGCCGGACGCGGGCGGCTCGCCGCTGCCCGCCGACGTGTACGCGCTCGCGTGCCTCGCGTTCGAGGCGCTGACGGGCGAGCCGCTGTTCTCGGGCGGCGAGCTGGCCGTCCTCGCGGCGCACCTCGCGCACGACGGCGCGCCGCCCCGCCTCGCCGCGCTCGGCCGCCGCCACGAGCAGGTGGCCGCGCTGCTCGCGCGCGCGCTCTGTCGTGATCCGTCGCGGAGGATCGACGCGCGGGCCCTCGGCGCCGGGCTCGACGCGCTCCGCCCCTCGCTCGCCGCCGCGGCGTGGCCCCTGTCGAGCTGAGCCGGTCAGCGACGCACGTCGGAGTCGACGCGGCCGTCCTTCATGCGCACCGTGCGCGGCATCCGGTCGGCGAAGGCCGGGTTGTGCGTGACGACGACGATCGTCGTGCCGCGCTCCTTGTTGACCTTGAAGAACAGCTCGTGGATGGCCTCGCTGGTGGCGCTGTCGAGGTTCCCCGTGGGCTCGTCCGCGAGCAGGAGCTTCGGCTCGAGCATCAGCGCGCGCGCGAGCGCCACGCGCTGCTGCTCCCCGCCCGACAGCTCGCCGGGGCGGTGACGCACGCGGTGCCCGAGGCCGACGTCGCCGAGCAGGCTCGTCGCGCGGGGCTCGAGGTCCTTGCGCCGCTTGCCGCCGATGAGCCCGGGCATCAGCACGTTCTCGAGCGCGGTGAACTCCGGCAGCAGGTGGTGAAACTGGAACACGAACCCGATCGCCGCGTTGCGCAGCTCCGCGAGCTTCGCAGAGCCGAGCGCGGTCGCGTCGCGCCCGTCGATCTTGATGACGCCCTTCGTCGGGAGATCGAGCGTGCCGATGCAGTGCAACAGCGTGCTCTTGCCGGCGCCGCTCGCGCCGACGACTGCCATCACGTCGCCGTGCTCGATGTCGAGATCGATGCCGCGCAGCACCGGGAGCGCGCGGCCCTCGTGCTCGTAGGTCTTCTCCAGGCCTCTGATTTCGACGAGCGGCATCGTGGTCTCTCATTCGTGTCGCAGGCCGTCGACCGGCCTGAGCCGCGACGCCGCGATGGCAGGGTACACGGTCGCCAGCGTACAGATGACGAGCGCGGCCGACGCGACGAGCGCGTAGTCGGCGGGGTTGGTCGCGACCGGCAGGCGGTCGATGTAATAGACGTCCGGGTCGAGGCGCACGCCGAACCATTTGAGCCCGACGCACGTCGCGACGCCCGTCGCGACGCCGAAGAGCGTGCCGATCGCGCCGATGATGACGCCCTCGAGCATGAACACCTGGAGGATGCCGCCGTCGCTCGTGCCGAGCGCCTTCAGGATGGCGATCTCCTTGCCCTTCTCGGTCACCATCAGCAACAGCGTGCAGATGATGCAGAAGCTCGCGACCATGATCGCGATGCTGAGCACGATGAACGTCGCGACGCGCTCGAGCTTCAGCGCCGAGAAGAGGTTCTTGTTCATCTCGCGCCAGTCGCGCACGCGCAGCTCCGGGCGGTCCTGGACGGTGGCGCGCACGGCAGGCAGCATCGCCTCGGTCGCGCCGGGATCGTCGACCTTCACGTCGATCGTGGTGGCCTTGTCCTCGAGGCTGAAGAACCTCTGCGCGACGTCGAACCGCACGTACACGTGCGTCGCGTCGTACTCGTACATCCCGCTGTAGAAGATGGCCGCCACGCGGAACCTCCGCGCGCGCGGCATCACGCCCATCGGCCCGAGATCGCCGAGCGGCGAGATCAGCATCAGCTCGTCGCCGACCATCAGGTGCAGGCTCCGCGCGAGCTCCCGGCCGACGACGACGCCCGGGTAGACCTTGTCAGGTTTGTGCGACGACGACGAGAAGTACGCCGACACGTCGGGCCCGCGCTTGTACGGCTCGCCGCGCGGGCCGCTGCCGATGATCTCGTCCGCCGGGAGGCGCACGAGGCGCGACTCGTCGACGAGGTAGTCGAGCTTGCCGTACTCGAGGTTGCGCTGCAGATCGATCACCTGGCCGATCGTCGTGGGATCGACGCCGCGCAGCAGCACCCCCGCGGTGTTCGCGTTCGACGACGCCATCGCCTCCCCCGCGACGACCGGCGTCGCGGCCTGCACGCCCCGCACGCGCCTGACCCGCTCGAGCGTGCCCTCATAGCCGGCGAAGCCGGTGAGCTGCGCCGGTACGTCGACGACGATGTGCGCGTTGTTGCCCTGGATCTTGCGCTTCAGATCCTGGCCGAACCCGCCCATGATCGACACGACGCTGCAGAGCGCGCACGAGCTGACGGCGACGCCCGAGATGCTGAGCACGCTGATGACGGTGAGGAACCCGCTCTTCGTCGCGCGCACGTGCCGCGCGCCCACGAACGCCGTGAGGCCGCCGCGCTCGAGCCAGTCGAGCAGCGACGGCAGCGCGGCCGACAGCACCCCGAGCAAGAACACGACGCCCGTCGCCAGCGCCGAGAACCGGACGATCTCGTGGCGCAGCACGTAGCGCGAGCCGTGCGAGGCAGGCAGGTGCAGCGCCGAGTACGTGAGCCACACGAACGCGAGCCCGAGGCACGCGAACACCGCCGACGGCGCCGCGCGGAACACCCCCGGCAGGCGCAGCGTGAACGAGTCTCGCAGCGTGCGTGACGCGAAGAAGGTCGCGAGCGTCAGCGCGGCCCACGTCGAGAGGCTCACCCAGAAGCCGTACGGCGCGAGCGCGGGCGCGCGGGGGATCACGAGGAGGTACACGGCGATCGCCGCGCCGATCGCCGCGAGCAGGCCCGGCGCGAACGCGAGGCCGAAGTGCGACAGCGTCAGCGTCAGCGGCTCGCGCCCGCGCGCGCGCGACGCCCCGCGGTACGAGACGAGCGCGACGCCGAGCAGCGCCACGACCGCGAGGCCGATGAACCCCCGCACTCAGTGCTCCGGGCGCAGGAGCGGGAAGAGGATGACGTCGCGGATGCTCGCGCTCGCCGTGAGCGCCATCACGAGCCGATCGACGCCCATCCCGAACCCCGCCGTGGGCGGCAGGCCGTGCTCGAGCGCGCGGATGTAGTCCGCGTCGTAGTCCATCGTCTCCTCGTCGCCGCGCGCCTTCTTCTCGAGCTGATCGCGGAACCTCGCGGCCTGGTCCTCCGGGTCGGCGAGCTCGCTGAACGCGTTGCAGAGCTCGCGACCGTGCACGAACAGCTCGAAGCGATCGACGAGCGACGGATCGCCGTCCTTGCGGCGCGCGAGCGGGCTCACCTCGGCCGGGTAGTCGACGATGAACACGGGCACGCTCTTGTCGGCGCCGCGCGAGCGGTAGTCCTCGGCGAGGAACGGCTCGGCGAGGTACTCGTACGCGGCGAACAGCGCCTCGCCGTCGTTCGCGCACTTCTTCACGCCCTTCAGGTAGTTGCTCCAGTCGACGCGCTTCTTCGCGCGCTCGCTCGACTTCGACCACTCCTTGATGGGCGCGCCCTCCCCGCGGATGGACGACGGGACGTCCGCGGGGAGGCTCGCCGCCGCGAGCGCGCGCTCGACCGCCGCCTTCATCGACACCCTCGCGAAGGGCTCGTCGAGCGTGAACGGGCGCGCGGCGAGCCACGCGGCGTGCTCCTTCGGCATCCGCGCGGCGAGATCGGCGTCGACCGCGCGGAACAGCGCCTCGGTGCGCGTCATCAGCGTCTCGTAGGTCGCGTACGCCTCGTAGAACTCGAGCATGGTGAACTCGGGGTTGTGCCGCGTCGAGACGCCCTCGTTGCGGTACATCCGCCCGAGCTCGTAGACGCGCTCGAGCCCGCCGACGACGAGCCGCTTCAGGTACAGCTCGGGCGCGATGCGGAGGAACAGGCTCATGTCGAGCGCGTTGTGGTGCGTGGTGAAGGGCTTCGCCGCCGCGCCGCCGACGAGCGTGTGGAGCGTGGGCGTCTCGACCTCGAGGAAGCCGTCGTCGTCGAGGTAGCGCCGGACGGCGCGCACGATGTGGCTGCGCGCGCGGAACACCGCCGCGGCCTCCTTGCTCGCGATGAGATCGACGTAGCGCTGGCGGTACCGCGTCTCGACGTCGGCGAGGCCGTGCCACTTGTCGGGCAGCGGCAGGAGCGCCTTCGTCAGCAGGCGCACCCGCGTGACCTCGAGCGACAGCTCGCCTTTGTCGGTCGCCATCAGCCGCCCCTCGGCCTCGATGACGTCGCCGATCTGGATGTCGTCGAGGCGCGCGAGCTCGGCGTCCGGGGTCGCGCCCTCGTGCAGGTACAGCTGCAGTTCGCCGGTGCGATCCCGCAGCCGGAGGAACGCCGCCCGCCCGAACCCACGCTGCAGCATCACGCGCCCCGCGACGTGCGCGACGCCGAGGCCGAGGGCCGCGACGGCCGCCTTGTCGTAGCGCCCGCCGTCGCCGCGGGCCTGAGCCGCGCGCGCGCGGAGCGGGCCGAGCTCCGCGAGCGGCGCGGGCCACAGATCGTTCGCGAAGGGGTTCTCGCCGCGATCCCGGAGCGCCTGCGCCTTCTGCCTGCGCGCGGCGCGCAGCGCGTCTTCCGACGCGTGACGGTCGTCTTGGGACATCTCTCGGCGGCGAGCGTTATCACGTCTCGAACCCGGCGCGAGCGGCGGAAGGCGACGCGCCCGTAAGTCCGCCGGCCGTTGCGCGTTATCGTGCCGTCGTGCGCCTCGCCCTCTCGCTCTCGCTCACCTCGCTCGCCCTCGCCGCCTGCTCGTCGGCGCCTCCCCGGCCCCCGAGCTCGCCGCCCTCGTCGGAGCCCCCGAGCGCTCCCCTGGAGATCGTCGACGACGCGCGCGTCGTGCGGTGCGGCGTCGACGACCGCCCGCGCAGCGTCGTGTCGTCGCGCGAGCCCTCGGTCGACCTCGGTCGCCGCGCGAGCCTCGCCTCCGAGGCGCCCTTCCTCGGCGATCGCATCGCCGGCGCGCCCGCTCCGCGGTTCGAGCGGCCCTTCGATCCGGCGCCCCCGATGCCCCGACCTCCCCGCACGATGCTCCTGCGCGGCGCCCCGCGGCCCGTCGACGGCGCGTCGTTGCCTCGCGCGACGATCGAGGCGCTGAGCTCGACCGAGCTGCAGCTCGAGATCTGCGCGCCGCTCGTCGAGCCCCCGGACGCCGGTCGCCACGAGCTGGAGGTGAGGTTCTCGTCGACCGGCGCCCCCCTCGACGTGCGCTCGAAGCGGGAGCCCTCCCGCGGCCTCCGGTGCGTGATGGAGCGCTCCTGTCAGCTCCGGGTGCCGGCGGGGGAGGGGAGCGTCGCGATCCTCCCCATCGAGGTGCGTCGCGACGAGCCGCCGCCGCCGCCGCCACCGCCGCCGCCGCCTCCTCCCATCCAGCTCCCGCCGGCTCCGCCCCCGGTGGACGTGGTGATCGACGCGCCCGCCGCGGCCGGCGGGGGAGACGCGGCGATCGACGTGCGTCGCGCGCTGTCCGTGGCCGCGCAGCGCTGCGGCGCCGGGCGCGCGCTGCCGGGCCGGTTGAAGGTGACGTTCGACGTCAAGGTGTCGCGCGTGAGCCGAGGGTTCCGCACCGACGAGGTGAAGACCCGCAACGAGCCGGGCGGCGTCGATCGCGCGCTGCTCGGCTGCGTGGTCTCGGAGCTGTCGTCCCCCGCGCGCGCGTCGGCGTTCGGTCGCCTCGCGCCCAGGGTCACCGCGACCGTCGTGTGGAACCCTTGACGCCCCCCGCGCCGTCGTGCTCGAGCGCCGCCGAGACCCAGCGATCGACGGCCGTGCGTCTGCGTCGCGACACGCGCGCCGAGACGCGCCTCGTCAGGAGCGCGCTCACGAACCCGCCTCCCCCGATCGCCAGCGCGTCGAGCAGGCCGATCGGCTGATCTGGAGCGTCGCCCCCCGCGACGAGCGCCGAGAGCGGCGCGAACACCGCGAGCAGCGCGGCGAGGCCGGTCGCGTAGGCCGCGAGCCGCAGCGCCCCGGTGTGCGCCTCATCGTCGTGGCGGAGCGCGCCCTCCAGCTCCACGAGCGGCTCGTTGCACCTGCGGGCGTCGCCGCTCGCGAGCCCCTCGGCGAGCGGCGACAGGGCCGTGCCGGCGAGCGCCTCGGCGAGCTCGCGTGACGCGCCGTTGCGCCTGGTCCAGGCCGCGATCGCCTCGGCGTCGACGTCGAGCGCGCGCCCGATCGCGAGCGCGCGCCGGGCCGAGATCCCGGCCGCGACGAGCGCCGCGCACAGGGACAGCGCGATCCCAAGCGTCAGCAGGGATCCCCGAAGCGCATCCTCAGAACGGATCTGTCAGGAGGACCTGCTCGATCTTCTCGAGGAACGGGTGCCGCAGCTCGGACAGCGCGACCTTCGGCGCGATCTTCGAGATGTCGACGGCCGCGACCGGCTTCTGCACGCGGCCGGTGATGGTGATCTCGCTGATCTCGACCACCTTCGATTTCTTCTGCGCGAGCGCCCCCGACGACAGGAGCAGCGAGGCGGAGACGGTCGAAAAAATCAGGAATGTTCGCATGAGCTCCTCCGGTGGTTCAAGGCGGGGGCGCGGCGGACCCGGCCGGCGCGGTGGAGCCCGACGCTGCGGGAGGGGGCGCCGGGGGCGGCGCGGCGGCGGCCTTCGCGGCGGCGTCGAGCGCCTCGAGGCGGACCTTCGCGCGCAGGATGAGCTGGTCGGAGTCGTCCGTCTGGCCCTTCGTCGGCTGCCCGCGCAGCGCCTGGAACTTCTCGAGCGACGCGACCGCCGCCGACAGCTGCGCCTTCTCGTCCATGCCGGGCAGGCTCTTCGAGAACAGGTACAGGAGGCCGAGGCTGTAGTGCACCTGCGGCATGTTGGGATCCTTCGCGAGCACCCAGTCGAGCTCGCGCTTCGCGTCGGCTCCGCGCCCGAGGATGCGGTACGCGTCGCCGAGGTTCAGGTGCGCCTGCACCTGCGTCGCGTCGTACTTCAGCGCGCCCTCGAGCAGCGGCTGCGCCTCCTCCGCGTTGCCGGCCTCGAGCAGGTACGCGCCCAGCTGCACGCGCGCGGCGACGATGTCGGGGCGCAGCTGCACCACCGTCTTGTACTCGTCGATCGCGGCCGCGCGCTTGCCCTGCTCGCGGTAGATGACCGCGCGCAGCAGGTGCCCCTCGGCGCTGTTCTTGTCGCGCGGCGGGTTCGCCTGCTTCTCCTCAGGGGTCGACCCCATGCCGTCGAGGATGGCGCCGAGCGCGTACAGCGCCAGGTCGATGCGCCGCGCGCGGTAGTGATCGCGCGCGAGCACCATCATCGCGGGGCGATAGTCGGGGTTCTTCTTCAGCGCGTCCTGCGCGAGCACCTGCGCGCTCGCCGTGTCCTTCTTCAGCGATTTCACCTCGGCGAGCGCCGCGAGGACAGGCGCGCTGTCGGGCATCTTGCCCTTCTTGTCGGTGAGGAAGTCGTCCGCCTCCTGGAGGCTCCCGCGCTTCGCGAGCAACAGGCCGTACGCGACGATCGCGGGCTCGTAGGTGTCGACCAGCGACCAGGACTGCCGGTACGACGCGAGCGCCGCCGGATCACCGAGGCGCTCCTGCATCACGCCGAGCGAGTAGAACGCCTGGTGGGCCTTCGGATCCGCCTGCGTCGCCTCGGTGAACGCGGCGACCGCGCCCTTCAGATCGCCGCCCTGCCAGAGCGCCATGCCCTTGTCGTAGCTCGTGCGGGCCGACGCGCTCATCTTGGGCGCGCCGTCCGGTGAGCCGTCGCTGATGCCGACCTGCTGGCCGTCCGGCGCCGACGCGACCGCGGCCTGGGGCGGCGCCGTGCCCATCGCGCCAGGCGTCGGCGCGAAGGACGCGTTCGGCTTCTGCTTCGAGCCGCCGCACGCCGCGAGCGAGACCGCCGCCGCCGCGACCAACACCGCTGAGAGACTGGAGCGAGCCATCGGGATCCTCACTGCACGAGCACCGGCATCGGCGCGGGGAGCACGGTCGGCTCCGGTTCGACCACCATACCCGGACGGGTCTTCTGCCACATGCCCTCCTGGTACGTGAAGCCCTCGATGCCGGACGAGTACGTCCGCATCTTGTCGTCCCCGAGCACGTCGCTGAAGAACGCGAGCCGCTGCATCGCCTTGTTCACCGCGGTGCTGCGCACCGAGTACTTGCGCGCGATGACGACCGACGAGGTGTAGCGCTGCACGGCGATCTGGTCGGCGCTCGTCAGCTCCTGGTCGCGCTTCGTGCGCCACAGCTGGGAGCGCGCGTCGCGCTTCTCGGCGGCCTTGTCCATCAGGTCCTGGTTGCCCGACTCCTCGAGCTGCTTCAGGAGCTTCTCTTCCTGCGGCGCGAACAGCTGCAGCGCAGGCTCGCGCGTGTTGAACAGCCCCGTGCGCAGGGAGTCGTACAGCGAGCCCTGCCGCGCGAGCGCCGCCGCCACGTACTCGATCGAGCCGTAGGTGCCCGGATCGGCGATCTGCTTCAGCTTCGCGTGGTACTTGTCGGCGTCCTTCGCGTCGGCCTGGTACTTCTTGATGACGTCGACCGCGGTGCCCTTGTACCGGTGGTGGCCGGTGTCGTAGTCGAAGTTCTTCTTGATGTCGGCGTCGACCATCGTGAAGTCGGCCTCGGCCGCCATGTTGCCCTGCTGGCTGCCGCCGAGCGCGGTCTTCGCGTCGACGCTCTTGTAGGCCTTGAACGCCTCGATCGTCGCCTTCCACCAGTCGTCGGCGTTCGAGCCCTGCTGCTGCTTCGCCTTCGCGACGTAGTAGGCCGCGATCGTCGTGAACTTCGCGGCGTCGCGCGAGCGCTTGTACTCGTCGTGGAACTTCTGCATCGACGACATCGCCTTCGTGCGCGCGGCTTTGTTCGCGTCGGTCTCGGCGCCGCTGCGATCCCAGGCGCGCAGATCGGCCTGCGCGACGATGAAGTCGGCCTCGGCCTTGTCCTCGGCGCTCGGCTTGAACGTGAGGAACTTCTCGCGGGCGGCCATCATCTTCTCGCGGTCGCCCATGTTCGAGTACAGGACGAGCGCGTTGCGCGCGGCGGCCTTGCGCTTGTCGGCGGGGAACCGCTCGATGCGGGCGATCTTGTCGAGCGTCTCGGCCGACGCGCGGTAGTTGAAGAACAGCACGTACGACGACGCGAGCGCGTCGTAGGCCTGCGTCAGGTAGCCGATGCGCTTCTGGTAGTCGGCCTTCTCGGCGGCGTCGCCCTTCTCGAGCTTCGCGAGGCTCTTCTCCTCGCCGTAGTGGTCGATGAAGAGCTTGTACATCTCGATCGCCTTGTCGAAGTCGCCGATGTTCTTGTAGGCGATCGCGCCGTTGATGGCGGCCTCGGGGGCGTCCTTGTTCTTCGGGTCCTTCTGCAGCGCGGCCTCGTACAGCGAGCCGGCCTTCTTCCACTGCACGTTGCGCTCGGCGCCGTCGGGCATGCCCTGCGCCTTCTTGAACGCCTCGGCGGCGAGCAGGTACGCGACCTTGATGTCGAGCAGCGCCGGATCGCACGTCGGGTCGCCCGGCTTGCACGCGTCGCCGCCGCCGTCCCCGACGCGGCAGCTCGTCTCGGGCTTGCTCTCGCGGCTGGTGATCTCGCGCAGGACGAGCAGGTCCTCGCTGCTGCCGCTCTGGTCGGCCTTCACGGCGGCCATCGCGACGAGCTGGCGCCACGCCTCGACGCTCCACTTGCTCTTCTTGCACTGGTCCTTGTAGACCTGCTCGAGCCGCTTCTTCGCCTCGTCCCACTGCCCGTACAGGTAGAAGTACTCGCCCGCGCGGAACTGGTAGAGCGGGCCGTTCTTCGCCGGGTCGAGGTTCGCGGGGACGCGTCCGACGTACTCGTCGCGCGCGGCGATCGCGTACTGCAGCGGCAGCGACATCGCCGGCTGGCCGATCTTCAGCTCGGTGCCCGAGCCGGTCTTCTGCACGGCATCGACCTTCACGCAGCCGCGCGCGCCGCCCGACTCTTCGTGGTCGCGGTAGCACTCGTTCAGCTTGAAGTCGGCCATCGCGACCAGGTACTGCGCCGACGGCTCGAGGAACCGGTCGTCCTCGTTCGAGTCGCGCACCTCGGTCGCAGCCTGTCGCGCGTTCTGGAGGAGATCGTCGGGGATCGGCTTCTTCGTCGTGAAGTCGAGCGCGACCTGCCAGTAGCGGGAGTCGGCGACCCAGAACCTCGACTCGTACGCGTCGGTCGCCTGCTCGTCGCGGCGCAGGTAGCCGAGCCAGCCTTGCTCGGCGAGCTTGTACTCGGAGAGCGCCTGCTCGAACTTCATGAGGCGCTCGGAGGTGTCGGTCGACGCGTTGCCCTCCTGGACGTACTGGCGCGCCTTGTTGGTGTGCTGCACGGCGGCGAGCCGCAGGCCGCCCTTCACGAGGCGCTCGGCGGCCTGGATGGCCTCCGGGTCGTCCTTGTTGCAGTCCGTCCACTCGGTGTTGCCGACGTACTTCGCGAGGTTCGTGCGGGCCTGGAGCGACTTGTTGGCGAGCGCGTCGCTCTCCTTCGCCGACTTCGAGGCCATCATCCGCGAGCGCTCGTCGTACGTCGCCGCGAGCTCGTCCTGGATGAGCGGCGCCTCGCGGTAGCATGGCCACTTCTGCAGGATGAGCTCGAGCACGTCGGTCACGTTGCTCAGCTGGTTGACCTCGCGGAACTCCCGCGCGAGCGCCTTGTAGACCTCCACGGTCCACTTCTTGTCCTGGGGGACGATCTTCGGGTCCTGGACCCTGTCGATCGCCTTCTTCATCTTCTGCTCGGCGACGCCCTCGCGCGTCTCGGTGTCGAGCACGTCGCTGCGGACGATGAACGGCTCGTCCTCCGCGGGGCCCACGAAGTCGAGGTAGGCGAGCGAAGCCGCGATGTAGTCGTACGCCTCCTTGCGGAAGTCGGCGCCCGGATCGCCGGTCTTCGCCTCCAGCTCCTCGGTGTGCGCGAGCAGCGCGACGAACGCCTTGACCGACTCCTCGTAGCGCTGCTGCTTGAAGTACGTCCACGCGAGCTTGTAGAGCGCGACGCCGTAGACGGGGTTCTTCAGCTTGTCGACGACGAGCCTCTGCGACAGGCGGTAGGCGGTGACGGCGCGGTTGTAGTTGAACGGCCCCGCCTTCGTGTCGGCCTGATCGAAGTGGAAATCGCCGATCTGCCACCAGACCTCGGCGAGGTACCTGACCTCCTTGCCGGGGTCGGCCTTCTGCGGAATGGGCGCGCAGTCCTCGGTGTAGATGGAGCGGTACGAGATCTCGTCGTCGCTCGACGTCGGCTCGGTCTCCGCGGCGGTCGGCGCGTCCTTCTTCTTCGGGTCGCGCTTCGGCTGCGCGCGCGGCGCGGGCTTCTTGCCGCCCTTCTTCGCCGCGACGACGCCGATCGGATCGGGGTGCATGCCGTACCAGGCGTCCCACCACTTCTCGTCGTGGTCCTGCGGCTTCTTGTAGATGAGATCCTTGTCAGGATCGCCGGTGTCCGTCGCGACGGGGTACGGGTACTTGTTGTGGCAGACGAGCGAGCGCCAGACCTGCTGGGCCTCCGGCTGGCGGCTCGCGTCGTTCAGCGCGTGGCCGAGGTAGTAGTAGACGGCGGCCGTCTGATCGTACTTGGGGAACTCGCGGATGATGCGCTTGTAGAGCGCGATCGCCGGCTTCAGGTTCGCCGGCAGCTCCTCGGGCGGCATGTCGGTGCGGCCGCGCTCCTCGTAGAGGGCCGCGAGCCGGAACATGGCGGCGGGCGTATGCTCCTGGTGCGCCGTCGGGCCGGTGTACCGCGCGATGAACTCCTCGAGGCGCTTGATGGCCTCGTCGCGCGCCTTGCGCAGCTCGGCCCGCTCGATCGCGATCTCCTTGTCGAGGCCGGAGAGCACGCGGCGGCGGCGCATCTCGTAGTGGTGCTTCACGACGACGGTGATGGCGTCGCGGAAGTCCTTCGCGTCCTTCTCGTAGTCCTTCACGTCGCGCGCGAGGCGCTCGAGCGCGGCGATCTGCTCGTCGCTCGGCTTCGGCGGCGGCGGCGCGCTCTTCTTCACGTTCGGCTGCACGAGCGGCGGCGGCGGCGTGTACGCCTGGGCGCTCGTCGTGGCCTCTGCGGGCGGCGGCGCCGCGGACGCCGCGGAGCTCGCCGAGGCGGCGCCTTGCTTCGGCGCGGCGGGCGCGGGCTTCTGCTGGGACATCGCGGTCGCCGACGTGCCCAGCACGAGCGACGAGACGAGACCGAACGCCAGCAGCGAGCGGGTCTTCTTCGATCGGAGAGGCTTGTCGTGGTCCATCGGGCGTTCTGTAAGGGAAGGTCGGCTCATTTGTCCGGCGAGGGGGCGGCGCCGCCGGAGCCGTCCGCGTCGGTCTGATCGTCGAGCACCTCTCGGAGCTCCTGCTGCAGGAGCTGCTCCTCGCGGACGCGCTCGATCTGGAGGTTGCGCACGCGGGTCATCTGCTCCTCGCGCACCTCCCAGGCCTGGTCGACCGAGCCGACGTCGGCGCGCATCACGAGGCCGCGGAGCTTGTCGCGCACGAGCCCGAAATTTCGCATCGCGACCTGGCCGACGACGATGCGCGACTCCTGGTCGAGCGCGCCGAGGCGCTGCTCGTAGCCCGCGATGGCCGTCGCCTCCTTGTCGATGACGACCTGGACCTCGGCGACCTTCTTCGAGACCTCCGCGTCGATGTCCTTGCGGATGCCGAGGAGCTTCGCCTCGGACGCGTCGGCCGACGACATCACGCCGCCGACCCGGCCCGCGTAGGCCTGCGCCGCGCTCCCGCCCGCGCCGCCCGCGGCGAGCCGAAGCTCCTCCTGCAGCGCCTGCTTGAAGGCCACGCGCACCTCTTCGTCCTCCTGGAACCGCGCGTCGCCGTAGCCCACCTGCACGCGGCCGAGATCGATCTGGCGGCGCGTCGTCTCCAGGGTGTCCCTGTAGATGCGCAGATCGCGCTCGTTCTGCTCGAGCTCGGTCTTCCACTGCGACACGGTCGCCGGGTCCTTCCCGCTGACCTGGCCCTCGGTGATCATGCGGCGCAGGCCGTTGACGATCGCGTGGAGCTGGTCGACCTCGAGCTGGAGCTGCTGGAGCTTCTGACCGACCTTGTTCCACTGGCGCTGCGCTGACTGCTCGCGCTCGGTGAAGTCGCCGTCGGTCACGGGCATCATCTTCACGCGCTTCTGCAGCTCGCGGCGGCGATCACGCGCCGTCGCGAGCTCGCCCGAGACGTCGCGCGGCTCGGCGTCGTCGAGCCCCTGCGCCACCGTGAGGCGCGCCTGGGTCACGCGGTTGAGCAGCGAGAGCGCCCGCTCGTCGCCCGCCTTCAGCTCGGGGAACGCCCTCACCCGCGCCGGCGACGTCAGGATGACCCGCAGCTTCGACACGAGGATCTGCGACTGGCGGATGAGCTCACGGCACTGCGCGATGTCGTCGATGAGCGCGAACGCCGCCGGGCCGTCGGCCTCCTGCCGTGCCCACTCGATCGCGAGCTGCGGCACCGTGGCCTGCGCGCCGCTGTCGACCTGCTCCGCGAGCAGCCGATCGTAGTAGACCGCCGGGTCCGACGTGCTCCCGAGGAAGGCGTCGACGCGCTCGCGCATCGGGTCATACTCGGCGCGGATGCTCTGGTAGGCCGCGAGCGACTGGTCGAATTTGCCCGCGCGGAGCATCAGATCGGCGCGCAGCAGCGTCGCCTCCGCCATGAGAGAATTGTTCGGATCGGCGACGGTGAGCACCTCGAGGGCGCGCGACGCGCGGTCGGCGTCGCCGAGCCGCACGTACACCCACGCGAGCTCGTAGAGCGCCGTGCCGAAGTCGGGCGACTGGCGGTCGACGTGGTTGTAGGCGTCGATGGCGTCGAACCACTGATCCGCCTCGTAGAAGAGGCGCCCCGCGGCCATCCACGCGAGATCGATCACCTTGCGGTGCTCGGGCGTGTCGGGCGGCAGCGACGTCACCTGCTTGAACGCGTCGATCGCGGCGGCGAAGCGCGTCGGCGGGGCGGGCTGGGGCTTCTCGCCCGGCGGGGTGGGCGGCACCTGCGCGAGCGCCTCGCGCATCGTGATCACGCCGACCACGTAGCGGGACTGGTGGTGCAGCGCGTGCCCCGCCGGGACCGCGAGCGCCGCCGCCTTCGCGCCGGGGAAATCGCGCTTCGCGAGCAGCGCCTTCGACTTCGCGTACTGCAAGGTCGCGTCGGCCGTCGATGATCCCATCCTCGAGAGCAGCTCGTCGATGTCCTTGGGGTTCTGCAGGCGCAGCGCGATGTCGACGAGGCGCGCGTACGCGCGAGGCACGTACGGCGCCATCCGGCTCTCGCCGGCCTTGTCGAGCACCTCCTTGAAGGTGCGGCGCGCGGAGAGCAGCTGCTTCGCCTGGTAGTAGGCCTCGCCGAGGTTGGTGAGCGCCTCGGGGAACACCGTGGGGTGCGCCGGGTACTTCTCGACGATCTCGTGGTACGCGCCGATCGCGCGGGCGAAATCGCGCTGCCGCAGCAACAGCTCGGCGTCCGCGAGGCGGGTCTCGGGGGTGCGCTCGGACGCGCGCGACTTCGCGATGGCGTCTCGGACGGAGTCCGTCTCGCGATCGACGTTCGCGACTGCGCGCGCGGCCACGTCGGGCGCGTCGCTCGCCGAGACGGCGTGCGCGTCGACGGGCGCGAGGAGGAGCGGCAGCGCCGACAGGGCGCCGAGGAGCCGCCGAGCCGCGCGAGAGATCATTTGCTGCCGCCGATCGAGAACCCGGTCGAGATCGACGCGGGGGCGCCTGCGCCCGAGCTCGCCGGCGCGGGGGCGCCGCTGACGCCGGAGGCGAGGTGGTCGCGGAACGTGAGGCTCGGGCGCTGGTCGAGCGGGGTCGTCGGGCCGCCCTTCTCGTACGAGACGATCTGGAGCGTGAGCGTCTTGCCCTCGGTGACGGTGAACGAGTGGCTCGCGCGGACGTCGAACTTGTAGCCGCGCAGGTACGAGAACACGCCGTAGCCGTTGCCCTGGAACTGCACGAGCACCTGGATGGTGTGGTCGCCCGGCGGGATCGAGCCGGTGAAGATCGGGATCGTCGACTGGTCGGCCAGCGTCCCCGAGTCGTCGGCCTTGTTGTACTGGACGGCGCCGTCGAGGACGAACAGCGCCTTCACGAGCCGGAACGCGCTCGACATGTCGTTCTGGTAGGTGATCTCGGCGCGCGCGCCCTGCGAGCCCGACGCGAGCACGCTGTCGGAGAGCAGCGACAGGCGCGTGTGCGAGCGGCGGATCTGCTCCTTCAGCTCGTCGACGCGCTGCTCGAGATCGCGCAGGCGCACCGCGTACGTCTGGCCGTCGACCGTCGTCGGCGCGGGCGGGGGCGCCGTCGACGGGCCCGAGCCCGACGCGGGCGCAGCGGCCGTCGCCTCGGGCGCTGGCGCCGCAGAGGCCGACGCGGACGCGGACGCCGACGCGGAGGCGGCGCCCTTCTTCGCGGCTGGGGCGGCCTTCTGCGCGAGGGCCGGGCCGATGGCCATGGTGGAGAGCAGAATTCCAGCGACGAGCGGCTTTTTCAGGTTCATCCCAACGCCTCGATAGTTCTATTGCGATCGCGCGGCCCCACGCAGCACCGACGCGCACGGACAAGATTCGGCCAGCCCCTTGGCCGCCCAAGGACGCGGAGTCTAGGGGGCGAACCCACGGGAGAGCAAGCGGAACCCACGGACCGGTCGGTCACTCTCCCGCGCCGTGCATCCGCCTGACGACGAGCGGCGACACGAGCCACAAGATCACCCCCGCCGAGCAGGCCGCCGTCACGAGGCCGCCGAAGAGCGCCATCTCGCCGAGCTTCTCCGCGTAGCCGCCGATCACCCCGGCCAGCTTGTTCGCGACCGCGATCGACCCGAACCACACGCCCATCATCAGCGACACCATCGACGGCGGCGCGAGCTTCGAGATCATCGAGAGCCCGATCGGCGAGATGCACAATTCTCCCACGGTGTGCAGCAGGTACGCGAGCACCACCCACGCGAGCGCCGCCTTGCCGCCGTGCGCCGTCTCGCGCGCCGCGGCCACCATGAAGAGGAACCCGGAGCCCATCAGGCAGAGGCCGAGGCCGAATTTCTTCGGGATGGCGAGGTCCCGCTTCTGGCGGGCCAGCGTCGTCCACAGGCGCGCCGCGAACGGGCCGAACAGCAGGATGAACACGGGGTTCAGCGCCTGGAACCACGAGGTCGGCATCTCCCAGCCGAGGACGTGACGGTCGACCTTCTCCTCGGTGTAGATGGTCATCAGCCCGCCGGCCTGCTCGAACGCGGCCCAGAAGAAGATGTTGAAGAACGCGAGCGTGAGGATGGCGAGGAGCTTGTCGCGCGTCTCGGCGCTCGCGCCCTGGGCGCGCTCCGCCTCCCGGTGGTACGGGCTCTCGGGGGCCGGGGCGGCGGGGCGGGGCGCCTGCCCGATGTCGCCGAGGAACCTCCCCGCGCCCCACGCGAACACCGCGAGGCCGAGCAGCATCCCGACGCCGGCGGAGGCGAAGCCCCAGTGGAACCCGACCTTCTCGCCGAGCGTGCCGCAGACGAGCGGCGCCATCGCGGCGCCGAGGTTCACGCCCATGTAGAACACCGTGTAGCCGGCGTCGCGGCGCGGATCGCCGGGCCGGAAGAGCCCGCCCACCATCGCGGAGATGTTGGGCTTGAAGAACCCGTTGCCGACCACGAGGCACGTGAGCGCCGCGTAGAACGCGACGACGCCGGGCACGGCCATCAAGAAGTGCCCGAGCATCATCAGCGAGCCGCCGAGCAGGACGGCGCGGCGCTGCCCGAGCACCCGGTCGGCGAGCGTGCCGCCGATGAGCGGGGTGATGTAGACGAACGCCGTGTACCAGCCGTAGACCGCGAGCGCGTCGGCGCGGCTCCACCCGAAGCCGCCCTTCTCGGCGGCGCGCGTCATGTACAGCACGAGCAGCGCGCGCATGCCGTAGTAGCTCATCCGCTCCCACATCTCGGCGGTGAACAGGAGATAGAGCCCGGGGGGGAGGGCGCCCGTCGTCTCGTCGACCTTGGTGGTCATCGCGCTCCCTCATAGTCGAGCGCGGCGCGCGGCGAACTTCTTTGCCTGCGCGCGTCGGCCTGCCATGTTCGCCGCATGCGCGCCGCTGCTGCCTCCTTCGCTTCGCTCCTGTCGCTGTCGCTCGCCGCGTGCGGAGGATCTTCGTTCGAGCCCGCCGCGTCCGCGCAGGCCGGAGCCGGCGGGGCGGCGACCGGCCAGGGCGGCGCGACGAGCGCTGGGTCGGGCGGCGCGACGAGCGCTGGGTCGGGCGGCGCGACGAACGCAGGGTGGGGCGGCGCGACGAGCGCTGGGTGGGGCGGCGCGCCGAGCGCGGGGTCGGGCGGCGTGACGAGCGCGGGGGCGGGCGGCGTGACGAGCGCGGGGTCGGGCGGCGCGCCGAGCGCGGGCAGCGCGGGCTCGCCCGCAGGGGGCAAGGGGGGCGGCGCGACCGCGTGCGAGGAGGGCAAGACCAAGTGCGCGAGCACCTCCTCGGTGAGCACCTGCGTCGGCGGAGAGTGGTCGCAGCCCGCGGCGTGTCCCGGTGATCCCAGCGGGTGCTCGCTGTCGGCGTGCGTGAACGGCGCCTGTGCGGCCACGGGCGCGCCGCCGAACGATCCTCCCCACGACTGCATGAAGGTGGTCTGCAGCGGCGGCACCGTGTCCACCGTCCCGGACCCGAAGGATCTCCCGGCCGCGGAGGGGGCGTGCGACGTGCCGTCGTGCGGCTCGTCCGGCCCGGTGCACACGGCGAGCGACGAGAAGTGCGCGGTCACCAAGCGGTGTCTGCGGGAGCAGGGGTACGCGTGCTTGTGCCGAGCGTGCCCGGACGGATCGGTCGCGGGGCTCCCCGGCGCCGAGTGCGCCTTCCCGAGCTCGGCCTCCGCGAGCCCGTCGGGCGCGGCCCCGGCGATCAATGGGAGCGCGTCGAGCGGATGGTTGCCGAGCGCGAGCGCCGCGTCGATCTCGGTCGATGGGATCTCCCTGCCGATGGCGGAGCTTCGCGCATACCCGACCGTCCCACCCGCGACGAGCGGGGACGTCAAGATCGACTGGACGCTCACGGTGAAGGCGGCGAGCGGCGCCGTGTCGACCTACCTCCAGTCGGTCGTCTACACCGGCGGCGACCCGCCCGCGCTCGTCATGCCTCTCGACAAGCCCGTCGTCGTCACCTCGTTCACCCTCAAGGGATCGTCCACGGGGTCTACCTGGGGCATCTCCGAGATCACGTACCTGCTCTGCCCCTGATCCGCCGGGTGATGGAAAAAGGCGAGGGGCCGGCGACGCGCGCCGACCCCTCGTAAGGGTTGCCGGACTCGGGCTGCTCAGCCCATCTTGCCGATCAGCTGGAACGCGATGACGAGCGCGAAGAGGACGAGCGACTCGATGAGCGCCAGGCCGAGGATCATCGGCGTCTGGATCTTCGGCGCGGCGCCCGGGTTGCGGCTGATGCCCTCGAGGGCGGACGCCGCGGCGCGACCCTGCCCGAGCGCGCCGCCGAGCACGGCGACGCCGATGGCGAAGCCCGCGGCGATCGCGGCGGCCACCGAGATGTCGTTCTTGTTCGTCTCGGCCGCCTTCGCCGCGTCCTGGGCGAACGCGGACGTCACGAAGAACGTCACGAAGAGGGCGGACACTGCGGCGAGGGAAATCTTCTTGGACATCGCTTTCTGAGGCTCCTAGTTTCGGGGGGAGAAGTGGCCCGCTCGGGGCTCGAGTCGGGCCGGGAATCCGGCAACGCGCCGCCTTCTAGTCGGCGTTGGCGCGTGACGTCAATGAGACTCTTCGTGCTCGGTCGCGAGCCCGATGTACACCGCGGTCAGCAGGCAGAACACCAGCGTCTGGACGCAGACGACGAGGAGCCCGAGCACCAGCGCGGGGATGGGCACGAGCAGCGCGAAGAGGCCGAGGAACACCGAGCCGACGATGTGGTCGACCGCCATGTTGATCATCAGACGCACCGCGAGCGAGATGGGGCGCACGCAGGTCGAGAAGACCTCGATGACGAAGATGCCGAGGTTGAGCGGGATGCCGAGCGGCCCGAGCCACGGCCCGAACAGGTGCTTGACGTAGCCGAACCCGTTCTCCTTCAGGCCGTAGTAGTTGAACAGCAGGAACACGAGCAGCGCGCAGCCGAGCGTGACGGAGAGGCTCGAGGTCGGGGGCGCCATCCCGGGGATGAGGCCGAGGATGTTGGAGAAGAAGATGAAGAGCGCGCACGCGCCGACGATGGGGAAGTAGCGCTTCGCCTTCTTCGGGCCCATGACGTCCTTCGCGACGTCGTAGAAGTAGCCGACGAAGATCTCGACGAACGTGCGCACCGTGAGCGTCTCCTCGGGGATCGCGCTCTGCTTCGGATCGCGCAGCTGGCCGCGCACGAACGCCGCGAGCCCGAGCACGAAGAGCGCGACGAGGGCGGCGGTGAAGCTCGGCTCGAGGTGGTGCGCCTCGACCGGGTGCCGCGACACCAGCATCGAGCCGAACGCGTGCGCGTTCTGGCCGAGCGCGGGGAACAGGTGCAGGAGGTAGGTGATGAAGCTCGTGTGTTCCGGCATGGCTAGAGCGCTGGGTGGGTCGGTGTCTGGCGCTGGGTGAGCTCGGCGAGCGTGATCCCCGCGACGAGCGAGCCGAACCCGACCAGAAACGGCAGCGCCCCTACCACATCTCGCTGGAGGAGGAAGCCCACTCCGACGAAGAGGGCGCCCATCTTCAGCGTGGCCACGAGCACCCAGCCGAGGCGGCGGGCCTCGAGCATCGAGCGGACGATCCACGCGAGCACGACGAGGTTCACCGACGCCGCCACGACGCCCGCCGCGACGGAGAGCGCGGCGCGACCTCCGCCCAGCCAGGCCGCCGCCGCGGTGGCGACGCCGCCCGACGCCGCGATGAAGCCCAGCGTGCGCCGGAGCGTCACCGTGAGCGAGGGCAGGGGCGGGTCCGACAGGTCCGACATCCGGGCCGCCCTCTAGGGCCCGGCGCGGCCGCTCGTCAATTCTCGCGGCCCTTCGCTGAGCCCGCGCGCCTGCTCGCGTCCCTCGACGCATGGAAGCCAGCTCGGTGCTCGCGTCGATCGTCGCCGCCCTCGCCTCCCTCGTCGTGCTCGCGTCGGTGGTCGCGTGGAGCGTCGGCGCGTGGCTCGCGCGGGTGTCGGCCGACCTCGGGCGCCAGCCGGTCGCCGCGGCGCGCCACAATCGTGACCGCCGATTCGCCCCGGCGTGAACGGGCGGACTACTCTCCGGCTCGTGCGAGCCTCCCTCGGTGCGCTGATGCTCCTGGTCGCGGTCGCGGGCTGCAGGCGCCGCCCGCCTGCGAGCGACGCCGCGCCGGCGAGATCGAGCGCGGCGCCGCCACCTCCCGCGCCGCCCGCCTCCTCCTCCGCGCCCTCGCCCGCCCTCCAGCCCGTCGGCGACGTCATCGCGGACTGGCGCGCGGCCGAGGACGTCAAGGCTTGCCAGTCTCGCTCGAAGGATCTCGATCCGGGCCTGGCCTCGGGGCTCATCGCCGTCGCGGGCCGAGGCAAGGAGCTCGCGGTCGCGTGGTTCTACAACAACAAGGTGAAGGGCGAGGGGCTGGTGGCGTTCAGCGGGTACGACGCGCAGCTGCGACCGCTCGGCCAGCCGCACGGCCTCGGCAAGGGGCTGCTCGCGCGCGCGACGATCGTGCCGCGCAAGGACGCCTGGCTCGCGCTCTGGTTCGACGCGGAGGGGCTCGCGTACTCGCGCGCGACGTGGGCGGCGACGCTGCCGAGCGTCGAGCACCTGCGCGCGGTCACCGCGGACGTCGCGCCGCACACCGCGATCGTGCGCGGCAGGAGCGGTCACCTGGTCGCCGTCGCGCCGCTCGCGCTCGGTGAGACGGCGCAGCTCGGGCTGTTCACGTTCGCGCCGGAGGGCGACGACGAGCCGATGCGGGCGCTCGGCGCGACGCACCACGCGCGGCACCCGGAGCACAGCGCCCTCGTCGAGACCGAGGACGGCTACCTCGTCGCGTGGGAGGACGGCGATCCCGGCGCGCGCGGGGTGATGTTCACGCGGTTCGACGCCGCCGGGAAGGAGCTCGGTGACGGCGTGCCGCTCTCGACCCCGGGCGTCGCGGCGTCCGCGCCGGCGCTGATCGACACGCCGCGCGGCGCGCTCGCGGCGTGGGTCGAGGGAGGCACGATCGTGGCGCGCGCGCTCGACGCGAAGGGCGTCGCGGTCGGGCCGGCGCGCCGGGTGGCGCCCGGTGAGCGCCCGCTGCTCGTGCGCACCGAGAGGGGCGCGGCGCTCGTGTTCTTGCACAAGCGGGGGGATGTCCCGCCCCACGCCGCCGCGATCCACGTCGCCGAGGACGGCGCGCTGCCGGCCTGGGGTGTCGTGCTCTCGGACGCGAAGGGCAAGGTGGCCCTCGCGGAGCCGCCCGCGGCCGCCGCGCTCGACGAGGGCCGGCTCGCGGTCGGGTTCGTCTACGCCGACGACATGCGCGGCGCCCTGCGCGTGGTGAAGGTCGACGGTTGCCTCGTCGACGCGGGGTGACCTAGTCCCAGCCGTCGTCGTCGGGCTTCTTCTGCGAGGCGTCGGGGCGCCGCGCGTCCACGGGCAGCGGCACCGCGCGCCGCACCGTCATCGCGACCGGCGGGGCCGCCAGCATGCGGCGCGACGACGCGCCCGCGGGCGTCGCGGCGCGGCCGAGGAGGCGGAAGGTGCTCGGCTCGACGCTCGGCTTCGGCGACAGCGGCGCGAGCTTCTTCTCGAACTCCGCGAAGAACGCCTCGAACTCGGACAGCGGCGCGGAGAGCTCGGTCGCGCGAAAGACGCGCTCCACGTTCACGCCGTCGTCGCAGGTCACGTCGAGCGACACGCCGCGGTCGGTGCGTCGCAGCTTGATCTCGAGGACGCCGCGGACGAGCCCCGAGCGGGCCAGCCGCGCGAGGACGAGCAGGATGCGGGGCGCCTCGGCGGACGGTCGCGCGACCTCCGCCATCTTGCGCAGCAGCGCGACGACGCGGTCGCGGGGGGGCGGGTCGGCCGGCGAGCGCTGCGGCTCGAACGCGATCTCGATGTCCTCGTCGGAGACGTCGGCACAGCTGCTGAGGGACCACTCGACGGGCATTCGGGCTCCGGGCGCGGGCGCGGCCGTCGTACTTTCACCGACCGGCCGCGGCCCTGCAAGCTGCGATCACGCGACCCGCGCGCGGGTCAGCCGCCGCGGCGCTGGAACGCGGGCGTCTCCCAGTCGCTGTCGAGCTCCGGCAGCACGCTGCGCGGCGCGTGCGCCGACATCGTCGACTGCGACTCGCGCACGGGCGCGCGGCGCGGCGCGTACACCTGCGACTCCAGCGTCGCCTGGCGGCCCTCCGCGATCTGCTGCGTCTGAGGGCGCATCGTCGGCGCGGGCGCGTCGCGGCGCTCGGCGTAGCCCTGCGGCGCGTAGCTCTGCTGCGCGTACGGGCGCGACGACATCGCCGGCTGCGACTGCGGCACCGGCCGGACGGCGACCGCCTGGGGCTGCGCGCGCTGCTCGACGACGGCGTCGAAGCCGGTCGCGATGACGGTGACCTTCACCATGTCGCCGCGCGTCTCGTCGATGGTCGTGCCGAAGATGATGTTCGCGTCCTCGTGCGCCTGCTCCTGGATGAGCGAGGCCGCCTCGTTGACCTCCTTCAGCTTCAGCTCGCTGCCGCCGACCACGTTGATGAGGACGCCCATCGCGCCCATCACCGAGATCTCGTCGAGCAGCGGCGAGCTGATGGCCATCTCCGCGGCGAGCTTCGCGCGGCCCTGGCCCTTCGCGCAGCCGGTGCCCATCAGCGCGCGGCCCATGTTGCTCATCACGGAGCGCACGTCCGCGAAGTCGACGTTGATGTTGCCGTTCTGGGTGATGAGGTCGCTGATGCCCTTGACCGCCTGGTAGAGCACCTCGTCAGCCTTGCGGAACGCGTCGATGAACGAGAGATCCTCGTCGCCGAGCGCCAGCAGCTTGTTGTTGGGGATGGTGATGAGGGAGTCGACGCTCTCGGAGAGCGCGGCGAGCCCGGCGTCGGCGCGCCGGCTGCGCTGCTTGCCCTCGAAGTCGAACGGCTTCGTCACGACGCCGACGGTGAGCGCGCCCATCTCGCGGGCGATCTGCGCGACGATCGGCGCGGCGCCGGTGCCGGTGCCGCCGCCCATGCCCGCGGTGACGAACACCATGTCGGCGCCGTCGATGAGCTCCTTCAGGCGCTGCGCGTCCTCGATCGCCGCCTTGCGGCCCTTCTCCGGGTCGGCGCCGGCGCCGAGGCCGCGCGTGACAGACTGCCCGATCGACAGCTTCTGCGGGGCGCTGTTGGAGCCGAGCGCCTGCACGTCGGTGTTGATGACGATGAACTCGACCCCCTCGAGGCCGAAGTTGATCATCGTGTTGACGGCGTTGCCTCCAGACCCTCCGACGCCGATGACCTTGATGCGCGCCTGGTTTGCCTGGTTCTCGTATGCCTCGTCGGCAAACTGGATCGAAAAGCTCATCGTGACGTCTCCCCGGGTCTCGGGCCCGACTGCTGCTGTGGTGGGTGGTGTGGCTCGGGTCGCGGGCGCCTCTCCCGGCGGTCCGAGCGTTTGCTGTCGAAGTGAGAAAAGTTAGAAAGTGAAGCGAAGCGGTCAGAAGGCTGCGCGGAGCCAGTCAAGGAACTTGTTGCCGCGCGGGCCGTCGACGGGGGCGTCGTCCGGCTCGCGCGGCTGCTGGGTCCGCGGCGAGGTGTCGCGGGCGGAGGCCGCCTGCTGCGCGGAGAGCAGCGACTGCGCGCCGTAGCGCACGAGGCCGACGCCGGTCGCGAACTGCGGCGCGTTGACGAGGCTGTGGAGGCCCGAGACGCCGACCGGGTACCCGACGCGCACCGGCATGCCGAGGATCTCCTCGGCCACCTGCGGCAGGCCCTCGAGCAGCACGCCGCCGCCCGTCAGCACCGCGCCGGCCGAGAGCTGCTCGAGCAGGCCGGTGTCCTCGAGGCGCTTGCGCACGACCGCGAAGATCTCCTCGACGCGCGGCTCGATGATGTCGGAGAGCACGCGGCGCGCGACGCGGCGCGGGGCGTGCCCGCCGACGCTCGGCACCTCGATCTCGTCGTCGTCGGCGACCATGCGCCCGAGCGCGCAGCCGAAGTTGCGCTTCAGGCGCTCGGCCTCGGCCCTCGGCGTGCGCAGGCCCGTCGCGATGTCGCTCGTGACGTTGTTGCCGCCCGCGGGGATGACCGTGCTGTGCGCGATCGCGCCGTCGACGCAGAGCAGGACGTCGGTCGTGCCGCCGCCCATGTCGATGACGACGACGCCGAGCTCCTTCTCGTCATCGTTGAGCACGGCCTCGGCGCTCGCGAGCGGCTCGAGCACGACGTCGGCGACGGTGAGGCCGCAGCGCTCCGCGCAGCGCACGACGTTCTGCACGCAGCTCGTCGCCGCGGTGATGAGGTTCACGCGGGTCTGCAGGCGCACGCCGCTCATGCCGACCGGGTCGCGGATGCCGTCCTGCGCGTCGACGATGAACTCGCGCGGCAGCACGTGGAGGATCTGGCGGTCCGCGTCGATCGGGATGGCGCGCGCGCCCTCGAGCACGCGCTCGACGTCCGCGCGCTGCACCTCGCCGCCCGAGACGGCCGCGACGCCGTCGGAGGGGATCGACCGCACGTGGCTGCCCGCGACGCCCGCGTACACGGTCCGGATCTCGACGCCGGCCATCTGCTGCGCGGCCTCGACGGCCTCGTGGATGCTGCGCACCGTCCAGTCGATGTTCGAGACGACCCCCTTCACGAGGCCGCGGCACGGCACGTTGCCGACGCCGAGGATGGTGATGGCGCCCGCCGCGTCGACCTCGCCCACCACCGCCGTCACCTTCGTGGTGCCGATGTCCAGGCCGACGACGATCTCCGGCTCACGGGGCGTCGCGCTCTTCTGTCCGTTCTTGGAGGGCTTCATGGCGAGGGGAGGCGGGGCGTGGCCTGCGTGGCCCGCGCCGCAGGGGTGGCACTAGAGGACGGCGAGGCGCCGGGCCAAATTCGCGGCGTCTCCGGGCTCATCGCATCCTCGCGACGACGCGCTCGGGGTGCGCCTCGTTGTCCAGGAAGACGATCGACGCCTGCGCCTTGCGCCGCTCGATCTCGGTGAGCACCCGCGCCGCGCGCGCGAGCTTCTCGCGGAACGGCGGCTTGCCGAGCGAGAGCACGACGGGGTCGCGACCGACGATGATCGACATCGTGCCGTCCTTGCCGACGTGCGCCTCCTGGAGCGAGAACGCGCGCGGCGCGTTCGCCTGCTCCCACGCCGCGGCGAGCTCCTGCGCGCGCTGCACCGTGCGCTCGACGCTCGCGCGATCCCGCAGCATCTCGCCCTCGCCGCCGACGCCGCTGATGACGACGAGATCGTCGGGATCGCCGGGCTCGAGGCGCTTGAACACCCGGCCCGACGTCGCCGCGAGGTAGGGGACGCCGCCCAGGGTGACGATCGAGATCGGCTGCCGCTCGCCGACCGAGATGGCGATCGTGCCGGGCAGCTTGCGGCGCACCTCCGCGCGCTCGATCCAGGGATCGGCGAGCAGCTGGCGACGCGCGGCGTCGAGATCGATCGAGAAGACGTTGGCGCCCGCGGCGACGCCCGCCGTGCGCGCGACCGCCTCGTCGCTGCGCCGCTTCGCGCCCTCGACCGTGATCCGCGCCACGCGGAACCTCGCGCTCGTGCCGACGTACCGGTAGAGGCCATACGACGTCGCGCCCGCCGTCGACAGGAAGACCGCCGCGCCGAGCGCGAGCCGCGCCCCCGTCAGCAGCGGGCGCAGCCGCACGCGCCACGGCACGCGCGGCCTCGCGGGCGCCTCCGTCGGCTCGTCGAGCGGGGGCGGCGCGTCGTCGGCGACGGGCGCCATCGGCCGCGCGACGCGGCGGTTCTGCGGGGCCTTCTGCTTCATGGCGCGCGCCCCCGCCCGAGCCTCGCCGCGAGCTCGCGCCCGGCCTGGGTCACGTCGCCGGCGCCGAGCGCGATCACGATGTCGCCCGGGCGCGCGATCTTCTCGAGCTCGTCGGGCAGGGTGCGCTTGTCGGGCACGTGCCGCACCGACTGGTGGCCGTGCTCGCGGATGGCCTGCACGAGCGCGGCCGACGTCGCGCCCTCGATCGGCGCCTCCCCCGCCGCGTACACGTCGGTGACGAGCAGGACGTGCGCGCGGTTGAACGCCCGCGTGAACTCGTGGAAGAGATCCCGCGTGCGCGTGTACCTGTGGGGCTGGAACGCGACGACGACGCGCCGGCCGTACGCCGACTCCGCCGCGCTCAGCGTCGCCTCGATCTCGGCGGGGTGGTGCCCGTAGTCGTCGACGAGCGTCACGCCGCCCACCTCGGCGACGACCGTGAACCGGCGCGCGACGCCGCCGAACGTGCGCAGCGACTCCTTCGTGACGTCGAGCGGCACCTCTAGCTCGTCCGCGACGGCGATGACGGCGAGGCAGTTCTGCACGTTGTGCAGGCCCGGCATGCGCGCCTCGAACTCGCCGAGCGGCTCTCCGCGCCTGTACGCCTCGAACACCATGCTGAGGCCGCGGGCGGTGATGCGCTTCGCGTGGTAGTCGGCCTGCGGAGAGAGGCCGTACGTGACGTGACGGCGCGGGATGCGCGGCAAGATGTCCTGCACGTGCGGGTGGTCGAGGCACAGCACCGCGAGGCCGTAGAAGGGCCCGCGCGCGGCGAACTCCACGAACGCCGACTTCAGGCGGTCGTGGTCGCCGTAGTGGTCGAGGTGCTCCGGGTCGATGTTCGTGACGACCGCGACGGTCGGCGTCAGGCGAAGGAACGAGCCGTCGCTCTCGTCGGCCTCGGCGACGAGCAGATCTCCCGCGCCGAGCCGCGCGTTCGACCCGAGCGCGGCCATCTTGCCGCCGACGACGACCGTCGGATCGAGGCCGGCCGCGCGCAGCACCGTCGCGACGAGCGAGGTCGTCGTCGTCTTGCCGTGGCTGCCGGCGATGGCGACGCCGTACTTCACGCGCATCAGCTCCGCGAGCATCTCGGCGCGGCCGATCACCGGCGTGCCGCGCGCGCGCGCCTCTCGCAGCTCGGGGTTGTCCCGCGTGATCGCGCTCGAGAAGACGACGACGTCGGCGCCCGCGACGTTCTCCGCGACGTGGCCGACGTCGATGCGCACGCCCATCGCGGACAGGCGCCGCGTGATGTCGTTCGCCTTGAGGTCGGAGCCCGACACCGAGAACTCCATCGTGTGCAGGATCTCGGCGAGGCCGCTCATGCCGATGCCGCCGATGCCGACGAAGTGGACGTGCCGAACGCGACCGCGGAACATCAGCTGGCCTCCGTGCTGGGGGTGGCGGCGCGCCGGGCCGCGGGGGACGCGAGCGCGAGCAGATCGCGCGCGATCTTGCGGGCGGCGTCGGGCTCGCCTCGGCCGCGGGCGAGCTCGGCCATCCGCGCGCGCCGCGCGCCGTCGCCGAGGAGCTCCGTGAGCTCACGGGCGAGCCGCTGGGGGGTGGCCTCGGCTTGCAGCACCGAGACCGCCGCGCCCGACGCGGCGAGCGCCTCGGCGTTCTTGCGCTGGTGATCGTCGGCGGCGACCGGGAAGGGGACGAGGATCGACGCGCGCCCGACGGTGCAGAGCTCCGCCACGCTCCCCGCGCCCGCGCGCGCGAGCACGACGTCGGCGTCGCGGAGCACGCCCGGCACGTCGTCGACGAACGCGCGCGTCTCCGCGACCTCGTCGAGGCCGAGCGCGCGGTAGCGCTCGCGCACGGCGTCGTCCTTGCCCCGCCCCGCCTGGTGCAGCACCGAGACGTGGGGCACGCGCGCGCGCAGCAGGTGGATCGCCTCGGGGACGGCCTCGTTCAGCGCCTGCGCGCCCTGGCTCCCGCCGAGCACGACGACGCGCGCGCGCCCGGTCGGCGCGTAGACGGAGGGCTCGAACCCCGGCCGCAGCGGCATCCCGAACACGCGGGAGATATCGGGTGACAGGCGCGCGCCCGCCTCCGGGAACACCAGGTACGCGCGCGACACGAGCGGCGCGATCAGGCGGTTCGCGAGGCCGAGCACGCTGTTGGGTTCCATCAGCGCGACGGGCACGCCGAGCGTGCGCGCGGCGAGCGTCACCGAGCCCGCCGCGTAGCCGCCGATCGACAGGACCACGCCGGGCGCCAGGCGGGACACGAGCGCGCGCGCCGCCGGGATCGATCGCGCCGCCGTCCACGCGCCGCGCGCCGCGCCCGACAGGCCGCCGCCCTTGATCGGGTGCGCGGGGAGCAGCTCGAGCCTCTCGCCCCGCGCGGGGATGAGCTGCGCCTCCATGCCGCGCGCCGAGCCGACGAACGTCGCGTCGAGCTCGCCGCCGAGCTCGCGCCGGAGCGCCTCGCACACCGCGACGAGCGGGAACACGTGGCCGCCCGTGCCGCCGCCGGCGAAGATCGCCCGGAGGGTCACGCGCCCGCCTCCGTCCCCGAGAGCACGGACTCGGACGCGTCGTGATCCTCGCGCGAGCGGGGCGCCGCGGAGGGCGCGCGCCTGCGCGAGATGTTCATCAGGATGCCGACCGCGGCCGCGTTGACGACGAGCGACGAGCCGCCGTAGCTGAGGAACGGCAGCGTGAGGCCCTTCGTCGGCACCATCGCCATCGCGACGGCGAGGTTGACCATCACCTGGATGCCGAACAGCGTGGAGATGCCGAGCGCGACGTACGAGCCGTAGTCGTCCTCGGCCTCGAGCGCGACCTTGATGCCCCGCGCGACGAGCAGGAGGTACGCGGAGACGAGCCCGAGGATGCCGAGGAAGCCCAGCTCCTCGCCGATGATCGCGGCGATGAAGTCGGTGTGGGCCTCAGGCAGGTAGAGCACCTGCAGCCCGCGCCCGAGCCCGAGGCCCGTCACGCCGCCCGAGCCGAAGCTCATCACCGACTGGAACGGCTGGTAGGCGACGTCCTGGCGGTGCCCCGCGAGATCCATGAACGCCTGCAGGCGCGCGAGCCGGTACGACTTGCTGAGCACGAGCAGCACGATCCCGCCGGCGCCGAACACGGCGGACGCCACGATGTGCGGCCAGCGCGCGCCCGCGGAGAACAAGAGCGCGAACGTCAGCAGCAACAGGACGATCGACGATCCGAGATCGGGCTGCCGCAGGAGGAGCAGCATCATCAGCCCCGCCGCGAGCAGGTGCGGCAAGAACCCCCGCGAGAAGCTCTTCACCTTGTCGCCCTTCTTCGCGAGCGAGTACGAGAGCCACAGCACGAGCGCGACCTTCGCGACCTCGGCGGGCTGCAGGTTGACGGGGCCGAGGTTGATCCAGCGCGTCGCGCCGCCGACGCGCTTGCCGAGCCCGGCGACGACCGCGAAGAGCAAGGCCGTCGTGCCGCCGTAGATCAGGTACGTGGGCAGCGGCCCGCGCAGGCGCCGGTAGTCGAAGCGGCTCACGAGCCACATCACGAGGAGCGCGACGACGGCGTACGCGGCCTGGCGCTTCAGGAAATACTGCGGATCCTTGAAGCCGACCGTCGCCTCGACGGTGGACGCGCTGTAGACCATCACGACGCCGAGGCCGACGAGCGCGACCGAGACGGCGGCGAGCACCGGGTCGACGCCCGACACCTCCTCGTCCCCGGCGGGCCGCGCGACGAGCGCCCTCAGGCGATCGAGCGCCCTCATCGGCCGCCCCCCTGCGCGCGGACGGCGCGGACGAACTCGTCGCCGCGGTGCTTGTAGTCGCGGAACATGTCGAAGCTCGAGCACGCCGGCGACAGGAGGACGGCGTCCCCGGGCCGGGCCAGCCTGCGCGCCGTCGTCACCGCGTCGTCCATGTCGCGGGCCCGCGCGACCTCGACCGCGTCGCCGACCGCGTTGGCGATGCGCGCGGCCGCCTCGCCGATGACGACGACCGCGCGGCCGCGGCGGCGGAGCGCGTCGACGAGCGGCTCGTAGGCCCCGAGCTTGTCGCGCCCGCCCGCGACGAGCACGACCTTCGGCTCGCGCATGCCGAGCAGCGCGGCGACCGACGCGCCGACGTTCGTGCCCTTCGAGTCGTCGTAGTAGCGCACGCCGTCGAGCTCGCGGACGAAGGCGATGCGGTGCGCGAGGCCCTCGAAGGCGCGGAGCGCCGCGCGGATGGCCGCCTCCGGCGCGCCCATCGCGGTCGCGACGGCGACGCTGGCGGCCGCGTTCAGCGCGTTGTGATCCCCCGCGAGCGCGATCTCTGCGCGCGAGTACGAACGGCCCGAGGGCCCGTCGACGATCGCGTCGTCCGTGACGCGGAAGTCCCCCTGGCGACCGAACGTCCACACCCGCGCGCGCGACCGCGCGAGCTGCCGCGCCACCACGGGGTCGCCGAACGGCGCCACGGCCGTGTCGTCGGGCGTCATCGACGCGAGCAGGTTGCCCTTCGCGTCGGCGTACGCGTCGAACGAGTCGTAGCGGTCGAGGTGGTCGTCGGTGATGTTGAGCAGCGCGGCGGCGCGCGGGCGCAAGGTCGGGGTGCGCTCGGACTGGAAGCTCGAGACCTCGAGCACGAGCGCGTCGGGGCGCGGCTCCTGCCCCACGATCTCGGCGAGCGGCGTGCCGAGGTTGCCGCCGGCGAACACGCGCGCGCCCGCGGCGGAGAGCATCTCCGCGACCAGCGTGGTCGTCGTGCTCTTGCCGTTCGTCCCGCCGATCGCGGCCGTCGGCACGCCGGAGAGGCGCCGCCACGCGAGCTCGAGCTCGCCGAGGACGGGCACGCCGCGCGCCTCGGCCGCCGCGATCTGCGCGAGCCGCGGGACGCCCGGCGACACGATCACGAGGTCGGCGTCGTCGAGGACGCCCGCGTGCCCGCCGAGCGCGAGCGCGACGCCGAGGTCGCGGAGCGCGCGGGCCTCGCCCGAGACCTCTGTCGCCGCGTCGTTCGCCGTCACGCGCGCGCCCTCGGCGACGGCGAGCCGCGCCGCCGCGACGCCCGAGCGCCCGAGCCCCACGACGACCACGCGCTTGCCCCGCAGCGGCTCCATCACCGCACCTTCATCGACGCGAGGGACACGAGCGCGAGCAGCACCGCGATGATCCAGAACCGCACGATGATCTTCGGCTCGGGCCAGCCCTTCTTCTCGTAGTGGTGGTGGATGGGCGCCATCAGGAAGATGCGCTTTCCGGTCAGCCGAAAGCTCGTGACCTGCACGATCACGCTGAGCGCCTCGATGACGAAGATGCCGCCGAGGATGACGCTCAGCAGCTCGTTCTTCGTGAACACGGCGAGCATCCCGAGGCCGCCGCCGAGCGCGAGCGAGCCGACGTCCCCCATGAACACCTGCGCCGGGTACGTGTTGTACCAGAGGAACCCGAACCCCGCGCCGATCATGGCCCCGCAGTAGACGGCGAGCTCGCCCGCGTGCTGGTTCGGCGCGATGTCGAGGTACTGCGGCAGCGTGACGAATTTTCCGCCCTGGAGGAACTGGAACGTCGAGCCCGCGATGTACGCCCAGACGAGGTAGGTGGCGGCGCTGATCATCACCGGGCCGATCGCCAGGCCGTCGAGGCCGTCGGTGAGGTTCACCGCGTTGCTCGTGCCGATCACGACGACGAGCACGAACGGCAGGTACGCGGCCATCGGCAGCAGGATCGGGTGCTTCGAGAACGCGACGAACGGCACCGAGAGCTGCGTGCGCAGCGCGACCCAGTCGGCCGGCATCCGCGTCGTGTCGAGGAAGGCGAACGCGAGCGCCCCGCCGCCGATCGCGATCTGCCCGAGGAGCTTGTAGCGGCCCGCCAGGCCCTGCGGGTTGCGCAGCTTGATCTTGAGGTAGTCGTCGAGGTACCCGATGACGCCGTAGCCCGCCGTCACCGCGGCCGTCGCGAGCACGAAGGGGTTCTTCATGTCGGCCCAGAGGAACGTGGGCACGAGCAGGGACAGCAGGATGAGCGCGCCGCCCATCGTCGGCGTCCCGGCCTTCACCCGGTGCGACTCCGGCCCGTCGCTGCGCACGATCTGGCCGATCTGCTTCTTCTGCAGCTCGCGGATGAACCACGGCGCGAGCACGAAGCTGAACAGCATCGCCGTGATCGTCGCCATGATCACGCGGAACGGGATGTACCGGAGCAGGTTGAGGAACCCGAGCGAGCCTCCGAGGCTGCTGCGGTAAGGGAAGAGCAGCTCGTAGATCACGTGGGGTCTCCGTGGCGGAGCGCGTCGGCGACCGCGTCGAGCCCGACGCCGCGCGAGCCCTTGACGAGGATGACGTCGCCCGCGCGGCGGGCGCGCGCGAGCCAGGGGACGGCGTCGGCGGCGCGGTCGACCGAGGCGACCTCGGCCGAGTCCCGGCAGCGCTCGGCGATCACGCGCGCGGGCGCGCCGACCGCGACCACGACGGCCGGCCCCGCGCCCCGCGCGCGATCGGCGACCGCGGCGTGCTCGCCGTCTTCGAGCGCGCCGAGCTCGAGCATCGCGCCGAGCACGAGCACCAGCCTGCGACCGCTCGCTCGCGCGAGCTCGGACGCGGCCTCGAGGCTGGCCTCCATCGACGCGCGGTTCGCGTTGTAGCTGTCGTCGAGGAGCCACGAGCCGTCGCCGAGCGTGGTCGCGGCGAGGCGGCCGTCCGCGCCGTCGGCGAGCGCCGAGAACGCGCGGGTCGCCTGCTCGTCGGTCGGGACCTCGTGACCGAGCGCGACCGCGACCGCGACGGCCGCCGCCGCCGCGAGGGCGCCCGCGCGGCCGAGGAGCGGCAGCTCGAACGTCAGGTGGGCGCCCCTCGCCGAGAGCGTGATCGACGACCGCGACGGGTCGATCACGCGCCGCTCGATCACGCGCACGTCCGCGTCGTCGCCGTGCCCGAAGCCGACGCGCGCGCGCGCGGGGCTCTCGGACGCCAGCCTGCGCACCCGCGGATCGTCCGCGAAGAAGACCGCCGCGCCGTCGGTCGGGAGCGCCCGGAGGAGCGCGCCCTTCTCCGTCGCGACGCCGTCGAGGCCGCCCAGCCGCTCGGTGTGCGCCGCCGCGACGAGCGTCACGACGCCGACGTGGGCGCGCGCCATCTCCGCGAGGTGCCCGATCTCTCCGGGCGACGACGTGCCGAGCTCGAGCACGGCCGTGTCGTGCTCCTCCCCGAGGCCGAGCAACGTCATCGGCGCGCCCACCGCGTTGTTGAGGTTCCCCGTGGTCGCGTGGACCTGGCGAGAGACCTCCGTGAGCAGCGCCGCCGTCGCGCGCCTCGTCGTCGTCTTGCCCGCGCTGCCGGTGATCGCGACGATGCGCCGCCCGGCGCCGCGCGCCTCCCAGCGATCTCGGTGCGCGCGCGCCAGCCCCGCCAGGGCCGCGGTCGTGTCGCGCACGACGACGCGCGGCGCGTCGACCGCCACGGGGCGCATGACGAGCAAGGCGCCCGCCCCCGCCGCCACGGCCGCCGTCGCGTGCGCGTGGCCGTCGAGGCGCTCGCCCACCAGCGCGACGAAGAGCGCTCCGGGGGCGACCGCGCGTGAGTCGGTCGTGACGCCGACGACGCGCGCGCCCGCGTCGCCGATCAGCTCGCCGCCCGTCGCCTGCGCGACCTCCGCGAGGGTGAACGCGGCCCTGTTGCTCGGGATGGTGGTCGCCATCAGCGGCGCGCCTCCCGGCGAGCGACGAGCGCGGCCCGAGCCTCCGCGCGATCGTCGAACGCGCGCCGCTCGCCGGCCGTCTCCTGGTAAGGCTCGTGACCTTTGCCCGCGACGAGGACGACGTCGCCCGGCGCGGCTCGCCCGACGGCGTGCGCGATCGCGTCGCGCCTGTCGTGGATGACGACCGCCGCGCGCCCGGCGCCCCGCACGCCCACCATCACGGCGCCGGTGATCTCCTCGGGCGGCTCGCCTCGCGGGTTGTCGTCGGTCACCACGAGCTCGTCGGCGAGGGCCGCGGCCGCCGCGCCCATCCGCGGGCGCTTCTCCCTGTCGCGGTCTCCGCCGCAGCCGAACACGCACCAGACGCGCCGCGTGGCGACGTGACGCAGCGTGGTGAGCGCGCGCGTGAGCGCGTCGGGCGTGTGCGCGTAGTCGACCAGCACGAGCACGTCGTCGTCGGCCGTCGAGACCTGCTCCAGCCTGCCCGGCGCGGCGGTCGCGCGGCCGAGCGCCCGGGCGGCGTCGTCGAGCGGCGCGCCTAGCGCGAGCGCCGCGCCGAGCGCCACCATGACGTTCTCCAGGTTGTGACGCCCGATCAGGGGCGAGCCGAGCTCCGCGGAGCGCGCGCCGCGCCGCACGACCGCGCGCGTCCCGCCGAGATCGCTCTCGACGCTCGGCGCGTCGAGGCCGGCGCCCGGGTCCGCGGTCGCCGCGACCGTGAGCACCTCGCCGCCCGCGCGTGACGCGAGCCCGCGACCGAACGCGTCGCCCACGTGGATCACCGACGCGCCCGGCGCGGGATCGACGAACAGGCGCGCCTTCGCCTCCCCGTACGCCGCGAGAGAGCCATGGAAGTCGAGGTGGTCGTGTGTTAGGTTCGTGAAGCACGCGACGCGGAACGGCACGCCCGCGACCCGCGACAGCGCGAGCGCGTGGCTGGAGACTTCCATCGCGAGGTGGGTCGCCCCGCGCGCCACGAGACCGAGCGCCGCGCGGGCGAGATCGTCGGCCTCCGGCGTCGTGTGGGCGCCCGCCTCCTCGTGCTCGCCCAGCTTGACGCCCAGCGTGCCGAGCGAGGCCGCGCGGTGCCCGAGCGCGTCGAGCAGCTGGCGGAGGAGGTGCACGGTGGTCGTCTTCCCGTTCGTGCCGGTGACGCCGACGACGACCAGCTCGCGGAACGGATCGCCGTACACCGCGCGCGCGAGCGGGCCGATCGCGGCCTGCACGTCGGGGACGACGAGCGCGGGCACGGGCGGATCGTCCCACCGGGTGTCGGTGATGATCGCCCGCGCGCCGCGCGCGAGCGCGGCCGGGAGGAACGCGCGCGCGTCCGACGTCGCGCCGCGCCGCACGGCGAACGCGGCGCCCGCCGTCAGCTTGCGCGAGTCCTGGTAGAGGCCGGTGACGGTCGTCGCGGGGTCTCCGACGATGGAGGCGCCGGGCACGACCCTGGCGAGCGCGGCGAGCGAGGTGGGCGCGGGGCTCACGTCGGCGGCTCGAAGTAGAGGGTCACGGTGGCGCCGCGGGGCACGACCTGGCCGGGCGGCGGCTCCTGGCGCGTGACGATCCCGTGGCCGAAGAGCGCGGGGACGAGGCCGTTGTGCGTCGCCGCGCGCAGCGCCTCGCGGGCGGGCAGGCCCATCACCGTCGGGACCACCGAGGTGCCGTTCGGCGAGGACGGCGGCGGCAGATCCGTGAGCGACACGCGCGCGAGCGGCGGCGTGCTGGTCTTCCACGGGGTCCCCGAGCTGCTCGGCTTGCCCGCGGAGGGCGCGGCGAGCGCGGCCACCTGCGCGAGCGGCGCCTCCTTCGTGCCCTCGGGCTTCACGCCGAGGTAGCGCAGCGAGAACTCCGCGACGCGGCGGAACACGGGCGCCGCGACGGCGCCGCCCGCGTGCGTGAGCATCGGCTCGTCGAGCACGACCGCGATCGCGAGGCGCGGGCGATCGGCCGGGATGAACCCGAGGAACGACGCCGTGAACCTGTCGTGCGTGTACTGCCCCGTCTCCGGGTCTGCCTTCTGCGCGGTCGCGGTCTTGCCCGCCACCTTGAACCCGGCGACGGCGGCCTCGACGCCCGTGCCCTCGCCCTCCGTGACCGCGACCAGCATCTCGGCGACGGTCTTCGCGACGTTCGCGGGGACGGCCTCGCGCCGCACCTTCGGCGTCACCTCGCGCACCGTGTTGCCGCCGCCGTCGAGCACGCGCTTGACGAGGATGGGCTCCATCAGCTTGCCGCCGTTCGCGATCGCCGAGACGGCCATCGCCAGCTGCACCGTCGTCGTGCTGATGCCTTGCCCGAAGCTCGCCGCCGCCGTCTCGACCTGCACCCACGGGCGCCCGCGCGAGCGCAAGACGCCGCTCGCCTCGCCTGGCAGCGGCAGGCCGGAGGGCTCACCGAAGCCGAACCGCCGCAAGGACTCGTAGAGGCGCGCCTCGCCGAGCTCAATGCCCACCTTCGCCGCGCCGATGTTCGACGAGACCGCCAAGAGCTGCGTCGGCATCAGCCACTCGGAGACGTGCGTGTCGTGGAACACCACGTTGTCGACGGCCCAGCTGCCCTTCTCGCAGTAGATCTTCTGCGTCGGCGTCAGCGTGTGCGCGGCGAGCGCGGCCGCCACCGTGAACACCTTCATCGTCGACCCCGGCTCGAACCGATCGTGGATGGCGCGGTTGCGCCGCGCGATGATCTGGCTGTCGCCGTAGTCGTTAGGATTGTAGCCAGGCGCGGAGGCGAGCGCGAGGATCTCGCCGGTGTGAGGATCGGCGACGACGACGCTGCCGCCGACCGCCTCGTAGGTGCGCATGGCCGAGTCGAGCTCCTGCTCGGCGGCGTACTGGATGCCCTGGTCGATCGACAGGTAGACGCCGTGGCCCGCGAGCGCCTTCTCGTTCGTGACGCCCTCGGCGAACAGCAGCTTGCCGGTGCGATCGCGCAGGCCGCGCACCTCCTCGACGTGGCCGCGCAGCTCATCCTCGAGGGCGAGCTCGAGCCCCTCCTTGCCCTCGCCGTCGGGCGCGACGAACCCGAGCAGCGGGCCCGCGAGCTCGCGGTTGGGGTAGTAGCGGCGGCCCTCTCCCTCGATCTGGAGGCCGCGCACCGGGTTCGCGGTCTTCTTCGGATCGGAGAGCGCGCGCACGCGACCGACCTCCTCGGCCGACACGCGGCGCTTCAGCCAGACGAACCGCCGGCGCGCGCGGATCTTCGCCTCGACCTCGGCCGCGTCGAGGCCGAGCGCGCCCGCGACGAGCGTCGCCACCTCGCGCACGCGGGTCGGCGTGCGCTTCTCGTCGACGCCGCGGAGCATCTCGTACGCGTCGGCCGAGATCGACGGCACCTCGACGCTGACCGCGAGCGCGACGCCGTTCTTGTCGTAGACGGTGCCGCGCTTCGGCGCGATGTGCATGCGGCGCTGCCGCTGCGCCTCGGCGAGGTCGCGCCACTCGGGGCCGTCCTCGACCTGGAGCCGGTACGCGCTCGACACGATCATCCCGCACGCGACCGCCATCAGGCCGCAGATGACGCCCATGCGTCGCTTGATCCAACGCGCGCGCTCGGGCTCGAGGTTCTTCACGGCGTGGCCTCCGCGGACGCGGCGGGCAGCGCCGTCTTCGGGGGCGTGATGCGCGGCGCGAGCAGCTCGGTCGCCGTCGGCGCGGGGGCGGCCGCGGCGGCGCTCGACCCGGCCGCGCGGGCGCCGGCTCCGCCGCGCAGGGCGACGGGCGCGCGATCGGCGCCGCTCGCGGCCCGAGGCTCCGCCGGCCCCGGCCGGTTGATGATGCGCTCGGGCGCGGGCGGCTCCATCCGCAGCGTCGTGCGCGCGACGATCTCCACGCGCTGCGGGGTCTGGTAGCTCGCGACCTCGAGCTCGAGCACGCGCTTGATCTCCCGGAGCCGCGCCTGCTCCGCGCGCTTCTGGCCGAGCTCGTACGCGAGCGCCATCGTCCGCCCGCGCATCGCGAGGTGCACGACGAACGCGAGCACGCTCGCCGCGACCGCGAGCGTCCACAGCGTGAGGAACGGCCGGTGGTGGCTCACCGCTCGCCCTCGTCCTCGACCTCGCCGCGCCCCGCGCGCAGCCGCATCGTGCTCGTCGGCGCCGCCTGCCCCTGCTCCTGCGAGGGGCCCTGGGATCGCCGCGCGACCCGCAGCTTCGCGCTGCGGGAGCGGGGGTTGTCGCGCTGCTCGGCGTCCGACGCGACGAGCGGCTTCTTCGTCACGGGCGTCCACGTCTCCTTGTCCGACAGGGCGCGCTTCACCAGGCGGTCCTCGAGCGAGTGGAACGAGATCACAGCCAGCGCGCCGCCCGGCGCGACCAGCTGCGAGGCGACGCGCAGCAGGCTCTCGAGCTCGTCGAGCTCCCGGTTGACCGCGATGCGGATCGCCTGGAAGGTCCGCGTCGCCGGGTCGACGCCGCCCACGCGCGCGGGGCCCACGGCGCGGATGACGGCGCGGCGCAGCTCGGTGGTCGTCGTCATCTGCCCGTCGGCGTCTGCGCGCTTGATGCAGCGAGCGATGCGGCGGCTGCGGCGCTCCTCGCCGTAGTGGAACAGCACGTCCGCGAGCGCGTCGTCGTCGAGGCGGCCGATGAGCTCTGCCGCCGTCTCGCCGCGCGTCGGATCCATCCGCATGTCGAGCGGGCCCTCCGCGCGGAAGCTCATGCCGCGCGCCGGATCGTCGAGCTGCGGGGAGCTGACGCCGAGGTCGGCGACGACGCCGTCGACCGAGGCGACGCCCAGCGCCGCGAGGTGGTCGGGCAGCTCGCCGAACGCGCCGTGCACCTGCGTGAAGCGCGCGCCGAAGGGCGCGAGGCGCGCCGCCGCCGCCGCGAGCGCGCGAGGATCGCGATCGACCCCGATGACGCGCGCGCCCGGGTGCGCCGACAGGAGGGCCTCGGTGTGGCCGCCGCCGCCGAGCGTGGCGTCGACGTACGTGCCGGCGCCCACGTCGAGCCGCTCGATCACCTCGTCGCGCATGACCGTGCGGTGCTCGAAAGCGCTCATCGTCTGCTCCTCTTCCTCGAACGTGCGAGGCCACAGCCGGAAGGCGACGCCGACGCGGCTCACAGCTTCAGCTCCGCGCCGAGCGCGTGCAGGAACGCGGCGTCGACGACCGTCTCGGCGTTCGCGCGGGCCCACTCGTCGGCCGCCCACAGCTCGGCCTTCTCGATCATCCCGGCCCACATCACGCCCTTCTCGAGCTTCGCGAGCTCGCGGAGGGACGGCGGGACGAGCAGGCGCCCTTGCGCGTCGAGCTCGCACTCGACCGCCGCCGACACGTAGAGGCGGCGCAGCTTCACGACGTTCGCGTCGAACCTCGGCAGCTCGGCGACGCGCGCCTCGAGCTCCTCCCAGCGCTTCATCGGGAAGACGTCGAGGCACGGCGCGCCGAGCCCGCGCGTGACGATCAGGCGCTCGTCGCCCGACCTCGCCAGCGCGTCGCGATAGCGAGACGGAAGGGCGACCCGCCCCTTCCCGTCCATCGCGTGCTCGAACTGTCCTCGGAACATTCCCTTCGGCCCGGCGGCGACACTTATCACCACTTCTCCCCACCGGGTGGCGGGAAGCTACGCGGGCCCTGGATTGTCGGTCAACATGCCATTGTGGACGCGGATGATCGGTTCAGGTGCGGCCATGTAGGCACCGCCTGATCGCCGCGTGGAGGCGGGTGAGTGGGGGAGGGTGGGGACAAAAAGGAGAGAGGGCCCGCGGCGCGTGGCCGCGAGCCCTCGTGTCGACGGTGCGAGCGCGGCTAGTGCGCGCCCTGGGCGAGGAACGCGCGGTACGCGGCGGCGTCCATCAGGCCCTCCGGCGCGGCGTCGCTCGCGATCGTGATCATCCAGGCGCCGTCGTAGCAGCTCTCGTTCACGAGCTCGGGCCGCTGGTCGAGCTCGGCGTTGACCGCGACGATCGTGCCGCCGATGGGCGCGTACAGATCGCTCAGCGTCTTGACGCTCTCGACGGTGCCGAACACCTTGCCCGCCTCGACGGCGTCGCCGGGCTTCACGTCCAGCGTGACGAGCGTGATGTCGCCGAGCTGCTCGACGGCGTACGCGGTGATCCCCACCTTGCGGCCGGCGGCGTCTCCGGCGACCCACTCGTGATCCTTCGTGTAGAGAAGCCCGTCTCGAACTTGGTCCATGTGTCTCCTTCAGGTGCGCGGCGCGCGCTTGTAGAACGGTGTCTGGGCGACCACTGCCTCGACGTCCTTGCCGCGGCAGTCGACGAAGATCTTCGAGCCCACGCCGGCCGACGCGACGGGCACGTAGCCGAGGCCGATGTTGGTGCCCAGCGTCGGCGAGGGGCCGCCGCTCGTGACGACGCCGATCACCGCGCCGTCGGCGCCCTTGATCGGGTAGCCGTGGCGCGCGATCCCGCGGCCCACCATCTGGAACCCGACGAGCTTGCGCGACAGGCCCTTCGCCTTCAGCGCGAGCAGGGCGTCGCGCCCGACGAACGCGGGCTTGTCGAGCTTCACGATCCACGAGAGCCCGGCCTCGAGCGGGTTCGTCGTCTCGTCGATGTCGTTGCCGTAGAGCGACAGGCGCGCCTCGAGCCGCAGGGTGTCGCGCGCGCCGAGGCCCGCCGGCACCGCGCCGAGATCACGGCCCGCGTCGAGGATGCGCGCGTACAGCTGCGCGGCGTCGCCCCACTTGCAGAAGATCTCGACGCCGTCCTCGCCCGTGTAGCCGGTGCGCGCGACGCTCACGGGCGTGTTGGCGATGACGGCGTCGCGGAAGTGAAAGCTCGGCAAGCTCGCGCAATCGGCGCCGTCGCGGCCGAGCAGCGCCAGCACCTCGAGCGCGCGCGGGCCCTGCAGCGCGAGCAGCGCGGTGTCCGCCGAGACGTCCTCGAACTCGCATTTTTCGGCCGCGTGCGCGGCGAAGTGCGCCGACAGCTTCGCGACGTTCGACGCGTTGACCACCACGAGGAACCTCGTCGGCCCCGCGCGGTACACGATGAGATCGTCGAGGATCATCCCGCGCTCGTCGACCGCGCAGGTGTAGAGCGCCTGGCCGTCGACGACGCGCCCCACGTCGCCGGTGATCACGTGGTTCACGACCTCGGCGGCGCGCTCGCCCTCGAGGCGCAGCTCGCCCATGTGGCTCGCGTCGAACACACCCGCGGCCGTGCGGACGGCGCGGTGCTCCTCGCTGATGCCGGCGAACTGCACCGGCAGCTCCCAGCCCGCGAACGGCACGATCCGGCCTCCGCGGCGCTTGTGCTCTTCGTACAGAGGGGTGCGGCGGAGCGGCGTCTCGACGGTCACGCGCCGCCTCTATCGCCTCCCGCCGCGCGCGTCACTCCGTCACATCGCGCGGGTCGGATCGAGCACCTCGCCCGTGGGCTTCAGGCCGGCGCGGCGCCAGCGCTCCTCCTCCGTCAGCGTCGTGTCGACGGGGGGCGGGGTCAGATCCTGCAGCGAGATCTCGGTGACGCCGCCGAGGTCGGAGACGCTGAGGCGCAAGGGCGGCCCCTTCGCGGCCTTCACCCTCGCCGCCTTCAGCGTGACCGATGCCTTCGTCTCCTCGACGGTCGCGGCCTCGACCCTGCGCCGGAGGTAGCTGACGACCTCGCCGCGCGGCGCCGAGCGCTTGCGTGGTGCGCGCCGAGCACGCGACGGTTGACCGGGCCGCGGCCGCGGTCGGCGTGCACGACGATGGTGGGGCAGGGCGGCAACGGCGGCTCGAGCGCGACAGGACGAGGCAACTCGTGTAGACAAGGCGGGGCACGCTGGAGGGCGTCGAGGAGGGTCGCGTGGAGCTTGGGGGAAAAACAGTCGTCATCACGGGCACGCTGGAGCAGCTGACGCGCGAGGAGGCGACGGCGAAGCTCGAAGCGCTCGGGGCCACGGTCGCTGGCTCGGTCTCGAAGAAGACCGACGTCGTCTTCGCAGGCGCCAAGGCGGGCTCGAAGGTCGAGAAGGCGAAGTTGCTCGGCGTGCCCGTCATGGGCGAGGCCGAGCTGATGGCGTTGCTCGGCGGAGGCACGTCGCCGCTTGCCACGCCGGCGGCCGGCGCGACCGATGACGGCGGCGCAGCGGCGAAGCCCCCGACCGCGGGCGACGGGGAGAATCCCGGAGGGTTCCCCTTCCGGTACTTCGGGTGCTCCGTGGGGGACTGGCGCGACAGCCTGCTCTGGATGGTCCGGTTCACGCGGCCGTGGGCCGAGCTCGGTGCCGGCGAGCGCGACGGCATCGCGGCGTGCCTGGTCAGGGCGTTCCCGCGGACGAAGTCGATGAACGTCTGGGTCACCGACGGGCCCGACGTGCTCCTCGCGACGCACTACGAGAGCCGAGACACGTTCGCGACGGTGGACGCGTGCCTGCGCGCGATCCACGCGGTCGTGCCGCTCGACGAGGTGCTGAACGCCACCGCCTGCGAGGTCAAGGCAGAGGAGGGTCTCCACTGGAACCGGCTCGGTCTCGCGCCGTCGTTCGACCGCCCGTTCGACGTCGCCGGGATCGGCATCCACCACCGCATCGACGCGTGGACCGACGGGCCCGGCGACCTGAGCGATCCCATCCCCGCGCGCGCCGACGCCGCGCTCGACGCCGCGCTCGCGCGGCTGCGGGACCAGAGCGCGAGAGCCGTCGCCGACGCGGCGCTCGCGGAGGGCGGACCCGCGCTCGTGCCGGGTGCACTGCCGGCCCTCGGACCGAGCGCAGCGGCGGCCGCCGCGCTGGCCGAGTGCATGCCGGAGACCCTCGTGACCACGTCGCGCGGCGCCACCGCCGGCTACAGCTACCGCCTTGTCGACATGCCCGCGCCCTTGATGGACGAGACGACCATCGCCTTCCTCAAGAGCATGGGCGTCTACAACCCGGGCGCGGCCCAGACGATCAAGGGCGCGGAGACGAAGCTGTGGGTTCACGACGGCGGTGAGACGCGCACGTTCGACCTCGCCGGAGACTGGCGCTTCCAGCGCTTGCACGCGTCGCCTTCGGGCACGCGCTTCCTCGCGCACATGGAAGCCCACGGGACGGGGCACATCCTCGAGATCGGCGCGGCCCCCGAGCCGACCGTCGTGGTGAGCGGACTGGTCGATGGCAAGCCGGCCGGGCCGAAGGTCTGGAGCGCGGACTACGTCGGTGACGACGACACCGTCGTCGTGATGGTGGACAGCGGAAAGGCCGGGCACGTGCGCCTGCTGCGCAGAGGCGACGACGGCGCCTTCCGCGAGGTCAGCAGGATCCCGGCGAAAGGAACCTGGCTGACGAGCTCGGGCCGCGTGGTCGTGATGTTCGACAAGAAGGTCGAGATTCTCGGCGTGGTCGGCGACGACCTGGTGACGCTCGCCAAGGTGGAGGCGCCCGTGACTTACGGGATGATGACGCCGTACCCGGCGGACACGCGCGAGCAGCTGTGGCTCAAGACGGCGCCGCGCGAAGGGCTGCGGCTGGTCAACTACGAGCGGCTGCTCGACGCGAAGAAGGCGCCGAAGCCGAAGAAGGCACGGTAGTACGCGAGGTCGCCTCGTCGACCAGGCGCGTGCTGGGGGAAGCCATCGCCTCGGCGTGGGCGGGACGGACGAGGTCTTCCCTCCCGCCGCGCGCGTCACTCCGTCACATCGCGCGGGTCGGATCGAGCACCTCGCCCGTGGGCTTCAGGCCGGCCCGACGCCAGCGCTCCTCCTCCGTCAGCGTCGTGTCGACCGGGGGCGGGGTCAGATCCTGCAGCGAGATCTCGGTGACGCCGCCGAGGTCGGAGACGCTGAGGCGCAAGGGCGGCCCCTTCGCGGCCTTCACCCTCGCCGCCTTCAGCGTGACCGACGCCTTCGTCTCCTCGACGGTCGCGGCCTCGACCCTGCGCCGGAGGTAGCTGACGACCTCGCCGCGCGGCGCCGGGCCCTCCGCGACGATCGAGTCGTCGAACCTGCGCACCACGCGGAACCCTCGCGGCAGCGCCAGCCCGTACGCCTTCTCCGTCCCCTCCGGCAGCTCGCCGGGCAGGAGCTTGTCGACCGGGACGGGCTGCGCCGTCGACGTCGCGCTCGCGCGCGGCGGGAGGATGTCGACGATGGTGGGCTCGCGCTTGCACCCGCCGTGGAGCGAAGCGAGGGCGAGCGCAGCGATCGCCGACGCGCGGATCAATCGATCACCCCGGCCCACGATCCCAGCTGCGAGAGGCTGGCGGGGCTCTTCAGCACGCGCTCCTGGATGTTCGTCTTCTGCTGCCCGCCGGGCGTCGACCCCGTCTTCGGGCCCGTCTGGAGGACCAGCTTGTACTGCGGGGCGGCGGTGTCACCGACCGTCATGCCGTTGCCGAACCCGATGTAAGGATCGTCGCTCGCGCCGCCCGCCTGGGTGTTGAAGCAGGACGCGCCGCGCGTGATCCCGACGCCGAACAGGATGGAGTCGGGGATGACCTCGGCCGGCTCGCCGAGCGCGCCGAGCCTGCCGACGGGCGCCTCCGTCCCGAGGTTGGGGTGCACGAAATCGACGCCCCAGAGCACGCTGCTGCCGAGCGCGCACACGTTGGGATCGGTGAGCGCCGGCGGGCGGAAGGTCGAGAAGTAGACCGCCCCGTTGAAGATGCTGATGGGGCCCGTCACCCGCTGGCCGTCGACCCAGCTGGTGCTGACGCCGGGGACGGAGGGGGACAGCACCTCGTTGCCGAACCCGAGGTGCCAGTTGACGCTGGTCTGCAGGGCGCCCGTGATGCTGGCGGTCTCCTGCACCGACCAGATGACGTTGCGCAGCGCGGGCGTCGGGGACAGCGAGTCCTGGTCGCCGGTCGCGAAGATGACGACCGGGTTGCCGACGGTGTCGACCGACACTGTCGGCTCGATGTGGACGGGCTGGCCGCCGGTGGGGGGCAGGGCGCGCGGCTTGGCGAAGGCGTCCCAGAAGAGGTCCACCTTCCAGTTCTGCGGGTTGGTCGACGACAGATCGACGCGCCACATGCGCCCCTCGCGGTCGCCGACGTAGGCGCGGCTGGCGATGCTGCCCGTGCCCGCCGGGTACGGGACCGGCACGCCTGCGATGGGGGCGTCGAACGGCGCCGTCGTCGTGCGGTTGCCGAGGATGGGCGACAGCGCGGCCTTCACAGTCAGCGGCGAGAAGCGCCGGATGACCTCGCCGTTGTCGACGCGGACGATGGTCAGCGAGCGAGACGGATCCGTCGGCGCGTACTTGCGCACCAGCGTCCGGGGCGAGTACGGCGCCGCCATCAGGCTCTGGGTCGTGAGCGTCGGCTCCTCGTCCGGCGCGCCGTTCGGGTCGACCGGATCACTGTCACCGCCGGGCAGGATGGCGACGGCCACCGACTCCTTGCCGTTGGGGGTGTCGAGCACCAGCGTCGTGAGCGCGGGGGTGCCGCGCCGCCCGAAGGCGCGGTTGCCGGCGTCGTCGGTCACCAGTTGCCAGAGGAACTTGGGCCCGGACGTGGGCTGCCCCACGACGGGCTCCGGGTCGGTGACGTCGAGCGCGTAGTAGCCGGCCGAGCGCGGGCCGAAGCCGGCGGCCAGCACCGTCGCCCACGCGGAGCCCGTGCCGGAGGCCGAGGCGCTGATGGCCTGGGCGGTCGACTCGCGAACCTTCAGCTCCTTCACGATCGCGGTGCCGTCGAGCAGCGTCTGCTGCACGCCCGGGTACAGCGTCTTCAGCCCCGGCAACACTGTCGGAGGCATGAACGACCACATCTCGTTGTTCTGGTTCTGGAACTTGTCGTTGCCCGTCGCGTCCGCCACCTTGAAGGCGTGCAGCTGCCCGTCCGTCGTCACCGAGTAGAGGACGACCGGTCGCGCCGCCTTCACCGCGCGGTACGCGACGTAGGTCGGGTCGCGCACGAACCCGCCGGGCGGCCCCACGACCGTCGGCGTCGCGTGGTAGATGGCGCCGAACTGCGACGTCTCGCGGGTGTAGAACGGGTGCCCGGTGGGCAGGCCGAGGTTCCACTTGAGGATGCGATCGCGGCACTGCAGCGGGGTCAGCGTCTCCACCGAGGACGTGCACGTGCTGGTCGAGCCGGAGATGACCTCCGCGACGGCGGGCGGGATGGCGGGGACGATGTCCGGGCCCTTGCCCTGGATCCAGCTGCCGCTGTGGGCGCCGAGGCCGTCGGTCGCGATCGTGGGCGGGCCGGGCGACGCCGCGCTGCCGGGCGCGATGCCGCGGATCGTGCCCGCCGAGGGGTGCACGCCGTTCACCGGATCGGCGATGACAGTGTAGAAGTAGCGCGGGTGCGCCGGATCGCTGACCTCGACGTTCTCGTGAAACTGATCGCCGTAGCTCTTGTCGACGTTCTGCGGGGTCGGGACGACGCCGACGCACGTCTCTCGCTTGCGCTCCAGCACGCCCGCCCACATGCCGCCCGTCTGCACGTAGAACGAGGAGTAGAACTGGTACGTGCCGTTGATGGCGCCGACGCCGCTCGTGAACACCGGCAGCGTGCGGGTCGTCGTCTTGCTGGCGATCTGGTTGAAGATGTCGTTCAGCGCCTTGCGCAGCGCGACCTTGTCGTCGGCGAACCGGGCGTTCATCGTGCCGCCGTAGAACGCGATCTTGGAGAGCTCGCAGCACGCGGCGAGGCCCTCGTCCGCGATGGGGGGCGTGCACTTGCCGCCGGGGTCGAAGACCGGGCTGCCCACTGGCGTGAGCTGATCACACTTGATCTGCGTGGGGCCGTTGGGGCCGACGGTCGACACCGCGAACCCGACCACGAACGTCTTGATGGGGCGGCCGAGCGCGGGCTGGGCGAGGGCCTGCGCGGTCTCCCACGGGCGCCGGTAGGGGCACGTCCCCTGCGGGCAGACGCCGCCGGGCGCCCACGGGCAGCCGCCGGGCGGGGGCGGGTTGTTGGCGCAGCCGGCGCGCAGGTCGAGGTTGGGCGCGCCGTCCGTCAAGAGGACGACGAAGGCGTCGCGGCAGCCCTGGTTGATGAACGGATCGTCCTTCGGGCCGAACGGTTTGTTGTTCTGCGAGGGATCCAGCATCGGGTCGCTGCGGAAGAAGTACTCCGCGTCGGCCATCATGCCGGCGATCGGCGTCGCGCCGAACGGGCGGAGCGCGAGCAGCGCGCGCTGGATCTTGTCGTTCTGCACCGCGAGGGACGCCGCCGACGCCGTCGGATCGCCGAAGCCGACGAGCTTGCCCTCCCACGGCGGCGCCGCCGGGTTGCGCGCGCCGACCTCGATGCCCTGCGGCGTCGTGCACAGCTCCGGGTTGCCCTGCGCGGGGCTGCCGCTGCCGGTGTGCCAACCGGGGAAGTAGCTCCAGCCGCCCGCGATGCCGGAGAGGTGGTTCGGCTGATCGGGGGCGACGAGCCCGGCCTGCGCGCCGGTGCTCGAGTCGAAGGTCATCAGGCCGAAGCGGACGTTGTCCGAGAACGCGTCCATCAGCCCGTCCTTGTACTGCTGGAAGGGCGCGGCGCAGGCGACGAGCGGGTCGTCGAATTTGTGAGGTTTCAGCGCGTTCGGGGGGAAGGCGAACACCCCGCCGCCGCCGAGGACGGGCCAGCTCGACTGGTCGGGGCCCATCACGCAGTTGCCGGAGACGATCCGGTGGTACGGCAGGTAGTAGTCCTTGTCACCCGGGTCGGCGCTGCCGCCGAGCTTGTACTCGTCGGTGAACTTGCCGGCGACGCGCGGCTGCGGGTAGCAGGAGTAGCTCTGCGGCTCGCCCGTGAGCACGGAGACGAGCGTCGTCCAGCGGTTCTGCTCGTTCGTCGACGCCGGCGCGCCCGGCGTGCACGCGGGCAGGCGCGGCTTGCCCGTGGCGTCGGCGCCGATCATGTATTCCATCGATCCCGACGTGTCGACGAGCAGCAGCGCGTTCGGCAGCGGCGGGTTGGTGTCGGCCTGCGCGCGGGCCGTCGCGGCGCTCGACACGACACAACCCGCTGCGGCGGCGGCGAGGACGAAGGAGCGGAGAGCTAGCGCGCGCATGGATGGAGGCTCCTCAAGGGGTCGAGAAGGTGATGACGCCGCGCCCCGTCAGCCGGGTCGCCACGGCGGCGCCGCCGCAGACGCTGGCGACGTTGGCGCTCTGGCCCGAGATGCTGTCGAGCGGCTGGATCTGGGAGACGACCGAGACGGTGACGCGGTGGAAGGGGGGAGGCCCCCGGGTGGCGTCGTACCCGGGCGCGCCCTGCCCGATGGGCGTGAAATCCGTGATCTCGACGCGCACGTCCGGGCGCAACAGGTACGGCCCGAGGCTGCCCGCGGTGTTCAGGCCCGGGTCGACGTTGGGCGAGCCTCCGTTGGGCGGCGCGACCAGGCTGACAGCGGGCGCCACGAGCGCCGCCGCCTGGCGCACCTTGAGCTTGGAGTCAATCTTGTTGAGTGACAGCGGGACGCAGTTGCGCAGGCGCAGCGCGGCGGGCGCGCCGGCGAGCGCGCGCTCGGCGACGCACCTGTCGGTGTCGGAGGCCGAGAGCGCCGTGCCCGTCGCCGAGCGCCCCTGCGCCATCTGCATGTACGCGTGGGGATCGGAGAGCAGCATGGCCATCGACGTGCCGCCGTGCTGCGACAGGAGCGCGACCTGCTCGCTCTGACGGTCGTAGCCCGACGCGAGCTGGTTGAGGCTCGCCGTGCGCGCCGCGAAGACGCCCATCGTCGTCAGCATCGTCATCACGAGGACGACGACGAACACCGTGGTGCCGCGACCGCGGCGGCGCGCGAGGCGGAGCTTCAGCTGGGCCGGGGTCATCGGAACTCCGCGAGCTGGTTGGAGAGGGCGACGTCGGCCTGCAGCGTCCGGACCCGGGCGAAGTTGCCGCTGTTGAGCGGGTACTCGTAGCGGTAGATGCCGCCCGGGAGGTTCTGCGGGGTGACAGGGTTGGGGAGCGCGTTGCGGCGATCGAACTCGCGCGAGCGCACCGCGAACATCACGCCGAGCGCCTTGACGCGCCCGGGAGACAGCTGGCCGCCGCCCGCCACGCTGGCGACGTAGGGGTAGAAGAGCGGGTTGCCGATGTCGAGGCGCGAGACGCTGGGCTGGTAGCGGAGATCGGAGTTGGCAGCGGGCGGCTGCGCGGTGTCGACGGTGCCGCCGAACCTCAGGCGCACCGCGTACTCGGCGATGAGCTCGTTGCTGCCCATGGGCGTGCCCTGCACGTCGAGCTCCGTGCGGACGAGCTCCATGCGGCCCGCCTCCTGTGCGCCGGTCGTCACCGTCGCGCCGAGCCCGAGGTCGATCGAGGCGGGGTAGAGGAGCGCGTACGACGGATCGTTGCGCAGATCGCGCACCTCGTAGCGGTAGCGGTTGACGACGCCGATGAACCGGTTGCCCGCCCCCGACTGGTCGAGGCCGCACGACTCGCCGCCCTCCCGCGTCGCGCCGGCGAAGCCCGTGCCCTTGATCATCACGCGGCTGATGGCGCTGAGCAGCACCTGCGCGGTGCCGGCGCCGAGGTTGCTGCCGGCGACGACGCCGTAGTGCGAGAAGCCCGAGTTGGCGTCGTAGATGCGCGCGATGCGGCCGGGGCGGAACGCCTCCGCGAGGCGCGCGGCGGACTGCACGGGCCCCATGTACTCGCGGAACGCGCGGGTCTCGGTGTCGAGCGTGACCGTGATGACCCCGCCCGCCGTCTGCACGGCCTTGATGTCGAGCAGATCGTTCAGCGAGTACATCCCCGACAGCGTGAGGCGGTCGGCGACCATCAGGTTGGTCGCCGGAGACGCCGTGCCCGTCGGCGCGTAGGTGCCGTGCGGCTCGACCAGGATGCTCTGCAGGTTGGCGATGCCGGCGACGGAGGTGCTCGGATCCTCGCAGACCCCGGTGCGCTTGAACCGGTAGTCGCGGCGCAGGTGCGCGGAGGACTGGTAGCCGGCCCGCTGGATGTCGTTCGTCAGCCGTCGGAACCCCTGCGTGACCGCGGCGCCGGCGGCGGCCAGCCGCGACTCCTGGGAGAAGTTCCGCGTCGACGCCTTGGCGAAGCCGAACGCCGCCATCGCGACGAGGGTGCCAGCGATCACCGCGACCAGGAGCTCCAGCATCGTGAAGCCGCGGAACGCGCGCCCGACGCGGACGGGGCGGCTCACTGCATCACCTGCTTCGCGACGGAGGTCATCTCGTACAGCAAGTGAAACTGCGCCAGCGGCGCCTTCGCGGGGGTGTCGAGGTCGACCGGGTTGACGGCGCATAGCGGGCCGGGGGTGATGCCGCCCGAGATGTTGAACACCTTCGCGCGGCGCCAGTGGACGCGCACCTCGACCCGCACCGACTCGGGGTCGCCCCGGCGGTTCGTGTTGGGGGGGTTCATCCAGGCGAGGCGCAGGTTGGCGCAGAACACGGCCGGATCGGTGCCGTTCATCGGGAGGTTGTTGCCGAGCGCGTCGAAGGCCGCGGTGCCCTCGGCCGAGTCGGCGGGGCGGAACCAGATGTTCGGAGTCGTCGTGACGTTGCGCAGCCAGACGGTGTCGGCGATGTCGGTCGGATCGTTGGGGTACGCCGGCGAGGGGAAGTTCCACCGCGTCGAGTCGACGTGCAGGCGGTCGATCCAGGTGCGGGCCACGTGCGACGCCACGGCGATCTCCTTCGCCTGCATGTTGCCCACCGTGGAGACCCGCTGCAGCGAGATGAGGCCGGCGGCCGCGATGGTGAGCACCGCCATCGCGATCATCACCTCGATGACAGTGTAGCCGCGCAGATGCCCCCTCACAGCTGCACCCTCGCGAGCCCGTTGGGGGGCAAGATGACCCACTTGTTGACGCCCGTCTGCGCGGCGCCCTTCCGGTAGACGCGCGCCCGCGGCACGCCGGTCAGCGTCGAGAACGGGCCGTTGCCCGCCCGCGCGAACGTCACGCCGCCCGGCGTGAAGCAGAGATCGTACGTGCCGCCGATCGCCGTCGCGGCCGGGTCTTGCATCTCGTAGCCGACGTACTGGGAGGTGGAATCCGGGAACGACGCGACGAACTTCGTCGAGCCGTTCGTCGCCATCGCGGGCTGCCACACGAGCCCGTTGCAGCTCGTCTGGAGCGGCGAGTCGACGCAGACGCCGCCCCCGACCGCGCCCGTCGAGATGGCCTCGTGCATCGTCCAGATCGGCGCTCCGCCGGGGCCCGAGGCGGTGTAGCGGATGAGCTGCGGCGCGCCCCGCCCGACCGCGCGCGCCTTGCCGAGGCGGTAGAACGCGGCGAGCCCCTGGGCGACCTCGTTCGCGCGGCGGTCGCGCTGCACGCCGATCATCGACGGCATCGACATGACCGCCAGGATGCCGATCACGATCACGACGACCGCCAGCTCCACGAGCGTGAAGCCGCGGAGGTTCTTCTGAGGTCCGGGACGCGTGGGCACGGCGGCTGATCCGGCCCAGCAAGCGCCGTGCCCGTCGGAGCAGCCCGAAAGACCGACGCATTCGGCACCGCGCGCCGACGCCCGCTCCCAAAGATTGCGACGCTACGAAAAAAGGTTCGCACCCGCGCCGTGACGGCGCGGCGCGCGGTTGCCTCGGCGCGGACGAGCCCGTAAAGGAGGCCAAATGCGCACCAGGGTCTTGCTCGCCGCGTGGTTCATGCTCGTCGCGGGGTGCGACAAGGGCTCGTCGGGCGCGGGGCCCGGGCAGCGCGGCGCCCCACCGCCGCCCGCTGCGACGGCGTCCGCGAAGGCCGGCGGCTGCGCGTCGGGGGGCGGCGAGGTGAAGGACTCGGTCGCGGCGGCGTTCTTCCCGCGAGCCCTCGCGGGGTACTGCGTCAACCCCGACGGCGAGACGCAGGCGTTCGGGGAGAAGGCGCCGAAGCCCATCGACGGCATCTGCTCGCTGTTCGACGGCGGCTGCGAGCTCTACCGCGCTCACCAGGTCAAGCGCACCGTGCGCGTCGACTACGTCGACGGCGGCCCGAGCGGCGCGACGGTCACCGTCGATCTGTCGCAGTTCGCGAGCGCCGATCACGCGTACGCGATGTTCACGAAGCGCGTGACGAGCGACGAGGATCCGACGCGCCCCGACATGCCGAAGCGCGCGGACATCGGCGCGCCCGCGGCGATGGGCACGGGCTCCCTCTACGCATGGAAGGGCGCGTACCTCGTGGAGCTCTCGTACGTCTCGACCGGCGAGAGCGGCGACGAGAAGAAGCTCCGCGAGAGCGCCGAGCGCGTGCTGCCCGGGATCGCGAAGGGCATCGTCGACAAGCTCCCCGGCCCGGCCGCGCCGCCCGCCGCCGTCGCGAAGCTGCCGGCGCCTGGCCTCCTCCCCCTCGGCGTCGTCTACTCGCTCGACAAGGCGCTCGGCGAGGCGGGCACGGGGCCGGCGGCGTTCGGGTTCTACCGCGAGGGAGACAAGCGCTACCGCGTGATGGTGATCTCGAAGGACGACGCCGCGCAGGCGAAGGACGTGCAGAAGACGCTGATGAAGAAGAAGGGCACGACCGAGGAGAAGGCGCTCGGCGAGGCCGCGGCGCGGCTCATGGTGCAGGAGGGCGAGGGCGCGCCGAAGGCGGAGTGGATCGTCGCCCGCGCGGGCAAGCTCGTCGTTGGCGTCGGCGACGAGGCGTTCGCGCTGTCGGCCGGCGCGACCCCGGCGGAGACCGCGAAGACGTCGCTGCCGAAGGACGAGAAGATCACGAAGGTCCGCGCCCTCTTGGACGCGGTGAAGTGAGCGAGAGAGGACCACGATGGATTTCGAGCTGAGCGAGCACCACCAGATCCTGCAGTCGAGCCTGCGAGAGTTCTTCGCGCGGGAGGTCGCGCCGCACGCGCGGAGGTGGGACGAGGAGGAGCGGTTCCCCACGGAGCTCGTGCCGAAGCTCGCCGAGATGGGCCTGCTCGGCGTGCGCATCCCCGAGGCGTACGGCGGCTCGGCGATGGACACGCTCTCGTACGCGATCGCGGTCGAGGAGGCCGCGCGCGTCGACGGCTCGCTCGCGCTGACCATCGCCTCGCACAACGGGCTCGGCACGGGGCACATCCTCGCGTTCGGCACCGAGGAGCAGAAGCAGCGGTACCTGCCGAAGGCGGCGAGCGGCGAGTGGCTCGCGGCGTGGGCGCTCACCGAGCCGGGCTCCGGCAGCGACTCGGCCGGGCTCGCGACGACGGCCGTGCGCGACGGCGACCACTGGGTGCTGAACGGCACGAAGATGTTCATCACGCAGGGCAGCGTCGGCGGGTTCTGCGTCGTGCTCGCGCGCACCAACAAGGAGGCGCCGAAGCAGCGCGGCATCACCGCGTTCGTCGTCGACCACGGGACCCCCGGGTTTCGAGCGTCGAAGCACCTGCTGAAGCTCGGCATGCGCTCGAGCGACACGGCCGAGCTGACGCTCGAGAACGTGCGGGTGCACGACTCGGCGCGGGTCGGCGAGGTCGATCGCGGGTTCATCGACACGATGAAGATCCTCGACCGCGGCCGCGTCTCGATCGCCGCGCTCAGCCTCGGGCTCGGCAGCGCCGTCATCGACATGGCCGTCGGCTACGCGAAGGATCGCAAGCAGTTCGGCAAGAGCATCTCGGAGTTCCAGGCGGTGCAGTGGATGCTCGCCGACTCGAAGGTCGAGATGGACGCGGCGCGCTGGCTCGTGTGGCGCGCGGCGTCCCTCGCCGACCAGGGCAGGCCGTACTCGCGCGAGGCGAGCATGGCGAAGCTCTTCGCGAGCGAGGCCGCGTCGAGGGCGTGCAACCGCGCGCTGCAGATCCACGGCGGCTACGGCTACACGCGCGAGTTCGCGGTCGAGCGGCACCTGCGCGACGCGAAGCTCTGCGAGATCGGCGAGGGGACGAGCGAGGTGCAGCGCCTCGTCATCGCGAAGCACGCGCTGGCGGGATGAGCGTCGAGTTCGCCGTGCGCCGCCCGTGCCCCTGCTGCGGGCACCTCACGCTCGACGGGGCCGAGGACGCGGAGGGCGACTACGACATCTGCCTCGTGTGCTTCTGGGAGGACGACCCCGATCAGCGCGCGAACCCGCACCTCGCGAACGCCGCGAACGAGCCGAGCCTCGTCGCCGCGCGCGCAAATTACCTGGAATTCGGCGCGTGTGAGCGGCGATCGCTGCCGCACGTCCGGCCTCCCCGCCCCGACGAAATCCCGCCTGGGGGGCCGCCGAGTTGAGCTCGCTCGACGCGCTCGCGGCACCCTCGGCGCCGCTGCCGCCGGACGTGCGCGCCGCCTTCGACGAGCACCTCGCGCGAGGGACCGCGGGCACCTCGTTCGAGCGCGCGCTCTCGGCGGGCGCGGCGTCTCGGTCGATCGGCGTCGCGTTCGCGCTCGGGTATGAAGCGGCGCTTCACCGGCTCGTCCCCTCGATCGCGCCCGCCGAGCTCGCGAGCCTGTGCGTGACGGAGGCAGCGGGGGGCCACCCGCGCGACGTGCGCTGCGCCTTCGACGGCGCGCGGGTGACGGGCGAGAAGCGCTGGGCGACCCTGGCGCCGATCGCGGACGCGCTCCTCGTGCTCGCGGTGCGGGGCGAGCGCGACGGGAGGAAGGACTTCGCGCTCGTGCGCGTCCCCCGCGACGCGCCCGGGGTGTCGATCACGCCGCTGCCAGCGACGCCGTTCGCGCCCGAGGTCCCGCACGCGGTCGTCGCGCTCGCGGGCGCGCCGGGCGTCGCGCTGCCGGGTGATGGGTTCGACGACTACGCGCGGCCGTTTCGCACCGTCGAGGACGCGCACGTGGTCGGGGCCGTGGGCGCGCACCTCGTCGTCCGCGCCCGCGCGCTCGGCGCGACGCCCGCGCTCTGGTCGCCCGTGCTCGCGGCGCTCGCGGCGCTGTCGGCCGCGGCTGCGCTCGATCCGCGCGATCCGCTCGGACACCTCGTGATCGAGGGCGCGCTGCCGCAGATCGAGGGCGCGATGAAGGCGCTCGCGGCGGGGCCCGCGCCGGAGCTGTCACCGGAGCTGCCGCTGCTCACGATCGCGGCGCGCGCGCGCGAGCAGCGCACGCTGGGCGCGGCGGCGCGGTGGGGGAGGGCGTGATCGATCTGCGCTCGGACACGGTGACGCGCCCGTCGCGCGAGATGCGCGAGGCGATGGCGCGCGCCGACGTCGGCGACGACGTGTACGGCGAGGATCCGACGGCGCGCGCGCTCGAGGAGAGGATGATCTCGCTCACCGGCAAGGAGGCCGCGCTCTTCGTCCCGAGCGGCACGATGGGCAACCAGCTCGCGCTGCTCGCGTCGACGAGGAGGGGCGACGAGATCGTGATCGGCGAGGGCGCCCACATGAGCTTCTACGAGTCCGGCGCGGCGCCCGCGCTCTCGGGGGTGCAGTTCGCGGTCGCGGGTCAGGGCGGCCTCTTCGACGCGGCCGCGTGCGCCGGCGCGATCAAGCCCGACGCGTACTACCACCCGCGCACGTCGCTGGTCGCGATCGAGAACACGCACAACCGCGCTGGCGGGCGGGTGTTCCCGCAGGCCGACGTGCTCGCGATCGCCGAGCTCGCGCGGGCTCGCGGGCTCGCGCTGCACTGCGACGGCGCGCGCGCGTGGAACGCCTCGGTGCGCACGGGGCTCTCGATGCGCGAGCTGCTCGCGCCGTTCGACACCGCGAGCGTCTGCTTCTCGAAGGGCCTCGGCGCGCCCGTGGGCTCGATGCTCGTCGGCGATCGCGACAGGCTGCGGATCTCGCACCGCCACCGCAAGATGCTCGGCGCGGGGATGCGCCAGGTGGGCGTGCTCGCGGCCGCCGCGCTCTTCGCGCTCGACCACAACCTGCCGCGGCTCGCGGAGGACCACGCGCGCGCGAGGCGGCTCGCCGCGCGGCTCTCCACGCTGCCCGGGGTCGACGTGCCGACGCCCGAGACGAACCGGGTGATGGCGCCCACCCGGCCGGGCGAGGCCGATTGCGCCGTCGCGGCCGCGAGGGCCGAGGGCGTGCTCGTGAGCGCGTTCTCGCCGAGCACGATTCGGCTCGTCGTGCACCTCGACATCGACGACGATGCCGTCGAGCGCGCCGCGGTCGTCCTGTCGCGCGCGCTCACCACGCCAGGATGACCGCCCGCCTCTCCGCCCTCGCGCTCTGCGCCGCGCTCGTCGGGTGCGGCTCGGTCGACGCGTACCAGCGCGCGAAGACGGCGGGCGATCGCGCCAAATCGTCGGGGCGCTACGACGAGGCCGCCTCGCGCTACCACGACGCATCCCTGGCCGCGAAGAGCGTCTACGACCGCGACGAGGCCGCGTACCTGGAGGCCGCGACGCTGGTGCAGGCGGGGCGCGTCGAGGAGGCGAAGAAGGCGTTCGAGGCGCTGCTCGCGCGCTCGCCGAACGGCACCCGCGGCGACCGGGCGGCGTTCGATCGCGCGTTCCTCGAGGCGGACACCGGCGACGAGAGGCTCGGGTTCGACGAGCTCGAGCAGGCCATCTTCGCGCGGCCGTCGGCGTCGTCGTCGCGCCGGGGCCTGCGCAAGATCGTCGAGCACGAGGAGGAGAAGGCGAAGGGCGGAGGGCTCGCGTGGCTCGACGCGCGCATGGCCAAGCTCGAGGCGACCGAGCTCTCGGAGGACGCCATCTACCTGCGCGCCACGATGCTGCGAAAGGCCGAGCGGAGGCGCGAAGCGCGTGAAGAGTTCGTGAGGTGCGCGTTGAAGCACGGCTACCCGAAGGGCTCGCTGTTCGACGACGCGTACTGGCACGCGGCCGAGCTGGATCTCGAGCTCGGCGAGCCGGCGAAGGCCGTCGAGGATCTCGAGCGTCTGCTCGCGCCGCGCGAGGTCTCGTCGCTCGGGCAGGGCAGCTACGAGCGACCTCGGTACTCGATGGCGCAGCTAAAGATCGGCGAGATCTACCGCGATCAGCTGCGCGATCCGGCGAAGGCGCGCGCTGCGTTTCGCAAGCTCGCCGACCGGCACAAGACCTCCCTGTTGCGCGACGACGCCCTCTTCGCCGAGGCGCTGGTCGCGCGCGGTCAGGGCGACGAGGAGGGCGCGTGCGAGCCGATGCGCACGCTGGTGCGCGAGCTGCCGGAGAGCGTGTTCTCCGGGTGCGCGCGCGAGGTGTGCGCCGGGCTCGAGCCGTCGAAGAAGGCGCCCGCGTGTCGGGAGTACCTGAAGGCGCGCATCGACGGGCGCGGCCCGACGCCGGACGAGCCCGCCGGAGAGTGACCCCGTCAGCGCGCGAGCCAGAGCTTCAGCATCCTGCGGAGCGGCTCGGCGGCGCCCCAGAGCAGCTGGTCGCCGACGGTGAAGGCCGCGACGTGGTCCTTGCCCATGCGCATCGCGTGCAGCCGGCCGATCTTCACGTCGAGCGTGCCGGCGACCGTGACGGGCGTGAGGTCGCGGCGGGTCGCGTCAGGCTCGTTCGGGACGATCTTCGCCCACTCGTTGGACGCGCGGATCGCGGCCTCGAGCTCGGGGATCGGGACGTCGCGGCGGAGCTTGATCGTCAGCGCCTGGCTGTGACAGCGCATCGAGCCCACGCGCACGCACAGGCCGTCGATCGGCACCTCGGGGGAGAGCGAGAGGATCTTGTTGGCCTCGACGTGGCCCTTCCACTCCTCGCGCGTCTGGCCGTCGGCGACCGCCTTGTCGATCCAGGGGATCAGGCTCGCGGCGAGCGGGACGCCGAACTCGCGCACCGGGTACGCGTCGGAGCGCAGCGTCTCCTGCACGTTGCTATCGAGGGCGAGCGCGCCCGTGGCCGGATCGGTCGCGAGCGTGCCGGCCCGCTCGCCGAGCACCTGCATCTGCCGGACGAGCTCCTGCATGTTCTTCGCGCCGGCGCCCGACGCGGCCTGGTACGTCATCGAGCTGATCCACTCGACCATCCCCGCGCGGATGGGGCCGGCCATCACCATCAGCATCAGGCTCACCGTGCAGTTGCCGCCGATGAAGTCGCGCACGCCGGCGTCGACGGCGCGGTCGATGACGTCGCGGTTCACCGGGTCGAGGATGATGACGGCGTCGTCGCGCATGCGCAGCGTCGAGGCGGCGTCGATCCAGGCGCCGCGCCAGCCGCGCGCCCGCAGCGGGCCGTGCGTCGCGGTCGTGTAGTCGCCGCCCTGGCACGAGACGACGACGTCGAGGCCCGAGAGCGCGGCGAGATCGCCCGCGTCCGCGAGGGGCGGCGCGTCGAGCCCGACGGCGGGCGGGGCTCCGCCCACGTTCGACGTCGTGAAGAACACCGGCTCGAACCCGCGAAAATCACCCTCGGCGCGCATGCGCTCGAGCAACACCGAGCCCACCATCCCGCGCCAGCCGACGAAGCCCACACGCTGCATGACGCGCGCTCTTTGCGCGTCCGGGCGCACGGCGCAAGCGCCTCACCGCGAACTCGCCCGAGGTTCTGTGGCGGTGTACGACTGGGGCATGAGAAGAATCTTGACGGCTACATCATGCCTCGCCCTCGTCCTCGCCGCGTGCGGCGGCTCCGGGGGCGACGACGCACCCGCGGCGGGCGGGTCGGCGGGGACGAGCGCCGGCGCAGGCGGCGCGAAGGCGGGCGCGGGCGGCGCGGCGGCGGCCGGGGCCGGCGCGGGCGGGGTCGCGAGCGGCGCGGGCGGGGCGAAGGCGGGCGCGGGCGGGGCCGCGGCGGGCACGAGCGGCGGCGGCGCGAGCGGCGTGCCGTGCAAGACCGCGCTCGACTGTCCTCCCGCGGTCGGCACGTGCCAGGTCGCGGCGTGCGACGGCGGCGCGTGCGTCAACAAGAACGCGCCCGCCGGGCCCGTCGGCATCGCCGCGCAGCTCCCGGGCGACTGCCGGGTCGTCTCGTGCGACGCGAGCGGCACAGCGAGCCACGTCGCCGATCCCACCGACGTGCCGCAGGACGACGGCAACCCGTGCACGTCGGAGGTGTGCAACGGCATGACCGCCGCGCACCCGCCCGCGGCCGCAGGGACCCAGTGCGGCGCCTCGGGAGTGTGCAACGGCGCTGGCAAGTGCGGGGTCTGCAAGCCCGGCGAGGGGCGCTGCGATCCTCTCGGCGCGGCCAGCATCTGCGACGCGTCCGGCCAGTGGGGGCCTCCCTCCCCGTGCGGCGGCGGGACGCCGGTGTGCAGCTCGGGAGTGTGCAACGCCGTCGTCGAGGTGGCCGCGGGCGAGGGCCACACCTGCGCGCGGCTGACGGACGGCACGGTGCGATGCTGGGGACGCAACGACGCGGGGCAGTGCGGCGCGCCGGCGTCCGCCCAGCCTGTCATCAAGCCCGTCACGGTGCAGGGCGTGAAGGACGTGAAGCAGCTGTCGCTGGGCGGATCCTTCTCGTGCGCGCGGGGCGCGACCGGCGTGAGCTGCTGGGGTGACAACAAGGAAGGTCAGCTCGGCGACGGCGGCACGACGCCTCGTGCGCTCGCCGCGCCGGTGGCGTCGCTCGGCGCGGTCGACGCGCTCTCCACCGGTCGCCTCCACGCGTGCGTCCTCGAGAAGGGCGTCGTGAAGTGCTGGGGCGCGAACTTCTTCGGGCAGCTCGGCATCGCGGACTACAAGAGCCGTGGCGAGCCTCAGCCCGTGGCGCTCCCCTTCGCCGTGGAGTCGATCGCCCTGGGGATGGGGAGCGCCTGCGCCAGCGCCAAGGGCCATGGGATCCTGTGCTGGGGCGTGAACGCGACAGGCCAGCTGGGCCGCCCGCTGCCCCTCGGGACGAGCGGAACGGCGACGCCAGGGCTCGTCATCGCCTTCAATCCCGGCCTCGCACAGGACTACACGACGGTGGAGCGTCTCTATGCGGGGTCGAGCGCTGCGCACGCCTTCGCGATGCTCGGGGGCGGGCAGGTCGCGATGTGGGGTGACAACATGTATGGCGAGATCGGCTACGACGGGGAGGTGGTGTACCCGGGGGCCTCCTACTTCCTCGACCAGACCACGGGCCTCGCGGTGATCTCTGCGGGCGAGAACTTCAGCTGCAGCATCACGAACGCTGGCGGCGTGCGGTGCAACGGCGCCAACGAGACGGGGCAGCTCGGCCGCGGCGGGACCAACCACCACAAGGCGGACTCCCAGGGACTGGACGCCTCGTTGCCGCCGCCCGTCACGTCGCTCTCCGCCGGCAGCCGGCACGTGTGCGCCGTCTCCGGGGGCAAGGCGTACTGCTGGGGCTCGAACGACGACCAGCAGCTCGGCGGAGCGCCGGGCGTCGCCACGAGCCCGCGCCTCGTCAGCTGGTGATCCGCGCGTCGACCGCGCGCGCGTGGGCCTCGAGCCCCTCCGCGCGCGCGAGCGCCGTGATCGCGGGCGCGTGGCGCGCGAGCGCGGCCGGCGTGTACTGAATGTACGACGTGCGCGCGACGAAGTCGTAGACCCCGAGCGGGCTGCCAAACCGCACCGCGCCGCCCGTCGGCAGCACGTGCGAGGGGCCCGCGAGGTAGTCGCCGGCGGCCTCCGGCGTCGTGTTCCCGACGAACGCGGCGCCGATGGCCCCGACGCGCTCGAAGGCCTCCTCGGGGCGGGCGACCTGCAGCGCGACGTGCTCGACCGCGAGGGCGTTCGCGAGCTCGAGCATCCGCGGCCGCGACCTGACGACGAGCGCGTGCCCGTTCGCGATGATCGCCGCGCGGGCGATCGCGGCGCGCGGGAGCGCCTCGAGCTGGCGCGTGACCTCGGCGCACACCGCGCGGGCGAGGCTCGTGTCCGTCGTGAGCAGCAGCGCGTACGCCGCCTCGTCGTGCTCCGCCTGGCTCAGCAGGTCCGCGGCCACGACGCGCGCGTCGGCGGTCTCGTCGGCGACGACGAGGATCTCGCTCGGGCCGGCGAGGCCGTCGATGTCGACGTCACCGAACACGAGGCGCTTCGCCGCGGTGACGAACAGGTTGCCCGGCCCGACGATCTTGTCGGCGCGCGGCACGGTCTGCGTGCCGTACGCGAGCGCCGCGATCGCCTGCGCGCCGCCGGCGTCGAGCACCGCGGTGACGCCCGCGAGGTGCGCCGCCGCGAGCAGGAGATCGTTCGGGCGCGGGGTCGCGAGCACGACGTCGGCCACGCCCGCGACGCGCGCCGGGATGGCCGTCATCAGCACGCTGCTCGGGTAGCGAGCCTTGCCGCCGGGCGCGTACACGCCGGCGCGCCCCACCGGGCGGACGCGCTGCCCGAGCGTGACGCCGTCCTCCTCGTAGCGGAACCCACGGTCCACCTGGCGCTCGTGGTAGGCGCGGATCCTCGCCGCGGAGAGCCGCAGCGCCTCGGCCACGCTCGGGGGGAGCCTTGCCAGCGCGCTCGCGCCGTCGAAATCCCTCGTGAACAGCGGGTCGGGGCGCGCGCCGTCGAACCGCTCCGCGTAGCGCAGGACGGCCGGATCGCCCTCGGCGCGCACGTCGTCGACGATGCGGCGCACGCTCGGCTCGACGCTGGCGAGATCGTCCGCCCCGCGCCGCAGCAGCCGGGAGAGCGCGGCGTCGAACTCGGCGGATCCTTCTTCGAGCAGGGTGAGCACGCGGGCCGTCTATCGCACGCGCGCGGCCGGGGCCAACGCGATCAGTGGCGCACCCCGAGGACGCGTCGACGAGCGCCGCCCACGTGCACCTCCATGGCGCGGCGGTCGGGCGCGCCGCCTCGCGCGAGCACGCGCGCGGCCACGTAGCCGAGGTCGGGCAGATCGATCGACACGATCCCGCCGTGCTCGTCGACGCTCCGCGGCTCGCCGAGCGCGCGCCCGTCGCCGTCGAAGAGCTCCACGGTGTAGACCCCGGCGCCTGGGTGCCCCCACCCCGCGGCGATGTCGCGCAGCGCGAGCCGCCCCCGTTCGAGCGAGTGGACCTCGAGCGGCGTGACGCGCCCCGCGTAGTGCTCGAACACCTTCTGCCGGCGGACGTCGAGCGTGTACACGAGGTGCTCCGCCGCCCGCGCGTCGCCGAGCCTCGCCGCGCTCACCGCGTCCTCGAGCGCGGCGCGGGGCAAGGCCCGGATGCGCTTCGCCATCCAGTAGCCGTCGGCCGCCGACATGCTCCGCACGGGATCGTAGGGCCAGGGGTTGTTCGCGTCCTCCGGGTCGACGTCCGTCCCGATCGAGCCGAGGCCGCTCCACTCTCCGCGCGGGCGCTTCGAGTACGGATCGGCGAGGCCGAGCGTGATGAGGTTGCGCGCCGGCAGCCCGATCGGATCGCGCAGGAGCCGCGCCTCGCTGAGCGCGCGCTCGACGCCGAGCGCGTCCTCGAGGCCGATGATCAGGTGCAGCACGTGGCCGGCGCCGGGCGGCCCCACGTACACGTCGCGCGTGAGGTTCGGCCCCACGTCGACGAGGTACAGCCACGCGGCGACCACGCGGAGGGCGCGCAGCGAGCGGCGCTGCGCGTGCGGGACGCGGTCGTTCGGATCGTCCTCGCGCACCTCGGAGGGGTGCGGCGGCCCGAGGTCGACCCCGTAGGGGCCGCGGATGGCGGCGGCGCGCCGCACGTTCGCCTCGTGCGCGACGCACGCGCGCCGCGGCAGGACGGCGTCGCCGAGCGCCTCGGGGATCTCGATCACGTGCACCTCGGGCGTGAGGTAACCGACCGCGCGCACGAGGCGGCTGGCAACGGCCGCGGCGCCCGTCCGGAGCGCGGGGTGCCGAGGGTAGTCGAGCAAGAGCTCGTAGCCGAGGCCGCGCGCGTCGAGCACCTGCATCCGGTCGGGCCCGGTGATCTTCTCGAGCGAGAGCGGCGGAACGGGGGGGCCGTCGGAGGCGCCGACCGGCGAGCGCAGGTCGCCCGCCGCGCGCATCCACGACGACACCACGACCTCGTCGAGCGCGTTCACGTCGGCGGCGGGCGGCTCGCGCCTGGGGTCGAGCGCGCTCTGCACCGGGCGGCGGACGAGCGACTCCGTCAGGCGCGCGATCTCGCTCGGATCGTGCGCCTCCGGCACGGAGATGGGCTGGCGGTCGGCGAGCTCGGTCACGACGGGCGCGTCCGCGAAGCGCGGGGGCCGATACGAGCCGCACCCCGCGACGACGAGCGCCACCGCGGCGATCGCTCGAGACGGCGTCACGCAGGCCTCCACACCATCAACGCGAGCGTGACGAGCAGGAGCGTGAGCGCGACGATCGACCCTGT
>JADLFU010000063.1 GCA_020849655.1 Polyangiaceae bacterium | reverse complement strand
CTCCAGACGAACGATCCTCGTCGGCCGCTCCCTCGCCGAAGCCAACGACACGCTCGGTGCGGCCACGACCAGCCCGCCGAACGCCGTCGCGGCGGGGACAGGACCGCGTCCCGTCAGGACGACGCCGAAGCCGCCCAGCAAGCGCCGCCAGCCCTCCCACCTTCGCCAGTCGTCCGGGTGGGAGACGTCCGCGGCATCGATCGCGTACAGCGGCCCCGAGCCCGACACATACCGCCCGAGCACCGAAGACACCTCACGCGCGTCCGGCGGCCCTTCGAGGACCAGGTCGAGCGCGTCGTCCGTTTTCAAGCCTGTTTTCCCTGATTCCGAGGATTCCAGACGCATCGGCAGCAGCTGCCTCGGACGCTCGCTCCGGCCCTGCAACCACTCGCACAGCTCCGGATCGAGGCGCACGACGCGCTCGCACGTCGGCGACGTTTCCTGTCGCGTCACGAGCCCGCACTCCCCCAGGTCCTGCGCGAGCCGCGACACCTCCGCCTGCCCGACGCCCAGCACATGCAGGGACAGACCGATCGTCGGGTGATTCAGCGGTAACTCCTCGCCGTAGCCCGTCTTCAAGCCGACCGCCGACCATCGCACCCTCTCGCCAGGAGGAACGAGGCGATGGCGAGCGTGACGGCGTTGGTGCGAGCAGCGGGGCCGCGGACACGCGGTCGGCGGTTCGGGGAAGCGGTGAAGGCGCGGATCGCGGAGCACGTGCGTGGGCGTCGGGCCGCAGGTGAGCGGCTCTCGGCGATCGCGACGGAGCTCGGGATTCCCGGGGAGACGTTGAGCCGTTGGTGTCGACGGCCGAGCGGCTTCGTGACGGTGGAGGTGCAGTCGCCGCGTTCATCGACGCTGGTGGTGCGCGGTCCCGGCGGGCTGTTGATCGAGGGCCTCGACCTCGGGCAGCTCGCCGAGCTCGTGCGGAGGCTCGCGTGATCGGAACCTCGCGCAACGTGACGGTCCGGGCGTACGCGACGCCGGTCGACATGCGCAAGTCGTTCGACACGCTGGCGATGCTGGTGACGGCGGCGGGGTTCGTGGCGACGTCGGGCGAGCTGTTCCTGTTCGTGGGTCGCGATCGCACGCGAGCGAAGGTGTTGTTCTGGGACGGCACCGGGCTGTGCGTGTTCGCGAAGCGGCTCGAGCGCGGACGGTTCGCGTCGCCGTGGACGAGCGACGGCGCGGTGATGCAGCTGACGACGACGGAGCTCGCGCTGTTCCTCGAAGGGTCGACGCTGGTCGGGAAGGTGCCGTTGTCACCGAGCGCGATGAAGGTGGGTGCGTGATGCAAAACGCAGGAATATTCCTTGTTTTCAGCCTGATCGTGATGTCGCACGATGTCGTGGATGCTGAACCTCGATCACATGAAGGACGTCGACGCGCTGCGCCTCGCGGCGAAGATCCTCGACCGCGAGAACGCGCGGTTGATCGAGCAGAACCGCGTGCTGCAGACGCGGCTCATGCGACTCGAGGGCACCGACGCCGAGACGTTGCAGGCGCGGCTGATGGAGCTCGAGCAGCAGTTGAAGAACGCGCGCCAGGAGGCGTTCGGCGACTCGTCGGAGAAACGCGAGGCACCCACGACCGAGGCCGCGCAGCCCGCGCCGAAGCCGAAGCAGAAGGGCCACGGTCCACGTCCGCAGCCGCAGCTGCCGGTCATCGAGACGGTGCACACGCTCGACCCGGCCGACCGCGACAACTGCGCGAAGTGCGGCGACCCCATGAAGGAGTGGAAGGGCGGCTTCGAGGAGAGCGAGGAGATCGACGTCATCGAGCGGCGCGTGATCCTGCGCAAGCACAAGCGCCAGAAGTACGTCTGCGGCTGCGGCGAGGCGGTGGAGACCGCGCTGGGCCCGCAGAAGCTCGTGCCGGGTGGCCGCTTCTCGACCGACTTCGCGATCGAGGTGTCGATCGACAAGTACGCCGACCACATCCCCCTCGAGCGACAGGTCCGCCGCTTCGCCCGCGAGGGTCTCGAGGTCACGAGCCAGTCCCTCTTCGACCAGGTGCACGCTGTCGCGACCGCGTGCGAACCAGTCGCCGCCGCGATCCACGCGCACCTGCTCTCGAAGCCCCTCGTGCACGCCGACGAGAGCCACTGGAAGCTGCTCGACGGCGACAAGGAACGCGAGCAGACGCGCTGGCAGGCCTGGGACCTCGTCGCCGAAGACGCCGCCAGCTACACGATCCTGCCGAGCCGGTCCGCCGAGAGCGCGAAGACGGTGCTGCACGGCTACGCCGGCATCGTGATGTGCGACGACTACGCCGCCTACGACGCGCTCAAGGCGCAGGGCGTCGTGCTCGCGCACTGCTGGGCCCACGCGAGACGCAAGTTCATCGAGTGCGAGGGCGCCGCACCGCAAGCGCTCCTCGACGAGATCCTCGGCCTCATCCGCCGGTTGTATGACATCGAGTCGACCGCGCCGCCCGGCGACACGCCGGACGCCCTGGCACTGCGCGCGCAACGACGACAAGCCGAATCACGACCCGCCGTCCTCGCCATCCGCGACTGGGCGCTCGCGCAGCGTCCCCTGCCGCGCAGCACGCTCGCGCGCGCCATCGCCTACATGACCAAGAACTGGGTCGAGCTCACCCGCTTCCTCGACGACGCCCGCATCCCGCTCGACAACAACCCCGCCGAACGCGCGCTGCGAGGACTCGTCGTCGGTCGCAAGGTCCACTACGGCTCGAAATCCGAGCGCGGCATCAAGGTCGCCGCCACCCTCTACACCGTGCTCGAGACCGCCAAGCTCAACGGCCTCGATCCCCGCGCCTGGCTGCGCGCCGCCCTCAAGGCCCACATCGACGGCGCTCCACCGTTCATTCCGGTCCGCGCGCTCAACCCGGCGCTGCCGTAACCATCGCCGCCCGTGAAGACGGGGTGCGGCGAGGAGTTACGGTCGTGGGGCAACAACGAGGGCTGCGCAGGCAACACCTTCGACTCCGCGCTCGGCTCCATCACCGGCGCCGGCCTTTTCGCGGACCTCGTGCGGCAGCCAGACCTCTTCGCCGCGCAGCGTCTGCCAGATCGCGCCGCGGAGGTACACGCGGGGATCGATGTCGACGAGCTTCGCTGACTCGCACAGGGAGTAGAGGAGCGCGGCGACCTGGGTGCCGCGTTCGGACTTCGAGCCGTAGTGGTTCTTGCGGCCGACGACCGGGCCGCGCAGGGCGCGCTCCGACGCGTTGTTG
>JADLFU010000062.1 GCA_020849655.1 Polyangiaceae bacterium | reverse complement strand
CTCTCATCGGCCCAGCTCGCGTCCGCCGTCGCGCTGGGGGCGCTCGCGCGAGGGCCCGCCGCGCTCGCGGCGCTCGATGATAGGTTCGTTCGATCCGACGGCACGGTCGCGCACGCGCTCGCCGTCGCGCTGGTCGGCCCGTCGCGCGCGCCGACCTCGAAGCTCTGGGCGCTCGCCGAGGAGCGCGGGCCCGCGTCGGCCCTCGCGCTCCTCGCGGTCGCCTCGCGCGACGAGCCCTCGTCGCGGCGCCGCCTCGACGCGTGGCTCTCCTCGCCCGATCCGCGCGCGCGCGCCCACGTCGTGATGGGGCTCGCCCGGTCGCGCGACGCCTCGTGGGTGGGCCGCGTCGCCGGCGCGTACGAGGGAGAGCGCGACCCGAGCGTCCGCCTCGCGATCGCGCGCGCGCTCCTCGGCGTCGACGCGCCAGCGGCCCGCGCCACGCTGCGCCTCGCGCGCGAGCTCGATCCAGATCCGGGCGTCCGCGTGGCGGCCCGTGGACACCGCGCGACCGTGGCGCCCCGCGGAGAGCTGGTCACCGTCGTCGGCGCCGCGCCGGGCGCCGCGCTGATCGTCGAGCGGCCCGACGGCGTCGCCTTGCCCGTCGTGGTCGGCGCGGACGGCCTCGCGCTCGTGCCGGGCGCGGCCGCAGGCGCCGGCCGTGCTAGCTTCGCCGCCTCGCCATGACGAGATCGACGGAGCCCGAGTTCGAGGCGGCGATGCGGCGGCTCGGTGAGATCGTCGAGCACCTGGAGCAGCGCCAGCTCCCGCTCGAGGAGTCGCTGCGCCTGTTCGAGGAGGGCGTGAAGCTCGCGCGCGTCACGCAGGCGCGCCTCGACGCGGCCGAGCGCAGGCTCGACGAGCTGCTCGCGGTGGGCCCCGACGGCGAGCCCGTCACGCGCCCGATCGCGACCTCGAGCGACGACGCGGGCGAGCCCGCGCGCCCCCGCCCCCGCGCGCGCTGACGCCGACGACCGCGTCGATCTACGTTGAACCTCCGCCTGCGCCGGTCGAGAAGGCGCCGCCCGTGGACGTCTCGGATCTGAACCCATCGCAGCGAGAGGCGGTGCTGCACGGCGCGGGGCCGATGCTCGTGCTCGCGGGCGCGGGCTCCGGCAAGACGCGGGTCGTCACGCGGCGCATCGGGCGCCTCGTCGAGGAGGGCACGCCGCCGTGGTCGATCGTCGCCGTCACGTTCACCAACAAGGCCGCGGCCGAGATGCGCGAGCGCGCGGCGGCGCTGGTCGGACCGAAGGCCGGCAAGGAGCTGCGCGTCACGACGTTTCACAGCTTCGGGCTCGAGCTGCTGACGAAGGAGGTCGCGTCGCTCGGGTTCCGCGGCGGGCGCTTCGCGGTCTTCGATCAGGCCGACGCGATGGGCGCGCTGCGCGAGGTGCTCCGCGGCAAGGACGCGGGCAAGCGCTTCGATCTCGCGGCGATCCTCGGGCGCATCAGCGTCGCGAAGAACGCGTTCCAGTCGAGCGAGACGTGGGTGCCGCGCGAGGGCGACGAGTACGACGAGATCGCGCGCGAGCTGTTCCCTCGCTACCAGGCCGCGCTCCGCAGCTTCCAGGCGTTCGACTTCGACGATCTCGTGACCGAGGCGGTGCACCTGCTCCGCCGCCGCGACGACGTCCGACGGCGCGCGCTCGCGCGCATCAGGTACCTCCTCGTCGACGAGTACCAGGACACGAACGCGTCGCAGCTCGAGCTCGTGCGCATCCTCGCGTCGGAGCACCGCAACGTCGCGGTCGTCGGCGACGACGATCAGTCCATCTACGCGTGGCGCGGCGCCGACGTGACGAACATCCTCGACTTCGAGCGGCACTTCCCGGGCGCGCGCGTCGTGAAGCTCGAGGAGAACTACCGCAGCGTCGCGTCCGTCCTGCACGTCGCCAACGCCGTGCTCGAGAAGAGCCGCGGCAAGCGGCACGGCAAGGTGCTGCGCCCGACGCGCGAGCAGGGCCCCGTCGTCGAGCTCGTCACCTGCAGCGATCCCGACGTCGAGGCGGCGATGATCGCGACCGAGATCGAGGCGGCGCTCTCCGGGGGGCTGCCGCGCGGCGAGATCGCCGTGCTCTACCGCTCGAACCAGCAGGCCGAGGCGCTCGAGCACGCGCTCCGCGAGCGCGGCGTCGCGCACCGCCAGATCGGCGGCCAGAAGTTCTACGAGCGCAAGGAGGTGAAGGATCTGCTCGCGTACCTCAAGGTCGCGCTCGATCCCACCGACGAGATGAGCCTGCGCCGCGTCATCAACTACCCGTCGCGAGGGCTCGGCGACAAGGCGCTCGAGCGGCTGTCGCTGTTCGCGACCGCGCGCGGGCACTCGCTCTGGGAGGCCGTGCGGCGCGCGTCGGTCATCGACGAGCTCTCGTCGAGCGCGCTCGCGGGCGCGGCGGATCTCGAGCGCGTCGTCGACGCGGCCACGGCCCGGCTCTCGCGGCGCGACCCCGCCGACCAGGTCGCGCGCGAGCTCGCCGAGGCCGTCGGGCTGCGGGAGGACCTGCGCGAGGCGTCGCCGGGCGAGGCGTTCGCGCGCAGGTGGGGCAACGTCGAGGGCATCCTGAACGTGCTGAAGAAGCACTCTGACAAGCACGGCGGCGACCCGGAGATGCTGTCAGGATTCTTGCGTTTGTTGACGCTGCAGACGGAGGAGGAGGAGCAGGCGAGCGACGTCGTCACGCTCTCGACGATGCACGGCGCGAAGGGGCTCGAGTGGCGGCTGGTGTTCCTGTGCGGGCTCGAGGAGGGGTTCTTGCCGCACGCGCGCACCACCGATCCGAAGGTCACCGCCGTCACGCCGCAGGACATCGAGGAGGAGCGGCGCCTCTTCTACGTCGGCATCACGCGCGCGCGCGACCGCCTCGTCCTGTCTCGCTGCCGCGCGCGCCCGATGCGCGGCAAGCCCGTCGCGCGGACGCCGAGCCGGTTCCTCGACGACGTCCCGAAGGAGCTGCTCGTCGAGCGCGAGGTCTCGACGAAGCCCGCGCCGCGCCGGGAGGAGACGGTGACCCACGCGAACGCGCTGCTCGCCGCGCTCGACGGCCCGCCCGCCGGCGCTCGCCCGACGCGCCCGCGCTTCCGGTGAGCGTGATCGCGGCGGCCGCCCGGGTGCCAGGCTGTGCCACGGCGCCCCGCGGCCTCGCGGGGTTTCCGCGGGATGAGCCTGGCGCGAGCGTTGCTGTGGGACGACCGACATGCGCGCCACGACCTCGCTCCGCCTCCCTCTGTCCCCGTGTCTCTGGGCCTGCGCCTCGGCCGCGCTGCTCGTCGCGGCGGGCTGCGGCGCGGGCGGCGACGACGCGTCCACCAGCCCGGGCGCGAGCGGCGACTCGGGCAGCTCCAGCGCGGCGGGGAGCTCGCAAGCAGGCGGCTCGAGCACCGGCGCCCCGATCGGCGCAGCGGGCGCGAAGCCCGGCAACGGCGGCGGCGACGAGGGCAAGGGTACGCCCACCGGGACGCCCGGCGCAGCCGGCGGCGCAGCCGGCGTGGGGAGCGGTTCGGGCGCCGCCGGCGGGTTCTCGGGCCCACCAGGAGGCTCGGGCGCCGCGGGGGCGGCGCAGGGATCGGGAGGGGCCGGAGGCGCCGCGGGGGCGAGCGGCGCCGCGGGGGCGAGCGGCGGGGCGACCTGCGACCCCACGAGCTCGACGGCGCTCTACCTCTCGGCCGACGACTCGAACTCGATGGCCGGCGCCGAGGTCGCGCGCGGGCTCATCGAGCAGGGGCAGCTCGTGTTCAAGGGCCTGCGGACGTACGAGTTCCTCAACTACTACGACTTCGCGTACCCGCCGGCGAAGGCGGGCGAGGTGCGGGTGTCGGCCCAGCTGCGCGCCCGGCCCGGCGGCGCCTACAGCCTGCAGATCGGCGTGCGCGCCCCCGATCAGACCGCGGACGAGCGGCGCCCGTACAACCTCACGCTCAGCGTCGACGTGTCGAGCTCGATGGCGTGGGGGCCCGCCGGCAACACGGGGCTCGATCGCGTGCGTGAGGCTTGTGTCTCTCTCGCGGGGCAGCTGCGATCGGGCGACGTCGTCTCGATCGTCAGCTGGAGCGACGCCCAGGTGGTCACCCTCGACTCGCACGCGCCGTCCGGCCCCGGCGACGCCGCGCTCGTCGACGCGTGCAACGGGCTCGGCGCGTACGGGCGCACCGATCTCTCGGCCGGCCTCACGAAGGCGTACGAGCTCGCGAAGAAGAACTTCGCGCCGTCGCGCATCAACCGCGTGATCCTGCTCTCCGACGGCGGCGCCAACGTCTCGACCGAGACGCGCAAGCTCATCGAGAACGCGGCGCAGGACTCCGCCGGCGAGGCCATCTACCTGATGGGCGCGGGCGTCGGAGACCCGTGGAACTACAACGACAAGCTGATGAACACCGTCACCGACGCGGGGCGCGGCGCGTACGTGTTCCTCGACACGCCGGCCGAGGCCGCGCGGATGTTCGGGCCTCGCCTGCTCTCGAACCTCGAGATCGCCGCGCGCGCCGTGCAGGTGAAGGTCACCTTGCCGCCCACGTTCCGGGTCGAGGAGTTCCACGGCGAGCAGATCTCGACGAACCCCGAGGAGGTCCGGCCGCAGCACCTCGCGATGGGCGACGCGATGGTCTTCCACCAGCTCATCGAGTCGTGCGATCCAGCCGCCGTCTCGAGCGACGCCGCGCTCACCGTCGACGCGACCTACGAGGATCCGGTCACGCGCGCGCCCCTGACGGCGACGTTCACCGCGACGCTCGGCGACCTGCTCGCGTCGGACACCGCGCTCCTGCAGAAGGGCGACGCGGTCGTCGCGTACGCCGAGGCGCTGAAGAAGGCGCGCGTCGAGGCGCCCGCGCAGGCCGTCGCCGTGATCGACGAGGCCTCCGTGGCCGTCGCCTCGGCGTCGCTCGCGCTCGGCCCCGATCCCCAGCTCGACGAGCTCCGCGTCCTGCTGCAGCGGTACCGAGGCCGGTTCGACGGGACGGGCGCGCAGCCGATCACGCCGAACCCGAAGCCGTCGAGCGTGATCGTGCCCGACTGCTCGGCGTGCGCGGGCGGCGGCCTCGAGGCGCTGCGGTGCGCGGCCGAGCTGTGCGACGACGGCGTGTTCCTGTCGCAGTCGTACGGCTCACCGACCGGCGCCAACACGGAGGGGACGTACGCGGCCATGCCGCGCTTCGGCGCCGCGACGAACGCGCTCGCGCCGCAAGCGGGCGGCTCGTACGTCGTGATCGGCACCGGCCCCGTCGCGGGGAAGGCGCACTCGACCGCGATGGGCGGCGGCTCGATGAGCGATCCCTACGGGGCTGACAAGTCCTCGCCGATGCTCGATGCGATGGAGTGGAAGGTGAAGCTCCGCGCCCCCGCCAGCGCCAATGGCTTCTCGTTTCGCTATGTGTACTTCTCGGAGGAGTACGACGACTACATCGGCTCGGGGTTCAACGACAAGTTCTACGTCGTGCTGCGGGCCGGCAGCACGGCGTCGGGCGAGCCGACGGTCATCAACTTCGCCGAGTGCCGGGACGAGGGCGGGTACCACGACTTCATCTGCGGCCAGGGCCTCGAGAACTGCGAGCCGGGCAAGCGCTACTGCTACGTGGCCATCAACACGGCGCTCTCCGAGTGCTGCTGGTACAAGGGCTGCCCCGGCGGGACGGCGACGACCGACATCTCGGGCACGGGCTTCGAGTGCGCGTCGTCGTCGAGCGCCGACGGACAGGGCAGCGGCTCGTCGACGGGCTGGCTGGAGACGCGCTGGCCCATCGAGCCGAACGAGGAGTTCGAGCTCACGTTCCACATCCACGACACCGGCGACGGCATCTTCGACTCTGCGGCGATCATCGATCGCGTGGTGTTCCACGAGAGCGTGGTGCCGGGCACGGGCGGCGTCGCGCCGTGACGCCTCACGCGTGGTAGTTCGGCGGCTCCTCGGTGATGACGACGTCGTGCACGTGGCTCTCGCGCAGGCCCGCCGAGGTGATCTGCACGAAGCGCGCGCTCTTGCGCAGCTCCTCGATCGTGCGCGCGCCGCAGTAGCCCATGCCCGAGCGCAGCCCCCCGACGAGCTGGTAGAGCGTCTTCGCGAGCGGCCCGCGGTGCGGCACGCGCCCCTCGATGCCCTCGGGCACGAGCTTCTCGTCGGCGGTGCCGCCCTGGCCGTAGCGATCCTTGCTGCCGCGCTTCATCGCGCCCATCGAGCCCATGCCCCGGTAGACCTTGTACGAGCGCCCCTGGAACAACACGAGATCGCCGGGCGACTCGTCGGTGCCCGGGAACAACGATCCTATCATCACGCTCGACGCGCCCGCCGCGATGGCCTTCGTGACCTCGCCCGAGTGCTTCACGCCGCCGTCGGCGATGATGGGGACGCCGTGCTCGTCGGCGGCGCGCGCGCAGTCGGCGATGGCGGTGATCTGCGGGACGCCGACGCCCGCGACGACGCGCGTCGTGCAGATCGAGCCCGGCCCGATGCCGACCTTCACGGCGTCCGCGCCCGCCTCGATGAGCGCGCGCGTCGCCTCCGCCGTCGCGACGTTGCCCGCGATGACGTCGATGTGCAGGTAGCGCTGCTTGATCGCGCGCACGCTCTCGAGGACGCCCTTCGAGTGCCCGTGCGCCGTGTCGACGACGAGCACGTCGACGCCCGCCTCGACCAGCGCCGCCACGCGCTCGTCGCGATCCTGGCTCGGGCCGACGGCCGCACCGACGCGCAGGCGCCCGCGGTCGTCCTTGTTCGCCGTCGGGTGCCGGTCGGCCCGCAGCAGGTCCTTGATGGTGATGAGGCCCATCAGCCGACCCCCCTCGACGACGAGCAGCTTCTCGATGCGGTGCTCGTGCAGGAGCTCCTTCGCGCGGTCGTTCGAGACGCCCGGCGGCACCGTCACGAGCTCGCGGGTCATCAAGGCCGAGACGGGCTGATCGAGGTTGCGCTCGAACCTCACATCACGCGACGTGAGGATGCCGACGGGGCGGTCGCCCTCGACGACGGGCAGGCCCGAGATGTCGTGCTCGCGCATCACCGCGAACGCCTCGCGCAGCGAGCGGCCGGGGCCGATGGTCACGGGCGAGACGATCATGCCCGTCTCGGCGCGCTTCACGCGCTCGACCTCGCGCGCCTGATCGGCGGGCGAGAGGTTCTTGTGCAGGATGCCGACGCCGCCCTCGCGCGCCATCGTGATCGCCGCCGACGACTCGGTGACGGAGTCCATCGCCGCGGACGAGAGGGGCACGTTGAGCGTGATGTTCCTCGTGAGGCGGGTGCGGACGTCGACGTCGGCCGGGAGCACCTCGCTGTACGCCGGGACGAGGAGCACGTCGTCGAAGGTCAGGCACGTGCGCAGCTTGTCTTCGAGCATGCGGGCGTCTAGCACGACGGCGCCTCGGTGCGGGGCTACCGCTGCGCCGCGAAGGGATCGTCGTCGCGGCGCTGCGGCGGGCGCTGCGGCGGGCGCTGCGGCGGGCTCGAGGGCTTCGGGCGCGCGCTCGCGCTCGGGAGCGCCATCCCTGGCCCCGCGGACGCGCTCACCGTCGGGGCCGTCGCCGGACGGAGAGACACGACGTCGTCGCTCGCGCGCGGCGCCGCCGAGGCGGAGGGCGCGGGCGCGGTCGACGCGGCCGACGCCGAGCTCGGAGCCGGCGCGCGGAGCGCCGCCGCGACGCCCGCCGCGGCCACGAGGAGCGAGGACCCCACGACCCACGGCCAAGCGCGCGCGGGGCGGGGCGACGTGGGCACGTCGAGCGACGCGGACCGCGCCGCGCTCGCGCTCACCTCCGAGGGCGTCGCCGCGGCGCGCGCGGGGCCTTCCCCCAGCGTGAGCGTGGTCGACGCGACGGGCGGGGCCTCCACCTGCGCCACGCGGTCGCGACCGAGCAGCGCCTCCTCGAGGCTCGCGGCCGCCGCCGTGATCGACGCCTCTCGCTCGCCCACCTCGCGCGCCGCGCACCGGAGGAACCACGCGTCGAACGCGGGGCCGAGATCACACCCGCGGCGGGAGGGAGGCTCGATGGGATCGAACAGGACGGCCGACAGCGCGCCGGCGACGCCCTCCGCGCGGAAGTACGGGCGCCCCGCGAGCAGCGCGAACGCGATCATCGCGAGCGACCAAACGTCGGCGGCCGCCGTCACCGACGCGCCCTCGCCGCGCGCCTGCTCCGGCGCCATGTAGCGCGGCGTGCCGAGGATGGCGCCCGTCGCGGTCTGCGCCGTCGCGTCGGCCATCTTCGCGACGCCGAAGTCGAGCACCTTCACCTGCTCGCCGTCCTCACCCGCCGCGAGGAAGAGGTTCGCCGGCTTCAGATCCCTGTGCACGATCCCGAGCTCGTGCGCGCGCGCGAGCGCCCTCGCCGCCTGCGCGAGCCACGACGCGACGTCGGCGGGTCGCTGCGGCCCGTCGCGCCCGACGCGCGCGGCGAGATCCTCCCCGATCAGCAGCTCCATCGCGAAGAACGGCGCGCCGTCGAGCTCGTGCGCCGTCCCCGCGTCGGTGACGCGCGCGACGTGTGGGCTCTTGATGGCGGCGAACGCGCGCGCCTCGCGGCGGAACCGCTCGAGCGCCTCGTCACCCGCCAGCAGCGTCGAGATCACCTTCAGCGCGACGCGCTCGCCGGTGTGCGTGTGCTCGGCCTCGTAGACAGAGCCCATCCCGCCTCGCCCGAGGAGCCGCACCGGCCGGTAGCGCCCGCCGATCATCCTGGGCAGCTGCGGAGACGTCACGATCGCGCATCATCGCCTACCCTGGCGCCGGCGCCACGCTCACGTGAGCTGCCCCCTCGCCGCCGGCCCGCGGCGTCACTAGCCTTCGCCGCCGCATGCCCCACGACGACGAGACGCTCCCGATCGGCGCGACCGCGCGCGACGACGGCCCGCGCGACGTGCTCATCATCGTCGGCCACGCAGGCGGCGTGGGGCGGCCGCTCGCGCCGGGAGAAGAGGTGGTGATCGGCCGCGGCGCGGAGTGCGACGTCGTCGTCGACGATCCGTCGATCTCGCGGCGCCACGCGCGCCTCCGCGTCATCGGGGAGGGGCTGTCGCTGTGCGATCTCGGCAGCCGCAACGGCACCCGCAAGGGCGGCCTGTTGCTCGCGCGGGGCGTCGAGGCGGCGCTGGCGCGCGGCGAGGTGGTCGAGCTCGGCAACCTCGCGCTCGTCGTGCAGCGGCACCGCGGCGTCGCCGAGGCAGCGGTCGCGGTCGCCGCGGCGTCGAGGGGGGCCCGGTCAGCGGCGGGCACACCGGCGCACGACGTCGTCGTGGGCGGCGCCGTCGCCAGGTTGCTCGCGCTGCTCGAGCGCGTCGCGCAGGCGAACATCTCGGTCCTCTTGCTGGGCGAGACGGGCGTCGGCAAGGACGTGTTCGCCGAGATCCTCCACCGTCGCTCGCCGCGCGCGGCGGGGCCCTTCGTGCGCGTGCACGCGGCCGCGCTGTCACCGTCGCTGCTGGAGAGCGAGCTGTTCGGCCACGAGGCGGGCGCCTTCACTGGCGCTGCCCGCGCGAAGGCTGGGCTGCTGGAGGCGGCCGACGGGGGGACAGTGTTCCTCGACGAGGTGGGCGAGCTGCCGCCCGCGACGCAGGTGAAGCTGCTCCGGGTGATCGAGGATCGTGAGGTGACGCGCGTGGGCGCGGTGCGCGGGCGCAAGCTCGATCTCCGCTTCGTGGCCGCCACCAACCGCCCGCTGTCCGACGAGCGCTCGCGCGGTGATTTTCGCAGCGATCTGTACTTTCGTCTGAGCGCGATGACGCTGACCATCCCGCCGCTGCGCGAGCGGCGCGACGAGATCCCCGCCCTGGCGCGCGCGTTCCTCGCGCAGTCGAGCCCGTCGCTCCGGCTGAGCGAGTCCGCACAGGACGCGCTCGTCCGCCACCCCTGGCCCGGCAACGTGCGCGAGCTGAAGAACGTGATGGCGAGGGCGGCTGTGGTGGCCGAGGCAGGCCTGGTGCAACCGTCCGACCTCGGGCTCGAGGACGCGGCGCCAGCGCTCCGAGAGCACGATGGCCCCGCGTTGTCTGGCGAGCAACGCGAGGAAGCACGCCGCATCGCCCTCGCGCTCGCGCAGACGGCGGGGAACCAGACCGAGGCCGCGAGGCTGCTGGGGGTGTCGCGCCGCACGCTGGTGACCCGCCTCGGGCAGTACGGGCTGCCGCGCCCGCGCGGACAAAAGTGAAGAGGGCGCCGCGCACCGCGCGGCGCCCTCGGGGAGCTCGCCTGGAGGCGAGCCGGTGGTCAGCCGACCGCCGCGGTGATCTTCGCGACGACCTGGTCGAGCGTGGTCTGCGCGAACGCCAGCCCACGGCCCACGATGAGGCGCGCGGCGGCGGCGCGGAACGCCGCCTCGGCGTCGCCCGACGGCGCGGCCGCGGCCTTGGGGGCTGCGGCGGGCTTGGCAGCCGCCGGCTTGGCAGCAGCGGCCTTGGGGGCGGCCGCCGGCTTGGCGGCGGGCTTGGCGGCGGGCTTGCGCGGGCCGCGCGGGTTCGTCGGCGCGATGCCAGTCTGCTTCTTCAGCAGGTCGACGTACGTGCGCGAGACGTTCACACCCTTGGCCTTGGCGGCCGCGAGGATGGCAGACGTCGGCTGGTTCAGCCCGATGGCGAGCAGCGCTTCTTTCTTGGGGGAATTGGTGGGGGGCATGGACGCGCACCCTACCACGAGGCATCCGCACGCTTTCAACAAGAAAGTGACGAGCCAGCAACGAATTGCGTGGGGGGGGACAGCGCGGCGAGTCCGCGCTGTCTCCCTCGACGCCGGCCTGGCACTGATCCGCTCCCGCCCGCCGGCCAGATCCACCCGCCCCGCCGCCGAAGCTGCAACAGCGAGATCGTGAGCCGCCTCCCCGCGCCCGCCGGATCCCACGTGACGCATTCTCCACTGCTGTTGGTGGCTGCTCCGACGGGCTGCGGGAGACGACTCGCGAGATCCGGGCGAGCGACCGGCGCGTTCTCGCGGCGACGATGACTGCGATGACGAACGGTCGATCGCGGAGGCTGTTCAGAGCTTGCCGTCGCGAGAGCCGCGATCGGTGTGCTTCGTGCCCGCCTCCCTCGCCCAGGCGTGGCCTCGCGCGCAGCAACCTTCGGCGGTCGCCCGCGCTCCGCTTGCCCCTGTCACGCGTCGCCATCACGTCCTCGTCCCGCGCGGCTGGGTGTCTATCGACTGGTCGACCTCCGTGGCTCGGCGCGCCACTGGCCCCCGCGCCGGAGCCTCGCCGGCCTGCGCACGGTCTCTTGGGTCTTCCCCAGCGCATGAAACGATGCACGTGCGCGATCTCGATGGTGCGGGAACCGTGCGATCTCCTGGAGATCACCCTCGTTGTTGTCGAGCCCAGCCGTGGCGTCCTCCGCGAAGGTCTCCTCGTCGAGCGGTTCGCCGCGACCTTCGACACCGCCGCTGGAGAGGAAGTCCGAGAGAGGCACGAGGCTGCTCGCTCCGTGCGGCATGGCCTCCCCTCGGGACCGACGAGCCGTTGCCCCGGCGAGACCATCCACACGCGGTCCTGGGCCTTCTCGTCGAACCAGAGGTCTTCGATCCTCGGCAGCTTCGGTCCTTCGCGGTGCCGAGGTAGATGGCCGCGGGGAGCAGGCACGAGCCAGCGGCGACGAGGAGCGTGCGCCCGACCGCATGATCCACTAGGATCGCGCGCCCGTCGGACGCACTCTCAGCTGCATGAATCATCGGCGGAGCCGTCGGCAACAAGAAGAAAGGAGAGAAGATCCACCGTCGTCGAGCAGCACGAGCAGCAACGACTACAAGTACCTGGAGGAGTGGCCGAGTGGTCGAAGGCAGCGGTTTTGAAAACCGCCGTGGGGCAACCCACCAGGGGTTCGAATCCCTTCTCCTCCGCCGATCGGCGCCGGGGCGGCGCTCACTGCCGCAGCGCGGACTGCGGGTCGAGCGCGGCCGCGCGGTACGCCGGCACCACCGTCAGCGCGACGAACGGGAGCGTCGTCAGCGCGGTGACGAGCAGCGCCTGCGCGAGCGTCAGCGTCGGCGTGAGGGCGACGCTGGGGTACAGCGTGCTCCATCCCGCGAGCGCGGGCGCGAGGCCGGGCGCGTCCAGCCAGAACGCCCAGCCGTACGCCAGGAGCAGCCCGAGCGCGGAGGCTCCCGTCCCGAGCAGCAGCGCCTCCCAGGTCTTCATCGCGAGCACGTCCCGCGTCGACCACCCCGAGGCCTTCAGGATCGCGAGCTCGCGCCGCTCGGACGTGCCGAGCCCCGACGCGCGATCGATGGCGAGCACGAGCAGCACGAGCAGCGCCGGGACGGACGCGCCGAGCACGAAGCCCGCGCGCCGCCCGTACACGAGCGCGTGCACCCGCTCGACGAGCGCCTTGTCGACGACGCGCAGCGAGGGGTCCATCGCCGCCGCGGCGCGCGACACGACCGGCGCCTCGTCGGGCGCGACGAGCTCGACGGCGACGTCGGTCGCGGCGTCCGCGGGGACGCCGAGGAGCGCGCGCGCGTCGGCCTCGGGCACGACGACGAGATCCGCAGAGTGGAGCGCGAGCGGCGCGACGAACACGCCCGCGACGACGCACGACGCGCCCGTCGACGTCCTGTCCGGCAGGACGAGCTTGTCTCCCACGCGCACGCCGAGCGCCCGCGCGAGCTCGCGCCCCACCGCGCAGCGACCGCGCGCGTCGGGCTCCGGCAGCGCGCCCTCGACCACACCCTGTGCGCCCGCGTCGAGGGACGGCACGCGCGAGACGACGGTCACGTTCCCCGAGATCGAGGGCAGGAACAGGTACCCCCACACCCTCGGCGTCGCGCGGCGCACGCCCGCGAGCCCCTCGAACGCGCGCGCGAGCGACAGCGGGACGAGCGACGGCCTGCCGCCGACGAGCCGCTGCACGACGAGGTCCGGCGCGCGCGCGCGCACCTCGGCCGCCTCCGCGCGGAGCGCGTCGGACACCAGCGTCACGCCCGCGACGAGCGCCACCGCGGCCGTCAACCCGAGCAGCGTCGCCAGGGAGCGCCGCCCTCGACGCGCCAGCGAGCCGAGCGCGTAGCCACAGAGCGACGCGAGCCGCCTGGCGCTCAACGCGCGCTCCTCGCCGCGTGCTCCCGGTACGCCGCCGCGGGCGCGGCCAGCATCCCGCCCGAGGGCGCGGCGTCCCGCGTCGCGGGGCCGTCCGTGAACGCCGCCCACGGCTCCTCGCTCGACGGGTGCCGCAGGTGCCGCGCCCCCGGCGAGACCGCGAGATCGGGCGACGGCACGACGCCGCCCATCGCGCGCGTGAGCGCCCACGAGCGAGCGGTGCGCCGCCTCGCCGCGTCGAGCGGCAGCGCGACGAGCACGGCGAGCGCGACGACCGGCAGGCAGACCGACAGCGCGCGGCGGGTCATTTCGGGATGAGGAGCGCGTAGAGGTTCGTCAGGCCGAAATCCGCGAGCAGGATCGACACCGACGTCACCACCACCGCGTGGGTCGTCGAGCGGCCGACGCCCTCCGTGCCCCCGCGCGTCCCGAGCCCGTAGTGGCAGCCGACGAGCGCGATGATCATCCCGAAGATGGGCGTCTTCAGGTAGCCGTTCCAGAAGTCCGCGAGGAACGTCGCGTCGAGCGCCGTCGACAGGAAGAACCCGGCCGGCAGGCTGAACTGCAGATCGCACACCGCCATCGCGCCGAGGATGCCCACTGTCAGGCTGAGCACGCAGAGCATCGGCATCGCGAGCGTCGCGGCGACGAGGCGCGGCATCACGAGCTTCTTGATCGGATCGGCGCCGAGCGCGCGGATGGCGTCGACCTGCTCCGTCACCGCCATGCTGCCGAGCTCCGCCGCGATGCCCGCGGCGATGCGGCTGCCGACGATCGTCGAGGTCAGCGTCGGGGCGAGCTCGCGGCTGAACGAGAGGCCGATGATGCGCCCCGTGTACTCGAGCCCGCCGAACTGCGTGAGCGACAGCGCGAACTGCAGCGCCATCACCATGCCCACGAACAGCCCCGTGATGAGCCCGAGCGGCACGCTCTTCACGCCGATGGCCTCGATCTGGTTCGCGATCTCGCGCAGCTCGATCGGGCGCTTGGCGAGCACCCGCACGGAGCCGCTCAGCAAGAGGGCCATCCCCCCGACGTGCTCGAGGAAGGCCGAGCCCGCGCGCTCCGCCGCGGTGCGGTCGGGCACCGCCTGATCCGGCAGGCGCGACGCCGGCGCCATCGACACGCGACCGCCGTCGGGGCCGCTCGCCGCCGCGGGCTCCGTCACGGGGCGCCCTCGCCCGAGAAGGTCGAGACGAACCGCTCGAACGGCCCGCGCGCGGCGTCGAACGTCGACGGCTCGGCCATCAGCACGAGGTCGTACACGCAGCCGTCCTTCTTCAGCACGACCGCGAAGAACCTGAACTGCACGCCGTCGAGCTTCGCCGTCAGCACCGTCTTCTGCGCCTCGCGGCCGTCGAAGGGCACCGTCTGCTCCGACTCGACCTCGCGCTCGGTGAACTGCAAAAATAGGTGGTTCGTCAGCGCGGCGAGCGGCGTGTCGTCGCCGTCCTTGCCGCAGCGTCCGTTGACGATGACGGTGGCGGCCGCGGCGTCGTCGCGGAACGCGAGCCGCCCGTGAGACGTCTCGAGCCTCCTCCACGACGCCGGGACCGGCCCCGCGCGGAACGCGAGATCGTCGGCGCGGTACCGCACGCCGTCGTACGTCGCGCCGCCCCCGCACGACGCGGCCGACAGCGCGAGCGCGGCGGCGAGCGAGAGGAGCCAGGCTGTCATGCGGGCACGACGTTCTATCGCAAGCGGCCGCCCGTGGTAACCGTGGTGCCACGTTGGCGCTCACGCGGTCGGCCCTCGTGTTCCTCCTCGGCCTCGTCGCGACGGGCTGCGCCACCCGACCCGACAGACCCATCGTCGAGCACGTGCGGGTGACCGGCGCCCGGGCGGTCGACCCGGAGATCGCGGCCGACCACCTCGCGACGCGCGCGTCGTCGCGGATGTTCGGGCGGCACCTCACGTACGAGACCTACGACCGCTTCGTCGTCGATCGCGACGTGCGGCGCCTCGAGCGCTACTACCGCGCCCGCGGGTACTTCCGCGCGAGGGTGGTCGCGGGCCGGGTGCACCTGTTGCCCGGCGACGCGGTCGACGTGGAGTTCCTCGTCGACGAGGGCCCGGCCGCGCGCGTCACCGCCGTCCGCCTCGACCGCCCGCCGGTGCTCGATCCGGAGGCGGGGCGCGCCCTCGCGAAGGCCGAGACGCTGCGCCTCGGCGACACGTTCGACGAGGAGCGCTACCAGGCGATGAAGAAGAGCGTCGCGCAGGCGCTCAGCGATCACGGCTACGCGCACGTCAGCGTCGAGGGCGGCTTCACCGAGGCGGAGCTCGCCCCGGACGGCGCGAACGCGATGGCGCTCGATCCCCTGCGCGACCTCGACCGCATCAGCGAGGCCGAGAAGGCGGCCGCCGGCGCGAAGGAGCCGACGTCGTCACGCCGGTTCGGCGTGCGCGTCGACGTGCTGCAGGGCACCGCGGAGGTGTTCCTCCGCGTGGACCCCGGCCCCCAGTGCGTGTTCGGTCCGATCGAGTTCGAGGGCGCGGGGCCGCTGCCGGTGGGCCAGCTGCGCGCGGCCACGCAGCTGCGCGAGGGGCAGCCCTACTCGACGTCGGAGATCGAGAGCGCGCGCTCGGCGCTGCTGGAGCTCGGCGTGTTCTCGTCGGTCGAGTACACGCCGCTCGTCGACGGCGACAAGCGCGCGGTCGTGCCGGTCACGTTCAAGCTGACGCCCGCGCCGCTGCACACTGTCACGCTCGGCGGCGGCCTGACGGCGGACATGCTGCAGACCGACGCGCACTTCGTCGCCGGGTTCCAGAACCAGAACTTCGGCGGCGGCCTGCGGCGCCTGACGATGCAGGTGCGCCCGGGGTTCGTGCTCTTCCCGACCAACCTGCAGAACGCGCTGCCGCCCGAGCGCCCGCTCTTTCAGGTGCGGTCGCGCGCGGAGCTGCGCCAGCCTCAATTTCTCGAGGCGCGCACGCGCGGCACGCTGCGCAGCGAGTTCTTGATCTACCCGGCGCTGTTGTCGGCGCGGAGCCGCGCGGAGGTGCCCGACGCGGTCGTCGGGTACTACGAGGTGCGCGAGGCCGCGGGGCTCGATCGCACGTTCGAGCGCGGGCGCGTCGCGCTGTCGGGGTTCTACAACCTGCAGCTGTCGTTCCCCTTCTCGTACATCGGGCAGTTCGACGAGGGGCTGCGGCGCGTGATCATCTCCAGCCTGTCGTTCACGCAGGCGCTCGATCTGCGTGACGATCGCGTCAAGCCGCGGCGCGGCGTGTACCTCGGCAACGAGATCCAGATCGCGGGCGGCGCGCTGCAGGGCGACGCCGACGACGTGCGCGTGCAGCCCGAGCTGCGCCTGTACGCGCCGGTCTCGTCGCGCATCACCGCCGCGATCCGCGGCAGCGTGGGGTTCCTCTTCCCGCGCTCGTACGGCGGCACGCTGTCGAAGCCCACGCCCGACTCCGCGACCGATCCCGAGGGGGCGTTCCTGTTCGGCAGAGACCGAAACCGCGATCTGCAGCTGCTGTTCTTCCGCGCGTTCTTCTCCGGCGGCCCCAGCTCCAACCGCGGCTACCCGCTCCGCGGGGTCGGCCCGCGCGGCGTCGCGCCCTTCGCGCTCGGCGGCGGTGCGCGCGCGCTCCGGGAGTGCGCGGGGCGCGCGCAGGGAGGCGGCGGCGTCCCCGGCGCGGCGGCGCAGGTCGCGGCGTTGCCGCCCGTCAACCAGCAGACCCTCGAGGCCCTGTGCTTCGTCCCGCTCGGCGGCCTGTCGCTGTGGGAGTGGTCGACGGAGCTGCGCGTGCAGATCACCGACAAGCTCTCGACGCTCGTGTTCCTCGACGCGAGCGACGTCACGCGCGAGCGCTTCACGCTGCGGCTCACCTACCCGCACCTCTCGACCGGCAGCGGCCTGCGCTACGACACCCCCGTCGGCCCCGTGCGCCTCGACGTCGGGTACGCGATCCCGGGGTTGCAGCGCATCGACGGCGATCTCGACCGCTTGACCGAGGGGCAGCCGGGCACCGTCTTCGGCCTGCCGGTGGCGGTGAACATCGCGGTCGGCGAGGCGTTCTGAAGGCGACGGCGCGCCCCGACGACAATCTATCGAAACCAACAAACTGATCCGCCTGACAGCGACGGATCACCCGCGAGCGTGCCGCCCGACGACGTCGGCCACCGCGTCGAACGCCGCGGCCGGCGCGTCGCCGAGCGCGCGCGCGAGGGGCAGCTGCGCGTCGGCCATCGCGGCGTAGAGCCCGGCGAGGTGCGGGCCGAGCCTGGCCAGCATCGTCAGGTGCCTGTCGACCGCCGCCGCGTCCCCGCGCCGCACCGGCCCAGTGAGCGCGCCCGGCAGCCCGAGCGCCTCGACGTTCTCGGCGACGCTGCAGAGGAGCGGGCCGAGCAGGAGCGGCGCCTTCTCCCGCGGGACCCCGGCGCGCTCGAGCACCTCCGTGCCCGCGGCCGCGAGCGCCGCGGCGCCGTTGGCCACGAGCCCTGCCGCCGCGTGGTAGAGCACCGGATCGAGCGCGGGGAAGGTGCGCGGGCGGAGGCCGACCGCGGCGGCGAACCTGCGCGCGACCTTCACCGCGGCGGGATCGCCCTGCACGTGCGCGTGGCCGCCCTGGAGGCTCGGCGCGAACGCGAGATCGGCGAACGCGATCATCGGGTGCAGCTGCGCGACGCCCGCGCACGCGCCTCGCGCGGCGGCGAGCGCCTCGGCGGACTGCGCGCCCGCGACGTGGACGACGACCGCCGACCTCGACAGCAGGCGCCGCGCCGCGAGCTCCGCGGCGACCGCCGCGATGCCGCCGTCGCGCACGGCGACGATGACGAGCTCGTAGCCCGACAGATCGTCCGGCAGCCCCGCGCGGGCCGCTCTCAGCGTGCAGCGGAGGCGCGCGCGTCGCGCCGCGCGGTGGAGCGCCACGCCGACCTTGCCAGCGCCGAAGATGAACACGTTCATGGGGCGCCCTTGTACAGCCCCTCGCGTCGGATGATCTCGAGCACCCGCGCAGGCACGAGCGCCGACATGTCGCGGCCCGCGGGGACGGCGGCGCGCACCCGCGTGCTCGACACGTCCGGCAGCACCGGCGGCGGCGCGTCGTCGCGCACGAACCCGACGCGCCCGAGCACCAGCAAGGGCGCGAGCGCGACGACATCGGCGAACCCGTGCCACTTCGGCGCGTCGGCGAGGATGTCCGAGCCGATCAGGAGGCGCAGGCTGCGCGACGGGTCCTCCGCGCGGAGGTGCTGCACCGTGCGGAGCGTCCGGCTCTCGCCCCCGAGCACCTCCTCGACGCGCGACACCTCCACCCGGCGGAGCGGCGCCATCGCCGCCTCGACCATCTCGACCCGCGCGTCGAACGGCGCGAGCGACTTCGCGAACGGGTGGTGGAAGCACGGGACGACCAGCACCTCGTCGACCTCGCCCGTCGAGAGCGCGTACGCGACCGCGAGCACGTGCCCGACGTGCGGAGGGTCGAAGCTGCCGCCGTAGACCGCGGTTCGTCGACGGGTGTCACCGTGCATGCGGCGCCGACGAATAGCACACCGGCGCGGCTCAGCCGCCGGCGTCCGGCGCGCCCGCGTCGACCGCGACCACCGGCGCGAGGCGCGTCGAGATGACCGCGGCGACCGCCATGCCCACCGACGAGAGCAGGTACGGCGCGACGTGGCTCACGTGACCGTAGAGCGCGCCCGCCGTCACCGGCCCGACGAGCCGCCCGAGCGAGCCGCTCGACTGCAGGAGCCCGAGCGTCGCGCCCTGCGCCGTCGCCGGCGCGCGCCGCGACACGTACGACGACAGGCTCGGCACCGACACGCTGTGCCCCGTCGCGAGCACGAGCGTGACCGCGTAGAGCCCCGCGACGCCCCAGTGCGGCGTGCGCACGAGCAGCAGGAACCCCGTCGACAAGAGCACGAGCCCCACCCGCAGGAGCCGCACCTCGCCCAGCCTCGGCGCGAGCTTGCGGATGAGGCCTCCCTGGATGATCGCGCCGACGACGCCCATCACGCCGAACACGTTCCCGACGCCGCGCGCGTTCATGTCGAACGCGTCGAGCGCGAACAATCCGAACGTGAACTCCAGCCCCGCGAACGAGCCGACGAACACGACGTTCAAGAGGACGGGCAGCGTGACGTGCGACGCGCGCACGGCGCGCAGGTAGCTCGACGGGCGCAGCACGTTCGCCCGCTCGACGCGGGGCTCGCCGCGGCGCTCGGGCGGGAGCGTCTCCGGGAGCAGGGCGAGCGCCATCACGAGGTTGAGCAGCGCGAGCGCCGCCGACGCGAACGCCGGCCCGGTCGACTCACGCCCGAGCCACTTCAGCGCGGCGAGGTGCCCGCCGAAGAACGGGCCGAGCACGAACCCGATGCCGAACGCCGCCCCGAGCAGGCCCATGCCCTTCGCGCGCTCCTCCGGCTTCGTGACGTCGGCGACGCACGCCTGCACGACGGAGAGGTTCGCCGTCGCGACGCCCGAGACGATGCGCGCCGCGAGCAGCATCCACAGCGTCTCCGCGAACCCGAGCGCCGCCATGAACACGCACGTCGCCGAGATGCTCCACAGCAGCACCGGCTTGCGGCCGACGCGGTCGGACAGCCGGCCCCAGATGGGCACGAACAGCAGCTGCATCAGCGAGTAGCCCGACATCACGAGCGACGCCTCGACGTCGGTCGCGCCGAGCTCGCGCGCCATGCGCGGCAGGAAGGGCACGACCATGCCGAAGCCCAGCAGGTCGATGAGCATCGTCAAGAACAGCGTGGCGAGCGCGCCCCGCCTCACGACGCGCGCCTCGCGTAGACGAACCGCTCGAGGTTGCCCTTCGGGCCGCGCACCGCCGCGTCCGTCTCCGCCACGAGCGACAGGCCGTGCTCGCCGAGCGCGTCGCGCACCCGCGCGATCGCCGCGTCGCGCACCGCCTCGTCGCGGATGACGCCGCGCCCGCGCGCCACCGCGTCACGCCCCGCCTCGAACTGGGGCTTCACGAGCGCGCAGAGCGCGCCGCCCGGGCGGAGGCTCGCCGCGACGGGCGGCAAGAGCGCGGCGAGGCCGATGAAGGACGCGTCGATCACCGCCACGTCGACGGGCTCGTCGAAGGACGCCGCCGAGAGGAACCGCGCGTTCTCGCCCTCGCGCACGACAACGCGCGGATCCCTGCGGAGCTTGTCGTGCAGGAGGCCCTTGCCCACGTCGACGGCGTACACCTTGCGCGCGCCGTGCTGGAGCAGGCAATCGGTGAACCCGCCCGTCGACGCGCCGACGTCCAGGGCGACGCGCGCCGTGACCTCGAGCCCGCGCGGCGCGAACGCGAGGAGCGCGCCCCGGAGCTTCAGCCCCCCGCGCGAGACGTAAGGATTGTCGCGACCGCGCACGGTGAGCTCGACGTCGCGCGCGACGGGCGCGCCGGGCTTGTCGAGGCGGCGCTCGCCCTGGAAGACGTGCCCCGCGACGACGAGGGCCTGCGCCTTCTGGCGCGTCTCGGCGAGGCCGCGCTCGACCAAGAGGACGTCCAGGCGCACGCGGGGCTCGCTCACCGGGGTCGCTCTACCACCGAACGTGGGCCTCGCGGACTCTTCGCCGGTCGGGGGAGCCGCGACAAGGGCCTCCTCGCTCACGCGATGCGCAACGCGCCCCGCAAGCGCTCACGGTCGAGCACGAGCGCGGGCAGCGTCGCCGCCGCCACGCACGCGAGCACCGCGGGCACCAGCGTGAGCGGCCCGTGCACGTGCGGTTCGAGCTTCACCCCCGCGAGGAAGGCCAGCCCGCCGCCCACGAGCGGCGTCGCCAGGCTGCGGACCAGGGCGACGCCGGGCACGAGCGCGCGGGCGATCAGGGCAGACGCAACGAACCCAACGCCCGCGTGCGCGACGTGCGCGAGCGCGAACTCGCGGATGCCCGCGGGCCTCGCGACGAGCAGCACGGTCCAGTTGAGCGCCAGCAAGGAGAGCGCCACCCGCACGAACACCCGCGGCCTGCCGAGGGCGTCGCACGCGCTCGACACGAGCGGCCCGAGGATAGGGAGCATCGCCGCGGCGAGGTAGACGTGGAACGCGGGCTCGGCCGCGAGCCACTTCTCGGACCAGACGATGCGCACGAACGGCCGCCCCATGCCGAGGAACATCCCCGAGAGCGCCGCCGCGAGCAGCGCGCAGAGGAAGGTGACCCGCGACAGCGTCTCGGCCATCTTCGCCGGCTCGTCGCGCACCCGGCCATAGATGGGGAAGGTCACGCGGGCGAGGATCTCCACGAGCTTCATCGGGAAGCTCGACGTCTCGCGCGCCCAGCGCAGCAGGCCCACCGACGCGAGCCCGAGGCGGCCGCCGAGGATGGGCAGCACGCCCTCGTTGACGAGCCCGATGAAGCGGCTGCCCTGGAACTGGAGCCCGTAGCGCAACAGCGGCCCCAGCGCCGCTCGGTCGAACACCCAGCGCGGGCGGAACGGGCGCGCCCAGAAGGCCAGGAGCACGCCCAGCGTCCCCTCGGCGAGGATGCCCACCCCGATCGACAGGACGCCGAGCGACGTGAACGCGGCGAGCGGCAGCGCGACGAAATAGTACGAGAGGTCGCGCACCGTCTCGACGACCGCGAGCTTCGCGTAGCTGACGTCCCGCTCGAGCAGCAGCGTCGGCACGGCGCGCAGCGACACCAGCAGGAACTCGAACGCGACGATGCGCAGCAAGGTCGGCCCGCTCGGCGGCGCGTCGGGCCAGACGACCGGGAGCAGCGGCGCGAGCGACCACGCGACCGCGACCACCACGCAGGCGACGCCCACCATCAGCCAGAACGCCGACGACAGCTCGCGCGAGGTCGGCGGCGCCTGCTTCTGGATGAGCGCGGCCGCGAGCCCGCCGTCGCCGAAGAACGCGAAGAACTGCATCGCGACCACGCACGCGCCGTACAGGCCGAAGTCGGCCGGCTCGAGCAGGCGCGCCATCACGATCTGCCCGACGAGCACCCCCACCTGCACGATGGCGGTGCGCGCCGCGAGCAGCGCCACGCCGAGGCGCGCGCGGCCGCCGAGCTCGTCGCTCATGGATCGTCGGGCTCGGGCGCGCGCGGGGCCTCGGGCCGCGCCGGCGCGATGGGCCGCACGATGGGCGCCACGCGGTCGCGGCGCGCCTCCTCGAGCTCGCGCAGCCTGCGCCACACCGGCGACGCCTGCGCCCACGCGAACGCGCCCACCGTCGCCGCCGCGGAGAGCAGCGCGAAGACCGCGAGCGCGGCGTCGCGCCGCCAGGGCCGCCGCTCGAGCTCGAACAGCGCGCCGACGCCGAGCCCGACCGCGAGCCCGCCGAGGTGCGCGGCCTGGTTCGTGTGCAGCACGAAGTACCAGACGAAGCTCGAGAGGACGACGCGCACGAACACGCCCTGCCAGAGCGGATCGCGCCGCACGGCGAGGCTCGCGATGACGACGCCGTAGAGCCCGAAGATCGCGCCGCTCGCGCCCGCGGTCGGCGGGCCGACGGGGCCGTACCAGAGCCGCGACGCGAGGAACCCCCCGACGCCCGTCACGACGTACGACGCGACGAGCCGCAGGCTGCCGACCTTCTGCTCGGCGACGCGCCCGAGATCGGCGAGCGCGAGCATGTTGAACCCGATGTGCATCAGCGACAGGTGCACGAAGCAGGCGGTGAGGTAGCGCCCGATCTCCACCTGCTCGGCGCCCCAGCCCATCGCGCCGAAGCGCATCATCGTCGACGCGGGGATGCTCCACATCGCCTGGAAGGCCCCGCCCCCCGCGCGCACGGCGTCGGCCAGCATCAGCGCGTAGACGGCGATGTTGACCCCGCCGAGCACCAGCGTGGAGGCGTTCTCGGTCGCGCGCAGCCAGCGGAGCGGCGCGGCGAGGGCCTCCGGCGGCAGCCACGCGTCGCAGCGCGAGCAGCGCGCGTCGGCGCTCGCGTTGTACGCGCGGCAGAACGGGCAGGTGCGACCGAACCGGGCCATCGAGCGCCGCGCTTGTTAGCTCATTTTCGCGGCCCGGCGACCCGACAAACGCGGCGTCCCGCCTTGACGCGGAGCGCGGCGGGGCGCTAGTCGGCACCGATGCAGGCGCGGCGCGTGTCGTGGGCGAGGCCACTCGCCGCCGCCCTGACGGCCGCGGGCGCGGCTGGCGCGGCGTGCCCTCCGGCCGCGTCCTCCCGCGCGCCCCTCTGCCGCAACGACTACAACGTCGAGGTCGTGCAGGGCCCGGTGCTCGCGCCGCTCGCGGTGCTCGCGATGGGCGGCGCGTACGCCGCGATCGCCGACGGCGTCGAGGGGCTCGGCTCCAACGCCGCGGCCTCCGCCGTCCGCGCGCCGTACGCGGCGTCGTGGTTCAGCTACGATTTCTCGTACGGCGCGTCCCTGCCCGGCGCGTTCGGGCGCACCGACTTCGACAACCGCGGCGAGGTGGGCCTGAACTCGACCGCGTTCTTCTACACGGTCGGCGGCATCCTCCAGTGGGGGCCGTTCGGCATCGGCGCCAACGCCGACTTTCAGCGCTACACGATCGCGTCGACCGACACGACGCCCGGCAGCGTCGTCAACCTCGGGAACTTCCACGTCTCCAGCGCCTACGCGCTCCTCGGTCACCAGCTGTTCGTCGGCGCGGGGCTGCGCGGGCTGCGCACGGTCGTGCACACGCTGTCGCCGGGCGCGAGCACGCGCGCGATCTTCGTCAGCACGCGCGACCAGTCGCTGTCGATGCTCGGCTTCGCGCCCGAGCTGGGCTTCGTCGTCGCGCCCGACTGGTCACCGTGGCGCCTCGGCGCGACGTACCGCTTCCCCCTCTCCACCTCCGGCGATCCGAGCGGCGTCGCGGTCGACGACGAGGGCGTGCGGCGCGCCGGGGGGTTCCCGATGCCCGCGCGCGTCTTGCAACCAGGCGAGCTGCAGGTGGGCGCGGTGCTGTCGGCCGGACCGCGCCCGCTGAACCCCAAGTGGCTGAACCCCCACGAGCAGGAGGCCACGGTGCGCGCGCGCATCGCCGAGCGCCGCGCCGCGCGCCGGATGTCCCACGACGTCGAGCTCGCGCGCCTCGCGGACCCTGTCGCGCGCGCCGCCCGCGCGGCCGAGCTGCGCGCCCGCGAGCGGAGGCTCCGCGAGGAGGAGGACACACACTTCGACGAGTGGTCGAGCCTGCTGAAGGACGCCCGCCGCGCCCGCTACCGCAACTGGCCCCGCGCGCGCATCCAGGTGGCGGCCGAGGTCGTCATCACTGGCACGAGCCCCGACGCGGTCGGCCTCCAGTCCTTCCTCCGGCGCGAGGACGTCCCGAGCGGCAGCAAGCGCACCATCCAGCCGCGCCTCGGCATCGAGGGAGAGCCCATCCCCTACTGGATGATCGCGCGCGTCGGCACCTACGTGGAGCAGACCCGCTACCGACTGTCACCCGAGCCCGGCCTGCTCGCCGGCGCGCGGCAGCATTTCACGTTCGGCATCGAGCAGAAGCTGTTCACCTCCGGGATGCTCGGGCTCTACAGCAAGCAGACCGAGTGGCGCATCACCTTCGCCGGCGACGTCGCCCCTCGCTACCAGAACATCGGGCTCAGCGTCGGCACCTGGCACTGAGCGTCAGGTTAGGTTTATTTTGTTCGGCTCACCCGCCCAGCACGACGAGCGGGACCCGCTCGGGCCCCGTCAGCGGGCGCGGCGCCGGGCCCGAGCGCGCGGTGAACACCCCGACGAAGCGCTCTGTCCCGAGCCGGCGCATCACCAGCACGCGCTCTGCGTAGAGGTAGCCCGGGCGCCACAGCTCGGGCCGGAGCGCCGCGGGTGGCGCAATCTCCTTCTCGAAGTAGTCGACGCGGGACGGCCACAGCCGCGGCGGCGCGACGACGGCGCTCCGCACGAGGAAATCGACGTCTCCCGCCGCGTACGCGGGCGTCGCGTACCAGTACAGCGTCATCACGGTCGCCGCGCCGGCGTCGACCCGCACCCCGAGCAGCGTGGCGCCGTGGGAGAAGGAGACGTCGAGCCGTCGCTGGATCTGCCGCTCGACCACCGCGCGCAGCTCCGCCGCGAGCGCCAGATCCCCCCGCGCGACCGCGGCGTTGTGCAGCACGCGCGCGGCCTCCGGCCCGTCGGGCTCACCGCTCGGCGGATCGCCTGGCAGCCCGAGGTGATGGCGCCACTCCCACGTGGCGAGCCGGTCGGGCCGATCGTGGAGGGTGCGCACGAGATCGGTCCCGCTCACGGTCGCCCGCTCGAGCCACGACGGCTCGCGCTCGTCGTACTGGAGCGCCGCGAGATCGCCGGCCGGGCCCGGTGAGACGCGCCAGTGCGGCCCCACGACCCGCACGGAGAACGAGGACGCGAGCGCGCGCAGCTCCTCGGCCCGACAGCGGCGCGCGTCGACGAGGAGCGGCGACGCGCCCTCGGGCGTCGCCGCGACGTCGTGGGGGCGGTTCATCGCGTACGACAGCGGCCAGGACGGCGTCATCGATCGATGCAAGTGAACCGTCGCGTCGCGGGGCAGATCGCGCGTCGCCCACTGTGCAAACTGATGTCGGTCGCGGTCGACGCCGATGTAGCGCCCGCCGTCGTCGAACCTGCCCCCCGTCAGCCGCGACTGCGCGGCGATCGGCAGCCCCACCCGCAGCGAGAGGAGCGCCGCGACGAGCGGCGGCCCTGCCGCGAGCGCGACGCCGAGGCGCGGCGCCCGGAGGCTCACGGCCGCGTCGCCGACCCCCGCCGCGAACACCCCCCACCCGAGCGCCGCGCACACCGAGTACATGTGCGGCCAGTAGACGTGTACGTCCGCCCCCTGCCGGAACCCGAAATACTGGAGGGACGCCGCGGCCAGCCACCACACCGGGACGATCTCCGAGAACGATCGCGTGATCCGCAGCGATGACAGCGCCGCGCCCGCGGCCACGCCCAGCAGGGCGGGCGCGGGCAACATCCACAGGAGCCACATGGTGCGCCGCGGCCCGAACACCTGCCCGAGCGGCGCGCTCGCGCCGTGGCTCCGCAGCTCGGCGCTCGCCGCGAGGTCGCCGAGGCGCCCCGCCTTCGCGAACAGGCCGAGGTACATCAGCAGCGTCACCAGCGCGGCCGCCGTCACCCAGCCGAACCACCGCGCGTGCTGCCGATGATCGATGCGCAGCGACCAGCGCTCGGGCAGCGCGTACGCCCGGAGGAACGCGCTCGCGCCGACCCCTCCGACGAGCACCATCCCGATCCAGTCGGCCTGACAGGTGAGCCACGCGCCGACCGCGGACGCGAGGATGAAACGAGTCCTGTGCGTCTGGAAGAACCGCGTCGCCGCCCAGGAGAACAGCGCGCCGGAGAACAGCAGCGGCACCTCGAGGTTCAGGTAGCTCGCGAAGGCGAGGTTGATGGGCACCGTGACGAACACGACGGCGGTCACCGCCCCCGCGAGCGGCCCCCACAGCGCCCTCGCGAACGCGAACAGCAGCCACGGCGTCGCCGCCGACAGCGCCGCGGCGGGCAGCTTGGTCGCGACCCACCCGTGCCCGGCGACGAGGTAGCCCACGGCCCCCGCGAAGAACGTCCCGTACGGGTGGTGGGTATAGAGCTGCGCCGGCGTCGGCGCGCCGACGGTCGGCTCGAGCACCGCGGCGAGCACCCGGTGCCGCACCATGTTCTCGCCCGCCATCGCGGCCGCGGCGCCGTTGCCGAGGTGACCGCCCGGCAGCGGACCCCACAGCTCCCAGAGCGAGACCAGGGCGTAGAACAGCGTCGCCGCGGCGGCGACGCGCGCCGAGGCCCGCGCCACGCGGGGGTCTTCCATCCGCGCCCCACGGGGCTGGCGTCGCGCATCGCGCTCATCGATACCACGCTCGCCCCGCGGTGAACGCGCGCGCAGCGGTCGCCGCGGTACACGCCCGCTGTGAACGAAGGATCACGCGTGCCCGCGCGCGGGTTGCTGCTAGCGTGACCTGGCACGTGGCATCGCCGTTGCTAACCTCGCTCACCCAAGGAGCGCGCCCCATGCGTCGGACTCTCGCAGCCCTCGTCCCCCTCGCCGCCGTCGCGGTCGCGCGCCCGGCGCTCGCAGACGGCAAGTGCCCGCCGGGCGCGTGGTTCTGCGCGGACGTCTCGGTGGGCCCGCCCGCGGGCGAGCACGCGCCCGCGGAGCGCAAGGAGTCGATCAAGCCGTCCGAGGACGATCCTCCCGCGCCTCCGCCGAAGAAGCCCCGCGGCCGCGACGTGAAGAAGATCGACGGCTCGCAGAGCGGCGTGGTCGAGGTGCCCGCGTCCTCGGGGGGCACGACCATCATCATCAACACCGCGCCCGCGACGCCGCCCGCGCAACCGCACAGGCTGCCGCCGCCTGCCCCCCCCGTGAAGCGCGCGCCGCCCGCGCCCATCCGCGTGGTCCCGCCGCCCCCGCCGAGGAGGGTCGACCGGAGCGAGTGGGGGTTCAACCTGCGGCTCGAGGGCGCGATGATGGGCCAGAAGCGCGGCGCGATGCACGGCGGCCGCGGCGCCGATCCGGACGCCAGCATGGGCGGGCTCGGCATCGGCCTGCGCGCGCGCCCCGTGCGGAGCTTCGCGCTGCAGCTCGATCTCGATTTCATCGGCGGGCGCGACTACAACGGCTACCGCCGACAGGAGGTGCCGATGTCCATCAACGCGATGGTCTTCGTCAACCCGAGGTCGAAGGTGCAGGTCTACTTCACGGGCGGCCTCGGGTGGTCGACGGCCGAGGTCGAGACGCAGCCGGGCGGCCCGGCCGAGAAGTGGACGTACTTCGGGCTGCAGGGCGGCATGGGCCTCGAGTGGCGCGTGTCGCGCGGGCTCGGGCTCGGGTTCGACGTCATCGGGTTCATCCGCGGCCGCACCGACGAGGCGGCGCGCGTCCGCCCGGAGTTCGTCGACCCGGAGACCGGCCGCGCGACGAACACCTCCGGCGGCGGGCTCGCGCGCCTCGGCGCCACGTTCTACTGGTTACGCCCGCGCACCGCGGCGATCGCCTCGTTCAGCGAATTGTCGACCCGCAGGCACGGGTGACAGTCGCTGCGCTTCAAGAAGCCGCAGCCGCGCGTCGGCGTGAGCTCGAGGAGGTACGGCAGCGCCCTCGCGTCCCCCTCCTCCTTCGCGCGGACGAACAGCTCACGCCGGGTCTTGCACTGATCGGCCGAGGGCCTGCGCGCGGCGCGCAGCTCGAGCGCGACCTTCAGGGCGCTCGACGCGCGCACGAGGAAATCGGGCGCGCCCATCGCCGCCTGCGCGCGCTTCTGGAGCTTCGCCGGCACCCTCGGCGTGGTCGCGAGCTCGTACACGACGTCCGCGCCGAGCGCGCCGAGCCGCTCGATCGCCGGGAGCGTCGCGTCGCCTCCGTCGAGGTGCGTCGCGGCGACCAGCCCCTCGCGCACCGACTTGTCCTGCGCCGCCGCGGGGTCTGCGGCGACCAGCTCGGCGTACGCGGCCACGGCCTCGGGGGCGTGCTTCGCGTCGAGGTGCGCCTTCGCGAGCGCGCGCGTCACCCGCGCGTCGGCGGGGTCCTTCTTGTGGAGCGCGTCGAGCGGCGCGACGCCGCCGAACGTGGCCGCCGCGAGCTCGTCCTCGGTCGCCGCGGCGGGGACCGGGGCCTCGGCCGATCCGGCGGCCGACGCCGACGCCTGCGCCTCGGAGATCGCGCCCGCGTCGCCGCGCCGACCGAGGGCGAGGAACGCGACCAGCGCCAGGAGGAGCACCGCGCCCGCGCCCGCCGCGCCGAGGAGCGCGAGCGGCGGGCCCTTCGCGGGCGAGGCGGGGCGCGCCGCGCTCGCGACCGTGGGGTGCGACGCGAGGCTCGCGCGCGACGAGACGGGAGGGCGGTAGGCGAGCGACGACGGAGGCGGCGTGACGCCGGTCGCCGCGTCGAGCGCCTCGAGCGCGGCGCGCGCGTCGGCGAACCTGTCCTCCGGGAGCTTCGCGAGCAGGGTCACCGTGAACGCCTCGAGCGCGGGCGGCACCGTCGCGCCCTTCTCGCTCATCGGCGGGACGGGCTTCGACACCACCATGCCGAGCAGCGCGACGGGGCTCGCCGCGTCGAAGGGCAGCTGCCCCGAGAGCATCTCGTACAGCATCGCGCCGAGCGAGTAGAGATCGGCGCGCGCGTCGACCTCCTGCCCGAGCGCCTGCTCCGGCGCCATGTACTCGGGCGTGCCGTAGACGAGCCCCGCCTGCGTCAGCGGACCCGTGCCGCCGGCGCGCTTCGCCAGCTCGCCCATCTGCACCTTCGCGATCCCGAAATCGAGCACCTTCACGAAGTCGACGTCGCCGTCTCGCTCGACGAGCATCACGTTCTCGGGCTTCAGATCGCGGTGCACGATGCCGAGCCCGTGCGCGCGCACGAGCGCCGCGAGCACCTGCCGCGCGATGTGCGCCGCGCGCAGCGGATCGACGGGGCCCTGCGCGACGAGCTCGCGCAGCGAGCGCCCCTCGACGTACTCGAGCACGAGGAAGAACGAGCCGTCCGGCAGCTTGCCGAAGTCGGTCGCCGTCGCGACGTTCGGGTGCTCGATGTTCCCCGCGGCGCGCGCCTCTCGCTCGAACCGCGCGACGACCTCCTGCATCCGGGTCATCTCGGGGTGCAGCACCTTGATGGCGACGCGCTTCGCCAGCAAGAGGTGCTCGCCGCGGTACACCGCGCCCATGCCGCCCGAGCCCATCCGCTCGACGACGCGGTACCGGCCCTCGCTGATCACCTGGCCGATCAGGCCGTCGGCGGAGGGGTCGAGGTCGTCGCTCATCGGAGGCGGACGATATATGCGCGACCCGCGCGGCCGTGTCACGCGTTCCCACGGGCGTGCTACCGAGCGCGTGTGCGCGCGATCGATCCCGAGCACGTCCGCGCGAGCCTCCAGGCGTCGCCGCCCCGCGCGTCTCCCTTCGCCGTGGGGCGCCCCTCCGCCGTGCTCGCGGCGCTGTTCGACCAGGGCGGCGAGCCGCGCGTGTGGCTCGTGCGCAAGAGCGCCCACCTGCGCAGCCACGGCGGGCAGGTCGCGCTGCCGGGCGGCAAGCCCGAGGGCGCCGACGCCACGCTGCTCGACACCGCGCTCCGCGAGGCGCACGAGGAGATCGGGCTGCCGCCCCGCGCGGTCGAGGTGCTCGGCGCGCTCGATCCCTACACGACCATCACGGGGTACGTCGTCACGCCGTACGTCGCGTGGGTCACCGAGGGCTTCACGCCGGTCGCGGACGAGCGCGAGGTCGCGCGCGTGTTCCACGCCCCGCTCGCGCTGTTCGCGACGCCGCCCGCGCCGCGCCCGGTGCAGCTGCTGTCGTTCCGCGCGCCCATGCCGAGCCACCTCGTCGACGGCGAGACGGTCTGGGGGGCGACGCTCGCCATCCTCTCCCAGCTGGCGGAGAAGGTCGGATGATCCGTTCGCTCGTTGACACGGCCCTTTCAAGGCCGGTACCGTCCCCGCGTTCGATGCGACGATCCCCGACGCCTCATTCGCGGATGTTTGCGCTCCTCGCAGGTGTCGCGGCGCTCTCGCCGGCGGCGGCGTCGGCCACCGAGCCGAAGAAGGCGTCCGAGCCGCGCATCATGAGCGAGCCCGGCGAGATCACCAACGTCGTCGACGCGTTCGACGACGACAACGGCAACCCGTGGGATCTGCACTTCACGCTCGGCTACCAGCAGTCGTGGCAGAGCGCGAAGATCCGCCGCGAGAGCTTCATCGACCAGCCCGGGCTGTCGTCGGGCCGGTACGTCTCCACGATGAACATCGCGTCGTACAAGGAGGTCACCTCGCGCCTCAACCTGCGCGCGGACGTCGGCCTCTACAAGGACATCGGCCTGTACCTGCGGCTGCCCTTCATCCTGTCGAACACGCGCGAGCTCACCGATCTCGACGGCAGCGAGAAGGCGCAGAAGACGGTGCTCGCGGGCTCGCAGGGCGAGCAGCTGTTCAGCTTGCCGTTCAAGTCGCCGACCCGCAGCGGCATCGAGTACCTCGCGCTCGGCCTCGACTTCGGCATCTTCAACCAGGCCCGCGACGCGACGAAGCCGACGTGGGTGTTCGGCTTCGAGGGGCGGTTCACCGTCAGCGAGCCGATGCACGCGTGCGGCCCCGGCGGCGCCGGCCTCAACCAGAAGAACGCGCAGGTGCAGTGCGCGGACCCGAGCGACATCAACCGCGACGGCGTCGCCGGCGGCGGCACGGCGAAGCTCAACCAGGACGAGCAGGGCCGCTCGCTCGAGGGCTCCTTCAAGGGCCAGCGCAGCGCGGGCGTCAGCCGGGGCACGACGGCGATCGAGATCCACTCCATCATGTCGCGCCGCGTGAAGTACGTGGAGCCCTACGGCGGGTTCCGCGCGCTCATCGAGTTCGCGAAGTCGAGCAGCGACTACGGGCAGGTCAAGGGCGTCGACGGCGTCCTCACGGCGGGACCGCCGCTGCAGGGGTGGATGATCGTCGGCATCCAGTTCATCCCCTGGGAGATGCGCGAGCAGTTCCAGCGGCTCACGTTCGACCTGCGGTTCACGGGCGCGTACCGCTCCGAGGGCCGCGACTACACGCCGCTCTTCGACGCGATCGGGTCGTCCGACTCGCCGACGGTGCGCCGCCCCAACTTCGCGTCGTTCCAGGGCACCGGGGGCAACTCCCTCGTGAACCCGAACAGCCAGAAGATCTACGTCTCGGGCCTCACCGACGCCGCCGCGCACGGCAGCTTCTCGCTGTCGGGCAGCGCGATGTACCAGGCCGCGGAGTACGTGAAGTTCCAGGTCGGCGTCGGCTACACGAAGGTGCAAGGCCACTTCATCACCGGCGATCAGCCCTGCAACCCGAACTTCACCAACGACGCGTCGAAGGCCGGCCCCTGCCAGCAGATCACCAACGGCACGCGCTCCGGCGCGGTCACCGGCATCCCCAACCCCCTGTACCGTCCGCCGCTCGACATCGTGGGCCGCCGGTTCAAGATCGACGACTCCGACCAGTGGGATGCTTGGATCAACGCCGTCGTGATGTTCTAGGCATCGCGCTCGCGGTCGGGCTCACGACGGCGGGCGGCGCGGCGCGCGCGGAGGGCGGCGCGTTCTTGTGGCCGACGGCGACACCAGCGGGCGACGGGCCCTCGGGTGGCGAGCTGCGCGCCGTCTCGCCGAAGGACGGCCCGCTGCGCGACAGGGCGCGGGAGATCGACGCGATCCTCGCCGAGGCGGCGCAGGATCTCGGCCTCACGATCGATCTCGACGCGCGCCCCGACATCCCGCCCGGCGTGCGCGACGCGGACCTCGTCGAGCTCGCCGACAAGCGCGCCGTCTGGATCCTCTCCCCGCGCGTCGAGCGCGACGGCAACGAGCTCGTCGTGCGCATCGTCGCCGCGCGTCCCGGCAGCAAGACGCTGCTCGTGAGGTCCGAGCGGGTGCGGCAAGACGCGCTGTCGCTGCGCCTCGTCGTGATGCTCCGCGATCTCGTGTCGACCCCCGCGGCGACGAGGGCAGAGGAGCCGCGATCGTCGCGCCCCGCCCGCGCGCTCACCGATCCGGCGCGCTCCGACGGACGCGGCGCGCTCGCGCTCAGCGCCGCGGCGTACGGGGGGTTCCTCGGGTTCGCGATCAAGAAGACGAGCCGCAGCGAGGACGATCGGCTCCTCTACCCGCTGATGGCGGTCGGCACGGGCCTCGGGCTCGGCGCGTCGCTCATCGCGGCCGACGAGTGGGACGTCACGCAGGGCGAGGCGCTCTACCTGAACGCCGCGATGACGTGGCCGACCGCGTCCGCGCTGCTGCTCTCCGACGGGTACCGCGCGCGCCCACGGATGAACCGCTACGCGTTCGGGCTGGCAGCGGGCGTCGGCGGGGTCGGGCTGGCGACGCTCGCGGTGTCGCAGCGGCAGGTGTCCCAGGGAGGCGCGCTCGTCGCGCACTCGGGCGGCGCGCTCGGCACGTTCGGCGGCGCGATGGGCGAGTACCTCGCGCGCGGCGAGCTCTCCCAGACCCCGAACCGCGGCCTCGGCTACGGCGCGGGCGCGGGCGTGCTCGTCGGCGGCGTGCTCGGGACGCAGATCGATCCGTCGCCGACGCGCGTCGTCCTGTTCGACGTCGGGGCGGGCCTCGGCGCGCTCGGCGGCGCCGCGCTCGGCAGCCCGCTCTTGCGACGGGACGCGACGCCGACCGATCGGCGCGGGTTCATCGGCGCGACGCTCGCGGGCGCGGTGGGCGGCGCGACGCTCGCGCTCGTCGCGACCCGCCATCGTGCGCCCTCACGCCTGTCGCGCTGGCCGCTCCCGGTGCCGACGGTGCTCGGCTTCTCGCCGTCACCGGGCGGGCCGGTGCCCATCGTCGGCGCGACCACCCAGGGGACGTTCTGACATGAGCGAACAGACGATCGAGATCACGGACGCGGACGCGGGCACGCGCGTCGACAAGCTGGTCGCGCGCGCGACGGGGCTCGGGCGCGCCGCGGTCAAGCGCCTCTTCGACGAGGGGCGCGTGCGCCTCGGCCGCCGCAGGCTCGACAAGGGCGCGTCGCTCGCCGCCGGCGCGCGGGTGACGGTCGAGCTCGGCGAGCGGCTCGACGAGGCCGCGCAGCCCGACGACTCTCCGCTCACGCTGCTGCTGCTCCGCGACGACGTGATCGTCGTCGACAAGCCGCCGCGCCGCCCGACCGCGCCGCTCCGCGCGGGAGAGCTCGGCACGATCGCGAACGCGCTGGTCGGCCGGTTCCCCGAGCTCGCGTCGCACGGGCACAACCCGCGCGAGCCGGGCCTCGTGCACCGCCTCGACAACGACACCTCGGGCGTGCTCGTCGCGGCGCGGACGCGGACCGCGTGGGACGAGCTCGTCGAGGCGATGCGCGAGGGCCGCCTGCACCAGCGCTACCTCGCGCTCGTCGAGGACGACGAGCTGCCCGACGCGGGCGTCGTCGACGTGCCGCTCGCGCCGCACCCGAAGGATCAGCGGCGCGTCCTCGCGTGCCTGCACCCGCGCGACGTCGCGCGGGAGAAGCCGCGGGCCGCGCGCACCGAGTACCGCGTGCTCGCGCGTGGCGCGGGCGTGGCGCTCGTCGAGGCGGAGGCCCCGCGCGCGCTGAGACACCAGGTGCGCGCGCACCTCGCGGTGCTCCGCTGCCCCATCCTCGGCGACACGCTGTACGGCGCGAGCGCGCGAGAGGGGCTCGACCGGCACGCGCTGCACGCGTCGCGCGTCGCGTACGATGGCGGCCCCGCGGTCGCGCCGTTCGTCGTGGAGAGCCCGCTGCCCGAGGATCTCGCCTCGATCGCGCGCGCGTCCGGCGTGCCGCTCTCGAACTAGCCGTCGAAAGCTGACATGATGCGCGCGATGCGCCGCCTCGCCTCGCTCGCCCCCTTGCTGATCGTCGCCTTCGCCGCGCAGGGTTGCGGCTCGTCGTCGAGCGATCCCTCCCCCGCTCCCTCCGGCGGCGCAGGCGCGGGCGGCGCAGGCGGCGCGGGCGGCGCGACCGGGGCGACGCGGCCGCTCTCCCCGTCGACGTGCGCGTACGACACGACCCCTCGCATGGAGTACACGGACGTCTTCGCGCCGAAGAGCGACGCCGAGCTCGCGAAGCAGGCGCTCGGCGCCGCCCCGCAGCCGAAGCGGGTGCGGCTCGGGCTCGGCGGGGCGGTCGCGCCGGGCGCGGCGGGGCGGGTCGACGCCAGCCGCACGATCGCGATCGCCTGGGAGACCGATCTCGAGACCACCGCGACGACCGTCGAGCTCGGCACGTCCCCCGATCCCGCCGCGTGGACGACCCGCGTCGACGGCTTCTCGTACGTGGTCCCCGAGGGCAAGGCGGCCATCGGCGGCAGCGATCTGCGCATGCACGAGGCGCACGTCTGCGGCCTCGAGCCGAAGACCACCTACTACTACCGCGTCGGCGGCGGCCCGCCCGGCAAGGAGGTGTGGAGCGACGTCATCCCGTTCCACACGCTGACGACCTCGGCCGACGACAAGGTCGTCATCGCTGCGACCGGCGACTCGCGCGGCGAGAACAAGAACGCCTGGCAGATCCTGCAGGGCCGCCTCGCGAAGCGCGGCGACATCGACGTGCAGCTGTTCTCCGGTGACATGATCGATCTCGCGACCGATCAGGGCGCGTACGGCAAGTGGCTCGACAGCGCCACCACCGGGGTCGACGGCGCCCCGTCGACGCTCGGGCGAATGCTCCTGCTCCAGGCGATGGGCAACCACGAGGCGTACTCGTCGCCGTTCTTCGCGACGGTCGTGCAGCCGCAGGATCCGGCGGCGCAGGGGAAGTTCAGCGAGCTGTTCTTCTCGCTCGAGGTGGGGCCCGCGCACGTCATCGTCCTCGACGACTTCGCGATCGGCAGCGCGACGGCGATGCCCGGCTACCGCGAGCAGGCGCTCGCGTGGCTGAAGGCCGACCTCGACGCGGCCGTGAAGGACCGCGCCGCGCACCCGTGGATCCTCGCCGTGCACCACCACGGCGAGTGGACCTCGTCGAACCACGCCGACGACAAGGCGGTGCTCGAGGTGCGCAAGGCGCTGACGCCGCTCTGGGACGAGGCCGGCGTCGATCTGGTGCTCGACGGCCACGACCACAACTACGAGCGCTCGAAGAAGCTGAAGCTCGGCGCCGACGGCAAGCCCGTGATCGGCGCGGGCACGAGCTACGTCGTGTGCGCGGGGTCGGGCGCGGACGGCTACGGCACCGGCACCTCGGCGTGGACGGACAAGACCTTCGACTACTCGAAGGGCCCCGCCATCGGCGTCTACGCGGTGCTCACGATCGAGCGATCGAAGCTGTCGCTCGAGGCGCGCGCCCTCACGCCGGCCGGCGACGATCCCGTCGTCGACCAGCTGGAGCTGACGAAGTAACGGAGGCGTCGCGAAGCGGCCGGGGAACGGATCGGCGCCGCGTCGCCGGTCGAGCTCGTCGGCGCCCATCCACGGCGGGGACGCGCCGCGCTCGTGGAACACCGCGAGCCCGATGACGCCGACGTTGCGATCGTCGCCCTTCTTCGCCGCGTACGAGCCGCGCACCGAGCCGAAGCGGAACGCCGCGACCTCGGCCTCGCTGCGGCGGAACCCCTCGATCTCGACGAACCCGTGCGGCGCGACGAGGTACCCGCGCTTGTCGGGGCTGCCGGGCCGACCGTCGATGACGTCGAGGCCGTCGACGGTGACGACCGCCTCGAACCGCACCGACGAGTGGTTGCGCACCACGATGACGTAGCGGTCGCCCGCCTCGCCGACCGCGAACAGCCGCCCGCCCGCGGAGTAGCCCGGCAGCGTGCGGCCCCGATCGTCGCGCAGCGAGATCGTGATCGCGCCGTCGGCGACGGAGATCTGCGCGCTGTCGAGCGACCGGTAGCCCTCCTGCGCCGCCATCGCGCGTGAGCCCTCGCGGTCGTTGTAGAAGAGCGAGCTCACGGCGGTCGGGCGGTCGTCGCCGCGGAAGAACGACGTCGTCCGGATCTGCGACTGCCGCGTCTCGCCCCAGTGGGTCGCGAGGCCAGGGCGCTCCGCCGGGGGCGCGGCGCGCTCCTCGCCGCGGGTGCGCGACGCGGGCATCGGCGACGTGCTCGCGCGATCCGCGCCGCCCGTCGGCCGCGCGTCGCCGCTCGGGGCCTGCGCCGCGCCGGCGGGGGCCGTGGCCGTCGCGCCGCCCGGAGACGCCTCGGCGGCAGGGGACGGCGCGTACGCGGGCCCGCCGCCAGGGCGCGACCCTCCGCACGCGGCGAGCGCGCTCGCGCACGCGGTCATCAGCACGAAGAGCAGCGGTCGGTGGGTCGTCATCTCTCGCATCGTCATGGCCTCTGGGGGTCAGAACGCTCGCGGGAGATCGGCCTTACACTCGCGCCCCCACGCGCCGTCATGCTACGAGCGCCGACGCCGATGGGCACGGTCTTCCCGCTCCTGATGCTCGGCTTCGTCCTCGGGATGCGCCACGCGACCGATCCCGACCACGTCGTCGCCGTGAGCACGATCGTGAGCCGCGAGCGCACGTTCCGCGGCGCCGCGCTGATCGGGGCGCTCTGGGGGCTCGGGCACACGGTGACGATCACGCTCGTCGGCGGCGCGATCGTCGCCTTCGGGCTCGTCATCCCGAGGAAGGTCGAGCTGTCGATGGAGCTCGGCGTCGCGGTGATGCTGCTCGTGCTCGGCGCGATGAGCCTCAGCGGCACGCTGCGGAGGTTCCACGAGATCGCGCACGGCGAGCACGCGCACGACGAGCGCTCGCTCGTCGCCCGGCTCGGCAAGGCCGGCGTCGCGCGCGCGCTCCTCGTCGGGGTCGTGCACGGCATGGCCGGCTCCGCCGCGGTCGCGCTGCTCGTCTTGACCACCGTCCGCGACGTGACCTTCGCGATGCTGTACCTCGCGCTCTTCGGCCTCGGCACGGTCGCGGGGATGATGACCCTGACGACCCTGCTGGCCGCCCCGTTCGCGCTCGCCGCGCGCCGGTCGGGCGAGCTGACGGCGTGGCTGTCCCGCGCGACGGGCGTGGCGAGCCTCGCGCTCGGCGCGTACCTCGTCTACGAGATCGGCGTCGTCGAGCGCCTGTTCGGGCGCTGAGCGTCGTTCACCGGGCGGCTCCGGGCCGCGTGTGGTACCTGTGGCGCATGCACGAATCCCTGCCCCGGCGGGACGCGGTGCTGTCCTACTTCGCGAGGCTCGGTCGGGCCGTCTCCGCGCGCGACGCGGCGGCGAAGCTCCGCGTGAGCGAGGGCGCGACGCCGGGTTTCCTCCGCATGCTCGAGAGCCTCTCGCACGAGGGCGCGCTCCTGGCGCACGACGGCGGCAGGTTCTCGCTCGGCGCCGAGGCCGCGCCTCCCCCGTCGGTCAAGCCGTCGACCGAGCGCTCGGGCCGCTTGTCGCTCGACGCCCGCGGCTTCGGCTTCGTGCGCACGCCGTCCGAGCGCGAGGACGTCTACGTCCCCGAGCACGCGGTGCGCGGCGCGATGCACGGCGATCAGGTCGTCGTGCGCGTCATCCGTCGCACGGCGAAGGGCCTCGAGGGCGAGGTCGTGTCGGTCGAGGCGCGCGCGCGCGCGCGGGTCGCCGGCACGCTCCGACGCCGCGGCGCGAGCGCGTGGATCGAGCCCGACGACGCGCGCCTCCGGGGCCCATTCGTGCTCACCGGCGAGGTGACCGGTCGCGACGGCTGCGCGGCCGTCGGCGAGATCACCCGCTACCCCCTGCTGCCGGACGAGCACCCCGAGGCGCGCTTGATCGTCGCGCTCGGCGAGCCCGGCGACCCGGAGGTCGAGATCCAGAAGGTGCTCGTGCGCGAGGCCGTCGACGAGCCGCACGGCGAGGCCGCCGAGCGAGAGGCGCGCGCGTTCGGCGCCGAGGTGCGCCCCGAGGAGCTGGAGGGGCGGCTCGATCTCACGGGCGTCCCGCTGCCCACGATCGACCCCGAGGACGCCCGCGATCACGACGACGCGGTGTGGGTGGAGCGCGCGATCGACGGCACCTACACCGCGACCATCGCGATCGCCGACGTGAGCCACTACGTCCGCCCCGGCACCGCGCTCGACCAGGCGGCGCTCGAGCGTGGCTGCTCGCTGTACCTGCCCGACCGCGCGATCCCGATGCTGCCGGCGGCGCTCTCGTCGCACCTGTGCTCGCTCTTGCCGGAGCAGGTGCGCCTCGCGCTCGCGATCGTCGTCACGCTCGACGCCGGGGCGAACGTGACCTCGTACCAGATCTCGCCCGCGTTCCTGCGATCGGCCGCGAAGCTGACCTACGGCGGCGTGGCGAAGGCGCTCGGCTTCTCCCAGCGCGCGAAGGGCAAGGTGCCCGCCGAGCTGCTCGACGGCCTGCGCGTCGCCGACCAGCTGGCCCAGACGCTGAGGACGAAGCGCCTGCGTCGCGGGGCGCTCGATCTCGATCTGCCGGAGCCGAAGGTGGTGCTCGATCCGGAGACCCACGCGCCCGTCTCCATCGAGCGGCGCGCCGAGGATCCGGGCGTGCGGCGCGCGTACCAGCTCGTCGAGGAGCTGATGCTGCTCGCGAACGAGGTCGCGGCGAGGTTCCTCGTCGAGCGCGACGTGCCGGGCATCTACCGCGTGCACCCGCCGCCCGACGCGGAGAAGCTCTCGCGCTTCGCCGCGCTCGCCGACCAGCTCGGCCTGCCGTTCGACGAGGCCGACGCCGACGATCCCCGCAAGCTCTCGGCGTTCCTGCGCAAGGTCGAGCGGCACCCGCGCGCCTCTGTGCTGTCGATGCTGCTGCTGCGCGCGCTGAAGCAGGCCTCCTACGATCCGCGCAACATCGGGCACTTCGGGCTCGCGTCGACCGCGTACGTGCATTTCACCTCTCCGATCCGGCGCTACCCCGACACGGTCGTGCACCGGATCATCAAGGCCGCGCTCGACAAGGCGCCGATCGATCGCTCCGACGACGCGAAGGCGCGGCTCGACGAGGCCGCGAAGACGGCGAGCGCGCGCGAGCGCCGCGCGATGGACGTCGAGCGCGAGGTGGTCGATCTCTGCCGCGCGCTCTACATGCGGCGCCACATCGGCGAGTCGTTCGAGGGCACGGTCACGTCGGTGGTCGCGTCCGGCGTGTTCGTGGCGCTCGACGCGCCGTTCGTCGACGTGCTCGTGAAGGCCGAGCAGCTGGGCCGGGACCGCTACGAGCTCGACGAGGTCGGGATGCGCTTCGTCGCGCCGCGCTCGGGCGACGCGGTCGGGCTGGGCGACAGGATCCAGGTGACGATCGAGGACGTCAGCGTCCCGCGCCGTCAGATCACCGGCTGGCGCACGCCCGCCGCCGCCACCGATCACGCGCCGCTGAAGCAGGGCCTCTTCGCGAAGCGCGAGGCGGACGCCCCGCCGAAGCGCCGCGCGCCGCCCGAGCGCCGCGAGCAGGAGCGCGGCCTCACCCCGCGCGAGAAGAAGCAGCGCGCCGCGAAGAAGAAGACCGAGGCCCGGCACAAGAAGCGCCGCTTACGTCGGCGCCGCGGGTCGGCGCCCGCGCGCCTTGACCGCTGTTGAAGGTGCGACCATAAGCGCGCGGCTTTTGCCTGCCTTTCGTCCGCACCCGAAGCCTCCCGACCTCGCGAATCCACCGTGAAACTGCGCGCCGTCAAGGGGATGCACGACATCCTGCCCGACGAGATCGGGCGCTGGCACCGCCTCGAGGCGGCGTTCCGGGCCATGGCGTCGCGGCACGGCTACGAGGAGGTGCGCACGCCCATCTGCGAGCCAACGGCGCTGTTCGTGCGATCGATCGGCGAGGCGACGGACGTCGTCGAGAAGGAGATGTACTCGTTCCAGCGCCACGACGACGAGCTGACGCTGCGCCCCGAGGGCACCGCCGGCGCCGCGCGGGCGTACCTCGAGCACACGGTGCACGCGCGGCAGGCGGTCGCCCGCTGGTACTACCTCGGCCCGATGTTCCGCGGCGAGCGGCCCGCGCGCGGGCGGCAGCGCCAGTTTCACCAGGCGGGCTGCGAGATCTACGGCGACGCGGGCCCCGCGTGCGACGCCGAGATGATCGACATGCTGGTCGGGTTCCTCCGCGAGCTCGGCGTCGGCGAGGTCGACGTCCTCATCAACTCGCTCGGCTCGGGCGACACGCGGGCCCGCTACCGCGACGCGCTCGTCGCGCACCTCTCCCCGCGCCGCGACGAGCTGTCGGAGGAGTCACGCCGGCGCCTCGAGAAGAACCCCCTGCGCATCCTCGACTCGAAGAGCCCGCGCGATCAGGAGCTGTGCGCCGACGCGCCCACGGTGCTCGACGTGCTCGCCGACGACGATCGCGCGCACTTCGACGCGCTCCGCCGCTACCTCGACGCGCTGGGGACGCCGTACCGCGTCGATCCGCGGCTCGTGCGCGGGCTCGACTACTACACGCGGACGCTGTTCGAGCTGCGCGGCGCGGGCGGCGAGCTCGGCGCGCAGAACGCGCTCGGCGGCGGCGGACGCTACGACGGGATGATCGCGGAGCTCGGCGGCCCCGCGACGCCGGCGATCGGCTTCGCGCTCGGCCTCGAGCGCCTCCTGCTCGCGATGTCGCCCGACGCGCCCGTGAGCGCGCCGCTCGCGTACCTCGTCCCGCTCGGCGATCCGGGCGCCGTCGCGTGCCTCGTGCTCGCGAAGGAGCTGCGCGCGCACGGCGTGGCGGCGATCGTCGACGGCCGCGGCGGCAAGCTGAAGGCCATGATGTCGCGCGCCGAGCAGCGCCAGGCGACGCTGACCGTCCTCGTCGGCGACGGCGAGCTCGAGCGCGGGGTGGTCACCGTGAAGACGATGGCGACGCACGCCCAGGAGGAGCTCCCGCGGGCGCTGGCGGCGCGGGTGCTCGCCGACCGGCTGGCGTCGACGGAGCGACAGCATTGAAGTTGAGCCGCGCTCGCCCCTGGCGCGCCCTCGCCGCGATCGGCGTCGGCGTCACGCTGGCCGCGCCCGCGTCCGCGCAGTTCGGCCCGCCGCCGATGGCGCCGCCGCAGCAGCAGAAGAAGAAGGACCCGAACGTCCCCGAGACGCACGCGGCGAGCGGCGCGAGCGACGACGCCATCCCGAAGACGACGACCAGCGAGCCGCGCCTCCCGGAGGATCCGCTCGCGCTGCCGCCGTCGCTCCAGAAGCGCATCGGCTCGACGAGCCCGCGCCCGGGCGACCGCCCCGCGGGCGCCGACGCCACGCGCCGGTACACGTTCTACCCGCCCAACTACTTCGAGGAGCGGACCGGGCAGTACCGGTTTCGCACGATCTTCCCCGTGTGGGCCGAGCGCAAGCAGCCGGGCGACACGGCGTCCAGCTTCGCGCTCCTCTATTACCGGCGCCGCAGCGCGCACAACGACGCCGACGTGCTGTTTCCGTTCTTCTGGCGCTGGCGAGAGGACCAGGATCGCACCACCATCGTCGGGCCCGTCGGCTGGCACAGCGGCCCGGCCGCGAGCGACCACTTCTTCGCGCCCTTCTATTTCTACGGCAAGCGCAGCGACGGGTTCTACCTCACCATCCCGCCCCTGCTCACGCACCTGAAGACGGACCAGCACGGCGGCCGCAGCATCGTGGGCCCCGGGTTCTGCTTCTGGCGGGGCGGGCAGACGTGCAACCCGCAGACGGCCGACTCGATCCAGTACGGGGTGTTCCCGTTCTACTTCGCGGGCAAGGACGACCGCTCGCGCTACGAGATCGCCCCGCCGCTCCTGCACTACTACTCGTACGAGGAGCTCGACCAGAGCTGGACGAACATCTGGGGGCCGTACATCCGCAAGCACACGCCGACGTACGAGTCGCAGCACGTGGCGCCGCTGTACTTTCATGTGTGGGGCCCCGACGAGGACCACCTCACCATCCCGCCGCTCCTGTTTCACTACGGGCACAAGGGCGCGACGGAGCGCCTGCTCGTGACGCCCCTCTTCCTCGACCGTACGGGCCCCGAGGGCGAGAAGACGTTCGTCACGTGGGGCTACGCGCGGCACCGCGGGCGCACCCAGCTCGACATGATCACGCCGTTCTACTGGCGGCACGAGGACCCGGACGCCAAGGCGGAGACGAAGCTGTTGTTTCCGTTCCTGTACAGCCACGAGAGCCCCCGCGAGTCGACGCAGATCTTCTTCCCGTTCTATGGCCACCAGAAGAAGTTCGGGCTGTCGCAGACGTGGTGGATCACGCCCTTCTTCGAGCACGAGCGCAGCATCACCGGCTGGTCGACGAACCTCTACCCGTTCGTGTTCGTCGGCCGCGACAGGCTGCACTCGCACACCGTCGTCGCGCCGTTCTTCTTCGACTTCGTGACGCCCGACTCCCGCGCGACCGTCGGGTTCCCCATCTACTGGAGGTTCCAGGAGGGGAACACCACCAGCCAGCTCGTGCTCAACACCTACTACCGCGAGCGCAAGCTGAAGAACGGCCTCGACTGGGAGTTTCATTTCTTCCCGTTCTTCACGTACGGGCAGACCCCCAACGGCCACTGGTGGAACGTCCTCTACGGCCTCGCCGGCTTCACGCGGAGCGGCGCCGCGACGAAGATGCGCATGTTCTGGGTGCCGATCACGCTCAGCGAGGACGCGCGCTAGCTCGCCGCTCGTGCGAGCTCGCGACCAGCGCCTCGTAGTCGAGCTCGGGCTCGCCGGGCGGCGCGACGGGCGCGAGCCTCGCGAGCAGCCGGGGCAGCGCGCGAGACATCTCCTCGACGGCCGACCGCGCCTCCGGCAGCGCGCCGTCGAGGAGCTCCGGGACGCGCGCGTCGAGCGCCCCACGCAGGTGCCCGCGCTGCCGGAGATCGAGGTAGCTCCTCGCGAGCGCGTCGCCGTCGAACCGGTGCGCGACGACGAGCTCGGACGCGACCCGGCCCACGGCCGCGGGCGACAGGAGGCCGTCGTCGGCGATGACGAGCGCGGGCTGCAGGTAGTTGAAGAACGGCACGAGGCGCGCGCCGTACTTGCGAAACCGGCTGGGCGGCGTCTGGCGATCGAGGTGGATGAAGATGTGGCGCACCGCGGGGCGCCTGTCGATCGCGCGCGTCGCCTGGAGCGCCCGCTCCACGTGGTCGTCGTACGAGCCGGCGAGGCGCATCAGCCGCCCGAGCTGCGCCTCGGAGACCAGGCCCGCCGAGGCGTCCGCGTAGAGCGAGTACACGAGCGCGTCGGCCTCCGCGTCGTCGCCGAGGAGCACCTCGGGGAGCGCCGCGCCCGACTCCGCCGATCGCGCGCCCATCGACGCGCGCGACGCGAGCAGTGCCGGCAGCTTGTAGCCGAGCTGGTCGCGGACCGCGCGCAGCCGCAGGCGCAGGAGGTTCGACAGGTTGGGCTTGAGCGTCAACGAGTGGAACCGCGCGCCGTCGAGCGAGAGCTTCCGCTCGATGCGCCCGCGCATCTGCCGCGGGCTGCCGGAGAGGATGTGGATCTCGCCGCCCGCGTCGCCGAGCTCGCGCAGCAGGGTCGCGGCGCCCGGCACGGTGCGCTTCTGCTCGGGCTTCTCGAGCGCCGTCCGCAGCAGATCCCGGAAGGTGTCGAACTCCGTGCGCAGGTAGGTCTTGTCGAGATCCCAGCGCGCGACGAACCGGGGCGGGCTCGCCGGCGGCGCGTCGCTCACCGGGCCGCCCTCGCGAGCTGCGCCTGGACGCGCAGGAGCTCGCCCGACAGCGTGGGGTCGTCGAGGCCCCTGGCGGCCGACTCGGCGCGCGAGAGGTGCTCGGTCGCCTCCGCGGCGCGACCGCGGCCGAGCGCCACCTCGGCCAGCGAGACGAGGACGCGCGCGCGCTCGACGCCGGCCGGATCGAGGTCGAGGGCCTCGCGGAGCACGCCGTTCGCGTCGGTGAAGTTCCCGCTCCGCGCGAGCGCCTCGCCGAGCTTGCGGCTGAAGATGATCATCGCGCCCGTCGGATCGTCGAGCTCGCCGCGGAACACCTCGCGCCGCGCGACCTCGAGCCCGCGACGCAGCGCGAGGATCGTGCCCTCCGCGTCGCCGCGCGCCTCGGCGCGCTTCGCGAGCTGCTCGAAGAGGACGAGCGCCTGGAAGGAGTCGTGGGCGCCTAGCGCGTGCAGCGCGCGCACCTCGGTGGGCAGATCGAGCTGGTCGGCGAGCTCGAGCGCGCGCTCGTGGAGCTCGCGGCGGACGGCCGCGGGCGTGCCCGCCGCGACGACCTCGCGGAGCAGCGGGTGCGAGAGGGAGAGCCCGCGCCGGTGATCGGTGAGGAAGCCGCCGCGCAGCAGCGCGATGACCGCCGCGTCGACGTCGACGTCGGGCGTGATGCGCCGCGCGCGATCGCGGGGCACGTCGTCGCCGAGCACCGCGAGCGCCTGCAGGAGCAGCCGAGCGGCGGGCTCGAGGTGCTCGACGCGCAGCGACAGGAGATCGGCGAGGCGCGTCGGCGGCTCGGTGCCGCCGTCCCGCGTGAAGCGGATGAGGTGCTCGACGAAGAGCGGCGTCACGCCCCGCGCGTCGTCCCTCGCCCGGGGCGCGACCGACGCGTTGGAGCGCCCCCGGATGAGCTCGCGCGCGGCCGCGGGCGAGATGCCGGAGATCACGCGCGCCGCGGCGCTCGAGCCCCACCCGACGTCGAGGCCGATGAGGTGGGTCGCGAGCACGAGCACGGGCGCGAGCAGCGGCTCGCCCATCACGTCGGCGAACGCGTTGCGGCTCGCGCCGTCCACGCGGTGCAGATCGTCGATGAAGAGGATCGTGCGCCGCTCGTCGCGCGCCGCGTGCGAGAGCGCCCACCGCAGCGCGGTCGCGGCGAGGTAGCGGCGGTCCTCGGGGGAGAGGGTGTCGGGGGTCTTCGGCTCCCTGCCGAGCACCTCCGAGAGCCCTCGCGCCGCCTCCGCGGAGGCCGACGGCCAGCGCCGCTCCGTCCCGCCGTCCTCGGGGAGCTCGCCGAGCCCGATGATCGCGCGCGAGAGGGCGTGGTAGCCGACGTCCGCGAGGTGCGGATCGGGGCCCACCTCGACCACGCGCGCGCCTCGCTCTCGCTGGCGCGCGAGGAACTCCGACGCGAGGCGCGTCTTGCCGGCGCCGTCCTCTCCGACGATCCTCGCCCCGACGAGCGCGCCCTCGACCTCGCCGAGCCTGTCCGCGAGCCACCCGAGATCGTCCTCGCGCCCCGTGAGCGGCAGCGGGAACTTCGGCCAGCTCGACACGCGCCCCGGCGTCCTCGTCGTCGGGTTCGGGATGATGGACGTCGGCAGCGGCACGGCCATGCGCGCGCCGCACTCCCCGCAGAACTTCGGCGAGCCCGAGTTCGTCTGGCCGCACGCGCTGCAGACGGCGCCCGACGGCGGCCGCTGCGCCTCGAGCTGGCGCCGCGCCTCGAGCAGGGCCGCCGCGAACTCGTCGGCCGACTGGAACCGCGCCGCGGGCGACTTCTCGAGCGCCCTCAGGCAGATCTCGGCGACCATGTCAGAAATGTTTCTTTCTGGCGCGAGGCGGCGCGGGTCGGGCGGCGCGACGGTGAGGTGCATCAGGACGACCTGCGTCGGCGACTCCGCCTCGAACGGCAGCCGGCCCGTCAGCAACAGGAAGAGCACCACGCCGACGGCGTAGAGATCGGCGCGCGCGTCGATGGCGTCGCCGCGGCCCTGCTCCGGCGCCATGTAGTCGGGCGTCCCGCACACGATGCCTGGCCGGGTGACGCGGCGGGACTCGACGGGCTGCGCGTCGCCCTGGAGCTTCGCGAGGCCGAAGTCGACGACCTTCACGAAGTCCGCGCCGCCGCGCATCGGCTCGAGCACGATGTTCTCGGGCTTCAGATCGCGGTGGATGATGCCGAGCTCGTGCGCCTGGCCGAGCGCGAGCAGCACCTGGCGGATGATCTCGACGACGCGCCGGATCGGCAGCCAGCCGTCCTCGTGGAGCACGCGCGACAGATCCTTGCCGCGCAGGTACTCCATCACGAGGTAGGGCGCGCCGTCGTCGGTCTTGCCGAAGTCGAACACGCTGACGGAGTTCGGGTGGTTCAGCCGGCTCGCCGCGCGCGCCTCGGTGATGAACCGCGCGCTCGACGCCTCGTCGGAGAGCAGGTGGCGGTGGATGACCTTGATGGCGACGCTGCGCCCGAGCGCGCTCTGCTCGCCGCGGTACACGCTGCCCATCCCGCCGGTGCCGATGAGCTCCGTGATCGAGTAGCCGCCCGGCAGCACCTTGCCGACGAGCGAGTCGCCTGGAGCCTCCTGCACGTCGCCGATCGGGAACCCGCACCTCGCGCAGAAGCGGTCTGCCGATGAGCAGTCGGCCGAGCAGCCAGGGCACGCGATCACGGGTGCGGGAAGCTACCACAACCTTTGCCGGGGTCGCCCGCGCGATCTCGGGGTAACGTGGCCCCGCACGATGGCTCCTCGCATCCGCCTGGGACAGCTGCTCGTCGAGGCCGGCATCCTCTCCGAGGAGGAGCTGCTCGTGGTGCTCGAGCGCCAGAAGCGCGACGGGCGGCGGCTCGGCACGCTGCTCGTCGAGGCGGGGCTCGTCAACGAGACGCAGCTCACGCAGATCCTGTCGCAGCAGCTGAGCGCGCCGTGGGTGTCGCTCTACCACATCGATTTCTCGCGCCAGCTGCTGAACCTCGTGCCGCGCGCGGTCGTCGAGCAGTTCTGTCTCGTGCCGATCTACGTGCGCCACGTCCGCAAGCAGGGCGAGACGCTGTACGTCGCGATGGATGACCCGAGCAACGAGGAGGCGCTCAAGGTCGTCGCCGAGGCCGCGGGGCTGCCGGTGCGCGCGATGATCGCGCCGCCGAGCGACATCCGAAACGCGATCCGCGTCTACTACGGGGGCGGGCGCGGGACGCTGCCGAGCGTGCCTCCGGACGCGCTCCGCAACGAGGCCCGCGGATCGAGCGGCAGCGAGCCCGTCATCCTGCCCGCGGACGCGCCGCCGGAGGTCGAGGAGCTCGACATCGCGCCCGATCCCACGCCCGACCCTCCCGCGGCGTCGCTCGCCGACACGCCGCCCGAGGAGGCGCCGCCGCCGCGGCAGCCGATGCCCGCCGTGCCGGCGATGCGCGGCGAGCTGCACAGCGTCCCGGTGTCGTTCGACGACGAGGGGCCCGAGGTCGCGGTGCGCGAGGTGCCCGTCCCGGCGAAGCTCGACGCCGACGAGAAGGCGAAGCGCATGGCGCGGATGATGGCGCTCACCTTCCTCGACGGCACGACCGTCGCGCTGCCGCGCCGCAAGCCGCGGGGCCCCGCGCCCGACGAGCCGCCCGAGAGCGGCGAGCCGAAGGAGCTGCTGACGGCGCGCGACATCGTCGCGGCGCTGCGCGCGTCGGCCTACGGCGCGGACGCGAGCGAGATCCTCGGCGACAACGCGCGCTGGGAGAAGATGGTCGCGACGCTGCTGTCGCTGCTCCTCAGGAAGCACCTGATCGCCGACTGGGAGTTCATCGAAGAGCTGAACAAGATCTGAGAGTCGACCCACCACACATGTCCTCGATCGTCGAGCTGTTGGCGCACAAACGTGACGGCGGCGAGCACACCGCGGCGGAGATCGCGCGCCTCATCGGCGCCTTCTCCTCCGGGGAGCTCGCCGACTACCAGATGTCCGCGTGGCTGATGGCCGTGTTCCAGCGCGGGATGACCGACGCCGAGACCGACGCGCTCACGCAGGCGATGCTCCGGAGCGGCGAGGTGCTCGACCTGTCGAAGGTGCCCGGCGTCAAGGTCGACAAGCACTCGACGGGCGGGGTCGGCGACAAGATCTCCCTCTGCCTCGCGCCGCTCGTCGCCGCGTGCGGCGTGCCGGTGCCGATGGTGTCGGGGCGCGGCCTCGGGCACACCGGCGGCACGCTCGACAAGCTCGAGGCCATCGCCGGGTTCGACGTGAACCTCGACACGCGGGCGTTCGCCCGGACGGTCGCCGAGGTCGGCGCGTCGATGATCGGGCAGACGAAGGAGATCGCGCCGGCGGACAAGCGCATCTACGCGCTCCGCGACGTGACCGCGACGGTCGAGTGCGTGCCCTTGATCGTCGCCTCCATCCTCTCGAAGAAGCTCGCCGAGGGGATCGACGCGCTCGTGCTCGATGTGAAGGTGGGCGCAGGGGCCTTCATGAAGACCGAGGCGAGCGCGCGGGTGCTGGCCGAGGCGCTCGTCCGCGTGGGCGCGCGCGGCGGCAAGAGGGTCGTCGCCCTCTTGACCGACATGAGCGCGCCGATCGGCAGGACGATCGGCAACGCGCTGGAGACGCGCGAGGCGATCGAGGTGCTGCACGGCAAGGGGCCCGACGACACCGTCGCGCTCACGCTCGCGCTCGGCGCTGAGATGCTCGTGCTCGGCCAGAAGGCGAAGCGGCTCGCCGAGGCCGAGGCCAAGCTGCAGAAGGCCCTCACGAGCGGCAAGGGCGTGGCGACGATGAGGCGCCTCGTCGCGGCGCACGGGGGCGACGCGCGCGTCGTCGACGAGCCCGACCGGCTGCCCCGCGCGAAGGTGCAGCTCGAGGTGCTGTCCGAGCGCGCGGGCTGGGTGACCGCGATCGATCCCCTGGAGCTCGGCCTGACCGCGGTGGAGCTGGGCGCGGGGCGCACGCGCGCCGACCAGGTCGTCAAGCCCGACGTCGGCCTCGAGCTCTCGGTGGCGCGCGGCGCGCGCGTGAAGAAGGGCGTGCAGCTCGCGACGATCCACGCGGACGACCGCGCGCAGGCGAAGGCGGTCCTCTCGCGTGTGAAGCGCGCGTTCACGATCGCCGACGCGAGCTTCCCGACGCCGCCGCTCGTGCTCGGGCGCGTCGAGGGCGGCTTACCGATCGACCACGCAGCGCGCCCCGGTCGCCTGCGCGTCGGGCAGCGCGCCGGGCCGCCAACCGCGGAGCTCCGCGGCCGCCGTCGAGAGGAAGGAGCCGCCGCGCGCCCGGGCGCCGTCGGCCGTCGTGGCCCACTCCGCGAGGTTCCCCGCTAGATCCTGGAGGCCCTCGGGGGTCGCGCCGCCTGGCCGCGCGCCGACGAGATCGGGGCCGCGCGCGCCGCGGGCGCAGGGACCGGCGACGAGCCCGAAGGCGGCCCGCGAGCACACGAGCCCGGTGTCGCCCCACGGGTACCGGCGCGTCGCCGCGCCCATCGCCAGCCACGTCCACTCGTCGTCGGTCGGCAGGCGGGCGCCGGTGAAGCGGCAGAGCGCGCGCGCCTCCTCGAGCGTGAGCGCCGCGGCGCGGCCCGGATCGGCGCGGTCGACGGGGCCTCGACACGCGCCGGCGTCGACGCACGCCGCGTGCGTCGCGACGTCGAGCTCGTGGACGTCGACCGACAGCGCGCCCGCGCGCACCGTGCGCGCCTCGACCACTCCCTGGGCCTCCCAGTCGGAGGGGCCGAGGTGCGCCTCACCGCCCGCGACGAGGACGCGCCGGGGCCGCGCCACGCAGCCGTCGCGCCGCCGCTCGTGGGTCGACGGGCAGCGCGCGGGCTCGCCGACGCAGCGATCGCCGGAGAGCGTCTGGCCCTCGCCGCAGCAGCGGGGGCCTATCGCGACGAGCCCGGCCGCGCAGCGCAGCGGCGCGCCTGCGTCTCGCTCGGCCACCCACGCCGTCCCCGCGATCGCCGCGCCGGACGCGACGAGCAGCGCGGCGAGCACGGCCGCGCGCCTCACGTCGGCGGCTTGCCCTCGACGAACACGATCTCGACGCGGTCGTTCGCGGCCTTGTCGCGCCGCGGATCGGCGACGGGCCTCGCCTGGCCCGCGCGCACGACGTCGAGCTTGGGCGCGCCGAGCGCCGAGCGCACGGCCGCCTCGCGCCGCTCCGCCGTCCTGTCGTCGACGCGCGCCGCGTCGTGCAGCACGACCAGCACGGGCATCGACGGGTGCGCCTTCGCCACCTTCGCGAGCAGCTCCAGCGCGGGCCGCGCGCGCTTCGAGACGTCGCCGCCGTCGAACGCGCCGCCGATCGAGACGACGACGCCCCGATCGTCGCGCGCGGGCGAGACGGAGCCCTCCCTCCCGAGCTCCTCGAGCAGCGTCTGACCGGCGTCGGTCGCGGGGCCTGCGGCGCGCCTCGCCTGCACGAGCGCCGCGAGGCACGCGGCGCGGCTCGACAGCGCGCGATCCACGGGCACGGGAGATTTGTCGAGATCGCCCTCGACCGCGCGCGCGGCCTCGAGCGGCGCCTTCAGCGCGTCGTCCGACGCGCCCACGAGGCGCGCCGCGGCGCACAGCATCGACGCGTCGGCGAGCAGCGCGCGGGCCGCGTCGCGTCGCGCGCGCTCGCGGGCCGGATCGGCGCGCTCGACGGCGCCCGGCGCCGGGGCGTCTCGCAGCGCCTTCGCGCGGAGCTGGAGCGCCGCGACGTCGGTCGCCGCGCGCGACTGCTCGCCCTGGAGGCGACCGAGCTCCTCCTCGGCCTTCGCCTGCTCGGCCCTCGCCGCCTCGAGCTGCTGCGTCGCGCGCACCGTGCGGGCGTGCACGAACGCGCGAGCGTACGCCGCCACCGCCTCCTCGCCGAGGAATTGCGCGCTCGCGGTGTCGCCCTTGGCGTCCGCCTGCTCGGCCTCCTTGCGCAGGCGCTCGGCCTCGGCGAACGACTGCGGCGCGAGCGCGCTCGCCTCCTTGGATGACGGCGTCTCGGAGGCGGCGCGAGCGTCGGCGAGCGAGGCCGGGCGCGTGCGCACCGCGCCGCAGCCGGCGAGCCACAGCGCCGCCGCGACGACGAGCGCGCGCCTCACGGGCGCTTCCCTCGCTTCTTCGGCTTCGCGACCGGCTTCGGCGCGGCCTTCTGGGCCTTCGCCTCGGCCTCGGCGCGCTCGAGATCGAGCTTCGCGCGGGCGCGCTCGGCGACGCGCTCCTCGAGGAGCGCCCGCTCGCGCGCCGCCTTGTCGCGCGCCTCGGCGGTCTTCTGCTGCGCCTCGGTGAGCGCGTCCTCGGCGCGCTTCGCCTCGGCCACGTCGCGCGCGGTGAGCGCCCACATCCTCGCGACGGCCTCGAGGCGCTCGCCCGCCTTCGCGTCGCCCGCCTCCCGCGCGCCCCTCGCCCGCAGGAGCGCGCGCCTCGCCTCGGCGATCTCCCTCGGCGCCTGGGCCTCGCTCGAGGCGGCGAGCGCGGCCTCCGCGGCCTCTCGCGCCGTCTCCGCGCGCGCCGAGGCCGTCGCGCCGAGCGCCGCCGCGACCACCCAGCCGACCACCGCCTGTCGCATGCGCCGACCTCGACCACGGCCGGCCTCGCCCGTCAACTCTCGGCCCTGAGCGCGCGGTCGTGGAACAGCAGCATCTCGAGCGTCCCCACGTCTCGCAGGAACACCTGGTCGTGAGGCCCCGGCGGCACGGTGAGGGCGGCCACGACGCCCCGCGAGATCAGCCCCTCGTGGAGGAGCCGCGACACCCGCAGGTACGGATCGTACGTGCTCGACTCGACGTGCAGGCGCGTCCGGTGCTCGCGCGCCGCCCGGGCGAGCACGTCGGCGTACCCGCTCACCTTGCGCTCGGCGATCGCGGGCTGCACGACCCCGAGCGAGCGCCACCCGTCGGGTCGCCGGCGCGCGACCTCGAGCGCGACGAACCCGCCGAGCGAGCACCCGTCGAGCCCCACCCGCGCGGGGTCCGCCTCCGGGATCTCCTTCGCGACGCGCTCGAGCAGCGGGCCGCGGACGAAGGCCGCGTAGTGGTCGAGCGCGCCGTCCGTGCTCTTGTAGCTCCACACGTTCGGCGTGAACGGGCACACGAGCACGAGCCCGCCGAGCGGCCGCCGCGAGAGCAGCTCGCTCAGCTCGCGCGCGCGCGCGTCGGACAGATCCTTGCGCTTGTGCGTCGAGGCGAGCGGCGGGTGACGCAGGCGCGCGTACGAGCTGCCCATCCCGTAGCGATCGAGCCAGGCGAACACGCCCGCCTCCGGGCCCTGCTTCGCCTCGCCGAGCCCGTGGAGGAGCACCAGCACCGGCGCGCGCTCGCCGGGCGACAGGTGCGTCGGCACCGCGACGAGCGCTCGTCGCTTGAAGGGAGGCGCGTCCTCGAAGCTCCAGTCGAGCAGGCGCAGGTCTGGCGGAGGAGTCCGCGAGGCGCCCGCGCGCGCCGACGCGAGCGCGACCGCGGCGCCGACGACGAAGGCGCGCCGGTCGACGCCGGGCGAGGGCGGGGGCGACATCACGCCCGTCATAGCGCGGCTGGTGCGCTAGGGCGCGAACAGCACGCTCGGCAACGCCCCGCGGTTGGAGAGCGCGAGCAGATCCATCAGCAAGGCGACGGTGATGTGCACGAGGAACCCCGCGTAGATGCTCTTCGTGCGCATCGCGAGGCTCCCGAGCACGACGCCCGCGACGATCGCGCCGTTCGCCTCGAGGTACGGCTTGCCGTAGTGGATCATGCAGTACGGCACCGCCATCGCGAAGATGGCGCCCGAGCCGAGCGAGCGGCGCATGGTGCCGAGCCAGAACCCTCGGAAGAACACCTCGAGCGCGAAGAACTGCAGAAAATACGCGCTCTCCCACGCGAGCAGGTCGAACCACGAGCGCGACGACTCCTTGTAGAACGGGTAGTAGCCGCCGAAGTCGGGCTGGCGCGCGACGAGCCACATCGCGGGCAGCACGACCGAGAGGCACAGCCCGTAGATGGGCAGGTGGCGCACGAAGCCGCGCGTGCGCAGCCCGAGATCGAGCAGGCTGTCCTTCGGGAAGAGGAGCTTCCAGATAGGCAGCGGGATGAGCACGTACCCGGCGATCCTCGCGAAGGCCCACCAGAGGTAGCTCCAGAGGTTGCCGTACTTGTCGAGGTGGATCCACTTCGAGCCCGACGCCTCGTGCGCGCGCAGCCACGGCTTGATCACCTGCTCGAACGTGCCGCGCCCGCCGTAGTAGTCGTGCAGCGTGAGCACGATCGCGCAGAGGACGAACGCGACCGGCGGCCGCAGATCGATCTTGCCCTCCGCGAGGAGCGCGCCGCGCTCGCGCTGGGCCTCGACGTCGAGCTCGTACCAGGTCTTCCTGAAGAACCAGTAGACGACCGGCGCGAGCAGCACGATGGCCGGCACCGGCAGCGCCGCCTTCACGAGCGCGCTGTCGAGCAGCGTGTGCAGCGGCGACGACGGCGGATCGAGGACCGCCGCCACGCCCGCGCGCGGAGCGAAGAGCGCGCTCACCCGGCGCTTGCGATCGCGATCGCCTCGTCGAGCCGCGCGAGGACGGTGGCCTTGCCGAGCGCGCTCATCACCTCGTGCAGGCCGGGGCTCGCCGCGCGCCCGGTGAGCGCGACGCGCGCGGCCGGGCCCGCCTGCTTCCAGTCGAACGTGGCGTCGAGCGCCGCGTGGAGCGTCTCGGGATCGAGCGCGTCCAGCTTCGCCACCTCGGCTCGCAGCCTCGCGAGCACCGGCGCGGCCGCAGGGACGAGCGCGCTCTTCACGGCCACAGGATCGCGCGCCACGGGCTCGCGGAAGAAGTAGTCGACCGCGTCGGCCGCCTCCACGAAGGTGCGCGCGCGCTCGCGCACGACGTCGAGCGCCCGCCCGAGGTGCGCGTCGTCCGGCGCGAGCCCGCGCGCCTCGACGAACGGCCGCGCGCGCCGCGCGTACTCGTGGCGGCTCGTCGTGCGCTCGTCCTTCGAGATCTTGTGGTTGATCGCGAGGCATTTCTTCATGTCGAACTTGCCGTCCGCGCGCGAGGCCCCGGAGAAATCAAACAAGTCTATCATCTCGCGGCGCGTGAACGTCTCCTGGTCGCCGTGGCTCCACCCGAAGCGCACGAGGTAGTTCAAGAGGCCGTCGGGCGAGAACCCGCGGTCGCGGTAGGCGGTGACGCTGACCGGGATGTCGTAGCGCTCCGCCTCGCGCTTCGAGAGCTTCTTGCCGTCGGGCGCGAGCATCATCGGCAGGTGCGCGAACCGCGGCGCGGGGGCGCCGAGCGCCTCGTACAGGAGCACCTGCTGCGGCGTGTTGACGACGTGGTCGCGGCCGCGCGCGACGAGCGTGATCTTCATCGTCACGTCGTCGACGACCGCGCCGAAGTTGTAGAGCGGCACGCCGTCGCTGCGGAGCAGCACGAAGTCCTGGAGGTGATCGTTCGGCGTCGTGATGCGCCCGAACACCTCGTCGTCGAACGACGTCTCGCCCGAGAGCGGCGACTTGAACCTGATCACGTACGGCGCGCCCGCGATCCAGTCCTTCGAGGTCTTGTCGCGCCAGAGGTGCGGGTAGAAGAACTGCTTCTTCTGGCGCTCGGCGTCCCTGCGGAGCGCGTCGAGCTCGTCCTTGGTCGCGTAGCAGCGGTAGGCCTTGCCCTCGTCGACGAGGCGGTCGGCCGCCTGCGCGTACGAGGCGAGCCGCTCCATCTGGGTGTACGGGCCGTGCGGGCCGCCGACCTCGGGGCCCTCGTCCCAGTCGAGCCCGAGCCACCTCATCGAGTCGATGATCGCGCGGTAGCTCTCCTCGGTGCTGCGGGCCTGGTCGGTGTCCTCGACGCGCAGCACGAAGACGCCGCCGTGCCGCCGCGCGTACAGCCAGTTGAAGAGCGCGGTGCGGGCCCCGCCGATGTGGAGGTAGCCGGTGGGCGACGGCGCGAACCTGACGCGGACAGACATGGATCGCGCGGCGGATTACCACACCATCGCCGCCGAAGGCTGTATTCTCCCGTGCCTCATGCCTCCCGGGCCGGGCGAACCAGAGGGCGAGGACAGCGTCCCGCCGTCGTACGAGCTCGACTCGAACCGACCGTCGCTGATGCTCGAGGGCATGGATCTGCTGTCCGCGTCGGTGCCGAGCTACGAGCCGCCCGACCTCGACTCGCTGGCCGTCGAGGAGAGCATGTTCGACGTCCCGTCGTCGTCGATGCGCTACGTCGGGCTCGGCGACGACGTGACCGTGCTCGTGATCGACGCCGCGAAGAAGCGGCGCGACCAGCTCGAGCGCGTCCTCGGCCGCCGCTACCGCGTGCTCTCCGCGAGCACCGCCGGCGAGGGGCTCCTGATCGGCCGCAGCGTCGTCCCCGATCTGATCGTCGCCGACATGGAGCTCGGCGATCTCAACGGCCACGAGCTCTGCGCGGCCGTCAAATCGGATCCGGGGCCGCTCGCCCGCACGCCGGTCGTGCTCTTGTCGCACAAGCACGATCTGCGGCAGAAGCTGGCAGCGCTCGACCGCGGCGCGGACGACTTCCTCGTCAAGCCCGTGCACGTGGCGGAGCTGCGCTCGCGCGTGCGCAACCTCGTGCGCATCCGGCGCCAGGAGCGCGAGCTGCTGGAGGCGCTGCGGGCGCTCGAGGCGCGCGACGGCGTCATCACGCAGGACATCCTGCGCGCGCGTGACTTCCAGCAGAGCCTGCTGCCCGAGGCGGTGCGCACCGCGGGGCTCTCGCTCGAGGTGACCTACCAGCCCGCGGAGATGGTGGGCGGCGATCTGTACGACGTGTTCGAGCTCGAGGAGGGCCGGGTGCGCGTGTTCCTCGCCGACGCGCCCGGCCACGGCGTGCCGGCGGCGCTGACGACGATGTTCATCAAGAGCCAGTACGAGCTCTGCAAGCGCGCCGCGCGGACGCCCGAGGAGGCGCTCTCGACGATGAACCGCAGCTTCGCGGGCACCTTCGGCCAGCTCGGGCTGCATTTCACCGCCGTCTGCTTCGACCTCGACGCGCGCGTGCGCGGGCTGCGGTGGGCGACGGCCGCGCACCCGCCGCTGGTCTTGATCGAGGGCACGAGCGCGACCGAGCTGCCGTCGGGCGGCGCGTTCGTGGGGCTCGACGAGGGCGCGACGTTCCTCACGGGGGAGCGCGAGCTGCAGCCGGGCGCGCGCGTGTACGCCTACACCGACGGGCTCGTCGAGCAGCCGAGCCCCACCGGCGAGCCCTTCGGCGAGGCGCGGCTCACCGCAGCGCTGCTCGAGGCGACGAGGCTCGGTCGCGGCGCGGGCAACCTCGTGTGCCACCGCGTCGCCATCTGGGCGGGCCCGACGCCTCCGTACGACGATCTGACGCTGCTCGGCGCGCGCCTGGTCGGGCCCGCTGCGCCCTGAGCGTGGGTCTCGCGATCCATGCTGCGCCGTCGAGTCGGGCGCTCAGCGCGGCCGCGCGGCGAGCGGCGCCGTGCACGCGTCGCCGAAGCGCGCGAGCTGCTCGCGGCGCACGCCGAAGCACGCCGACCTCACCGCGCACCGGTCGCACGCCGGCGGGTGCACGCGGAACTCCAGCGCCTCCCCGAGGGGCTCGAGCCGCGCCACCCGCGGATCGGCGCCGAACGCGCAGAGCGGCGGCCCGCACGGGCCGTCGAGCCCGAGCACGGGGACGCCGAGCGAGAGCGCGCGCTCGATCGTGCGCGGCAGCACCTCGCGGACGATCGCCGGATCGGGCAGCACGCGATCGCGGAGCGCGCCGTCGAACGGATCGGTCGGCAGCGACACCATCAGCCCACGCAGCCCCTCGCGCCCGCCGAACCGCGCGTGGACGAGCGCGGGGAGCTCGTCGAGGCGGAGGAGCCCCTCGGCGGTCATCACGGCGTTCAGCGTGACGGTGACACCCGCGTCGAGCAGCGCGTCGACGCCGGCGAGCGTCCGCGCGTGCGTCCCGCGGGCGCGGGTGATGGCGTCCGAGATCGCCGCGTCGGCCGCGTGCAGCGAGACGAAGGCGTCCGTCAGGCCGGCGGCGGCGAGGCGCGCCGCGTGCTCGGGCTTCGCGAGCTGCACGGCGTTCGTCTCGAGCGTGACGGCGGCGAACCCGAGCGCGCGCGCCCGCGCCACGTACTCGGGCAGCGCGGCGTCGAGCGTCGGCTCGCCGCCCGAGAGGATCAGGCGCGTGGCGCCCGCGCGCCGCAGATCCTCCACCCACGTCAGGATCTGCGCCGCGCCGGGCCCGCTCCACGCGCGGGACTGCCAGCACATGCCGCAGTCCTGGTTGCAGGCGAAGCCGGTGCGGACGAGCCCCTCGCGCCCGCCGACGCCGGACACGAGCTGCCGGAAGTACGCCATCGGGACGTCGAGCGGCAGCGCGCGCAGCGCGTCGAAGTGCGGCCGCGCGGCCTCCCAGCGCGCCGGCGTGATCGCGCGCGCGAGCCTCGCGCGGATGGCCTCGAGCGCCGCCGCGTGCCGCTCCCCTCCCGGCCTCACCTCGATCCCGATCTCGGGCGCCTCGCTCGAGGGGGGCGCGAGCTCACGCCGCCGCGGGGAGAGGCGCACCCGCGCGACCGGCGCGCCCGCGGACAGCTCGAGGCAGAGCGCGGCGCCGTCGACCTGCACGTCGTCGAGCCGCAGCCCGAACCTCGGCAGCGCGACGGGCAGCTCCTCCGCGCCCACGAGCGCGCGCGCGAGCGCCAGCCGGTGGGGTCGCGCGGCGGCGTCGAGCGACGACGGATCGCGAAACGGAGGAGCGACCTCGCGCGCCCGATCGCTCGTCGTCGACATCGCCGCGACTCTACGCGAGGTCGCGTCGTCGGGCGCGCGCGACCTTTCCTGTCGACGCGGGCGCGGGTCTCGTTGTCACATGAGCGCTCGCCCTCCGCGGAGGGCGTCACCACGAGGGAGCGGTCATGCAGGTATTCCAAGGCAAGAGCCACGACGCCGACGCACGCCGCGCCGTCGCCGAGGCCACGGCGGGCTTCCAGCTCGGGGGCGCCACGCCCGATCTCGTGCTCGTGTTCGCGTCGACCGCGCAGGATCCGGACGCGCTCGCGACGGCGCTCACCGAGCGGTTCCCGGGCGCGAAGGTGGTCGGCTGCACGACGGCCGGCGAGATCCTCGACGCGGGCCACGCGAAGGGCGCCGTCGTCGTCTCCGCGATCGTGTCGCCGTCGGTGCGCTGGGCCGTCCGCGCGGTCGAAGATCTCGGCGCGCTCGACGAGGCGCGGGCGGAGCGGGTCGCCGACGAGCTGTTCGCGGAGCTCGGCACGACGCGCGACGCGGCCGATCCGGCGCGCACGTTCTGCCTGACGCTCATCGACGGGCTCTCGATGAAGGAGGAGCACGTCGTCTCGACGATGGCCGACGCGCTCGGCGGGCTGCCGCTGCTCGGCGGCAGCGCGGGCGACGACCTCGCGTTCCGCCAGACGCGCGTGTTCGTCGACGGCCAGGCGCGCTCGGGCGTCGCGGTGTTCGTGCTCGCACAGTCCGCGCTCCCCTTCGAGATCATCAAGCACCAGCACTACAAGGCGACCGATCGCACGGTCGTCATCACGAAGGCCGACGTCGCGAACCGCCGCGTCTACGAGATGGACGGCTACCCGGCGCTCGAGGCCTACGCGCGCGCGCTCGGGCTCCCGCCCGAGGCGGTCGACGGCGACGTCTGCTTCATGAACCCGCTCCTGTTCGTCTACGGCGGCGAGAACTACGTGCGCTCGATCCAGCGCGTCGAGCCCGACGGCTCGATCGTCTTCTACTGCGGCGTCGAGGAGGGCATGGTGCTCAGCCTCGGCGGGCACGAGGAGATGGTCGGCGCGCTCGACCGCGATCTGGCGGGCGTGTCGGCCGCGGCGGGCAAGGCCGACCTCTTCATCGCGTGCAACTGCATCCTGCGCGCGCTCGAGACGGACAAGCGCGCGCTCTTCGACGATCTCGGCGGCGTGCTCGCGAAGACGGCCCACCACGTGATCGGGTTCGACACCTACGGCGAGCAGCTGAACGGCCTGCACATCAACCAGACGCTGGTCGGGGTCGCCCTGCGCGGGGAGGCGCGGTCATGAGCGCCGACGAGCTGCACAGGCGCGCCGTCGCCGCCGAGAAGACCGTCGAGGTGCTGAAGCGGAAGGTCGTCGAGCTGTACAACGGCGACACCTCGTCGATGCACCGGCAGGTCGAGGCGGCGAAGCGCCGCGAGGCCGAGAACAAGAAGAAGCGCGAGCTCGCCGAGGTGCGCGCGAAGGAGCTCGCGAGGTACTCCGAGACGCTGGAGGCCGAGGTCGCGCGGCGCACCGAGGCCATCAAGACCATCCTCGACAACGTGACGTTCGGGTTCCTCGTCGTGAACCGCGAGCTCGTGGTGCAGCCGGAGACGACGCGCTCGTGCGTCGCCCTGTTCGACGAGCGCGAGATCGAGGGCCGCCCCCTGACCGAGCTGCTGAAGCTCGGCCCGCGCGCCGCCGAGCACCTCCTGCTCAGCAGCGATCAGGTGTTCGAGGATCTGCTCCCCGAGGAGGTGTCGCTCGCGCAGATGCCGCAGAAGTTCCCGCTCCCCGACGGCAGGATCCTGCGCGCGGAGGGCAGCGTCATCCGCGACAAGGACGGCGCCGTCAGCGCGATGCTCTTCACGATCTCGGACATCTCGGCGCTCGAGGAGGCGACGCGGGAGAGCAACAACAACCGCACGCTGGTCGGCATCCTCCGCCAGAAGGAGAGCTTCCAGGCCTTCCTCGTCGAGACGCAGCAGCACCTCCGCTCGGCGCGAGACGCCGTCGACGACCAGCCGCTCGTCCGGCGCGTCGTGCACACCGTCAAGGGCAACGGCGCGTCGTACGGCCTCGTCGAGCTGGTCGAGCTGACCCACGCGATCGAGGAGAAGCCGGCGATCGAGGCGGCCGACATCGACGACATCTCCGACGCGCTCCGGCTGTTCCTCGCGCGCAACCGCGGGGTGCTCGAGATCGACTACGAGAAGATCGGCGACCACGGCTACCAGGTCAGCGCCGACCAGATGTCGCAGTTCCGCGGCATCGTCGCGAAGATGGGCGGCGGCTCGCCCGAGCTGCGCCACTGGACGGCGCGCGTGCTCGCGAAGCCCGCGGCGCACCTGCTCGGCCCGATCGAGGATTTCACGTCGCGCCTCGCCGAGCGCCTGGGCAAGGAGGTCGACTTCGCGATCGACGGCGGGGACACCATCGTCGACGTCGAGGCGATGCGCCCCGTCTTGATGTCGCTGTCGCACCTCATCCGCAACGCCGTCGACCACGGCGTCGAGCCCCCTCACGCGCGCGCGCCGAAGCCCCACGCGGGGCGCGTCCGGCTCCGCGTGCGGGACGACGCGAACAGCTACGTCGTCGAGGTCGAGGACGACGGCGCCGGGGTCGATCTGCCGCGCGTGGCCGCCCGCGCCATCGAGCGAGGGTTCGCCACCCGCGAGGTCATCGACTCGATGCCGGACCGCGGCCTGTCGCTCATCTTCGTCGACGGCCTGTCGACCGCCGAGATCACGACGAACATCTCTGGACGCGGCATCGGAATGAGCGCAGTGAAGTCGGCCGTGGACGCCGCAGACGGCAAGATGGAGATTCGCACCCAGCGTGGCCTCGGGACGACGTTCACGATGTCGATCCCGAAGCCTGACATCGCGCTCGGAGGCGCGGAGTGAGCGAGCCCGCCCCCCTCCCGCCGCGGACGATCCTCGACAGGATCATCGCCGAGCAGACGCTGGCGCAGTTCGCCGCGACCGACGTCGCGCTCACCCCGGTCGCGCACCCGGGCACGCAGCCCGCGCAGGCGGAGCTCGCGGGGATGGTCGGGTTCACCTCCGAGAGCATGCGCGGGACGGTGATGATCGCGTCGACGTTCTCTCTCTTCGCGCGGTCGCGACCCGCGGCGCTGCGCGATCAGCCCGTCTCCGCGTACGTCGCGCGCGACTGGCTCTACCTGCGCGACTGGGCGTCGGAGCTCACGAACCAGCTCGTCGGCCGCATCAAGAACCGCCTCGTCGCGTTCGGCGTGTCGCTGCGCGTGAGCACGCCGACGGCGCTCTCGGGCTCTGCGCTCGCGTTCGCGACGCCGAGCTCGAAGCGCACGAAGCCGCTGGTGTTCACGTCGGGCTCGGACGAGCTGTGGGTGTTCTTCGACGCCATCATCGAGCCCGAGCTCGAGCTCAGCCCGCAGGGCGAGGCCGCCGCCGAAGAGGGCGAGCTGATTCTGTTCTGACGGCGGGAGGCACACATGACCAAGGTTCTCATCGTCGATGACTCCATCACCGTGCGCCAGCAGGTGATCGCCGCGCTCAAGCCCGCCGGGTTCGACGTCGCCGAGGCGGCGGACGGCGAGGACGCGCTCACGCAGCTGCTCGCCGGGCTCGCCGTCCGGCTCGTCATCTGCGACGTCAACATGCCGAAGCTGAACGGCCTCGACATGCTCGAACGCCTGCGCTCGGAGGCGAGCATCGCGAGCACGCCCGTGATGATGCTGACGACCGAGGGGCAGCCCGAGTACATCGCGCGCGCGAAGGCGCTCGGCGCGAAGGCGTGGATGGTCAAGCCGTTCAAGCCGGAGCTGCTCGTGTCCGCGGTGAAGAAGCTCTCCGCCTGACGACGGCCGGGATGCCCGCTCCGCCCCCGCGACGTCCGCCGACGCTGCCGCCCCCGCCCCCTCCCCCGCGCCCGCGGATGCCGTCCGACGACAAGACGACGGTGGCGAAGACGAAGACCTCGCTGTCGCTGCCGGCGCCGCGCCGGCCCACGGTGGCGCTCGCGGTGACGGGCAGCGTCGCGGCGTACAAGGCCGCGGAGATCGCCAGGCTGCTCGTGAAGGCGGGCGTGCGAGTCATCCCGCTGATGACCCGGAGCGCGGAGTCCTTCCTCGGGGCGGCGACGCTGTCGGGGCTCACCGGCGAGCCGGTGCACCGCACGATGTGGGACGCGCCCGGCGAGCTGCACGTCTCGCTGGCGCGCGAGATCGACGCGCTCCTCATCGCGCCGGCGACCGCCGACGTCCTCGCGCGGCTCGCGGCGGGGCGCGCGGACTGCCTCGTCACGGCGCTCGCGCTCGTGTGCGACAAGCCGCTGCTCGTCGCCCCCGCCATGCACCCGTCGATGTGGGCGCACCCGGCGACGCGCCGCAACGTCGCCACGCTGACGGCCGACGGTCGCGTCGAGTGGCTCGGGCCGGTCGACGGTCAGGTGGCCTCGGGCGACGAGGGCATGGGGCGGCTCCTCGAGCCCGCGCTCATCGCTGACGCCGCGCTCTTCGCGCTGACGCCGCGCGATCTCTCGGGCCTGCGCGTCGTGGTCACCGCGGGCCCGACGGTCGAGGATCTCGATCCCGTGAGGTTCCTCTCGAACCGCTCGTCGGGCCAGATGGGCTTCGCCGTCGCGCGACGCGCGGCCGCGAGGGGCGCGGAGGTGACGCTGATCTCCGGCCCGGTGCACCTCCCGACGCCGCCGCGCGTGCGCCGCGTCGACGTGCGCTCGGCGATCGCGATGCGTGGGGCCCTCTGGCAGGCGCTCGGCCCGGATCTGTCGCTCGCGGACGCGCTCGTGATGAGCGCCGCCGTCAGCGATCACCGCCCGGCGACCCCCCACGCGACGAAGCAGAAGAAGCGCCCCGGCGCGCCGACGCCGCCCATCGAGCTCACCGACAACCCCGATCTGCTCGCCGAGATCGGCCACGCGCGCGCGGCCCGGCGGCCGGTGCTCGTCGGGTTCGCGGTCGAGACCGACGACGACGACGCGCTGCTCGCGTACGCGCGCGGGAAGCTCGCGAGCAAGCGCGTCGATCTCGTCGTCGCGAACCACGCGAGCGACTCGTTCGGCAAGGGCGACAACCGCGCCTTCTTCGTCTCTGCCGAGGGCCACGACGCGCAGGGCACGCTGACGAAGGACGAGCTCGCCGACCGCGTCCTCGATCGGGCGCGCGCGCTCTGGGCGCGCGGGGCCTGAGGCGCGCCGTCGACATGCTCGATCTGCCCGCCGTCGCCGCCGTCGTCGCGCTCGTGGCCGCCGCCATCGGCTACGCGAGCACGACCGCGATGATGGGCAACCCGGCCGCGATGTGGCTGCTCTTCGCGCTGTATCTGGTGCTCGGCGGCGTGGCGGTCGCGCGGATGTGGCGCGACGGCACGCTGCTCGACCTGTTTCGCTGGCGCTCGGGCGACATCGCGCTCGGCGCGGCGACGGCGCTGTTGCTCGTCGCGGGCGCGTACGTCGGCCGCCGGGCGCTCGTGCCCCCCGGCACCTCGGGCGACGCGCTCGTCGTCCGGCTGTACGCGCAGCTCGGCGAGGTGCCGCGCGACAGGGGCGCGTACGCGCTCGCCACCGCCCTCGTCGCTGCGACCGCGCTGCTCGAGGAGCTCACGTGGCGCGGGCTCGTGCAGCAGATCCTCGAGGAGCGCCTCGGGCACCGCCGGGGCTGGCTCGCGGCGTCGGGGCTCTACGCGCTCGCGCACGCGCCGACGCTGGTCTTGCTCGCGATGCCGGGCGTCGGCTGGAACCCCCTCGTGCTGCTCGCGGCGCTCGGGTGCGGCGTCGTCTGGGGGTTCTGGGTCGGGCGGCTGCAGCGCCTCGCGCCGTCGCTCGTGTCGCACGCGATCTTCACGTGGGTGATGGTGATGCAGCTGCGCCTCTAGCGCCTCTTCCCCGGGCGCGTGAGGGGCCTGGCTAGCCGCGCGTCGCCGCGACGAAGCCGCGGTTGAGGGCGCGCATCGCGAGCTCGTACGGCAGCGGCGCGCGCGACGCGAGCCAGTGGCCGAGCCGCACGTCGAGCGACGTATACACCATGTATCGGCCCTCGCGGACGCCGCGCAGGATGGCCTCCGCCGCCTGCTCCGGCGTCTTCGCGTGGGCGACGAACCGCCGGCGCAGGCGCGCGACGGCGCGGCTCTTCGCGTCGACGCCGGCGATCTCGAGCGTCTCGACGAGGCCCGTGCGCACGGCGCCCGGGCACACGAGGCTCACGCCGATCCCGTGGCGCTCGAGGTCGAAGCGCAGCACCTCCGAGACGCCGCGCAGGCCGAACTTCGACGCGCTGTACGCGGCGTGCCACGGCAGGCCGAACAGCCCCGCCGCGGACGAGACGTTGACGAGGTGCCCGCCGCGCCCCGCCTCGATCATCGCGGGGACGAGGCACTCGATGACGTGGATGGGGCCCATGAGGTTCACGTCGACGACGCGGCGCCACTGGTCGTGCGTGAGCGTCTCGACGGTGCCCCAGACGGAGATCCCCGCGATGTTCATCACGACGTCCATGCTGCCGTGCTCGGCGTGCACGTCCCGCGCGAAGGCGGCGACCGCGTCGTACGACGAGACGTCGAGCGCCCGGTGCGCGGCGACGTCGGCGCCGCGCTCGCGCAAGAGGGCGACCGTCTCGGCGAGCCCTTCGGCGTCGCGATCGGTGACGAAGAGCCGCGCCCCCTCGCGCCCGGCGAGGACGGCCGTCGCCCGCCCGATGCCGCTCGCGGCGCCCGTCAAGAAGCAGCGCTTGCCCCGGAGACTGGAGACGCCCATGCCTGACGTATACACCGCGTATATCGAAGATCAAGCGTCCGTGGCGGGCGTGGTCCGGCATACTCCGGCCGATGCCCCCGAGCGCCCCCCCCGCGAAGCGACGCGCCGCTCCCGCTCGAGCCCGCGCGCGCGGCGTCCAGATTGGTCCGCTCGTCGCGACCGCGATGGTGCTGCAGGGCGCGGCGACGGTGTTCGCGGAGCACGGCGTGCGCGCGGCGTCGGTGTCCCACCTGCTCGTGGCGTCCGGGATCTCGCGGCGGACGTTCTACCGCCTGTTCGACAGCAAGGAGGACGTCGCGCTCGCGCTGTACAAGATGGGCGTCGATCGGCTGCTCGGCGAGTGCCGAGAGATCGTCGCCGAGGAGCCGGAGTCGCTGCGGCAGATCGAGCGGTGCATCGACGCCCACCTGAAGAACGCGCGCGCGCTCGGGCGCCTCGTCTTCGTGCTCGGGGGCGAGGCGCAGCGGCACGAGTCGGCGCTGCACGCGACGCGGATGCAGGCGCACGTCACCCTCGCCGCGCTCCTGCAGCCCGGCGTCGACCAGCGCGCCGGCCTCCCGGTCGATCCGCTGCTGATCGAGGGGCTCCTGCTGGCGCTCGAGGGGGTGACCCGCAGGGTGCTCGAGGCGGGTGACGAGGGGCGCGACGTCCGCGACGACGCGGTGGCGCGCGCCCGCGGTGTGATGGTGCGCATGGCGACCGGCGCGCTCGCGGGCGAGGGGCGCCTCGTCGGGCCGATGCCCGAGGCGCCTGCCGCGCGACGCCGGCGTCCGCGCGCTTGACCATGTATACAGTCTGTTTATCATCCGCCGGTGCTCGACGATCCCCGCCCTCGCCTCGGCCCCGCGCGTCTCGCCTCCCTCGGCCCGGTGAACTGGCTCGTCTGCCGGGCCGCCGCGTGGAGCACCGGGGTCGAGCGGGTGCACCTGTTCGACGCGCTCGCCCGGCGGCCGTCGCTGTTCCGCGCGTGGCTGCTCTTCGCCGCGCACCTGATGCCCGGCGGCTCGCTCGGGCGCGCCGAGACGGAGCTGCTCATCCTGCGGGTCGGGCACCTGCGCCAGTGCGCGTACGAGATCGCCCACCACGAGCGCCTCGCCCGGCGCGCGGGGGTCGACGCGGCCGCGCTCGCGCGGGTGGAGCACGGCGCGGCGGCGCCCGGCTGGAGCGACCGGGAGGCGGCGCTGCTCGCGCTCGTGGAGGAGCTGGTGACGACGAGGGGCGCGAGCGACGAGGCGTGGGCGCGCGCAGCCGGTCACCTGTCGGAGGGCGAGCTGGTCGAGGTCTGCCTGCTCGTCGGTCACTACGAGATGCTGGCGACCACCATCGCGGCGCTCCGCCTCTCGCCCGACACGCGGCGCGGCGAGCCTGCGAGGGAGGTCGTCCGTGCGCGCGGGTGACGGCCTCTGGGTCGCGCTCGCGACGGCGCTCGCGCTCGGCGCGTGCCAGAGCGGAGGCGAGGACGCCGAGCGGCAGGCGATCACCGGCGTGAACAACGGAGGCGGCGCGACCGGAGGCGCCGGCGGGAGCGGCGCGGGCGCGCACATCGGAGGGCCCGGCGGCGTGAGCGGCGGAGGGGCCGCTGGAGCCAACAGTGGTGGGGGTGGCGCGAGCGCCGGCGGGGCTGCAGGTGCCAGCAGTGGCGGAGGGGGAGCCAGCCAGGCGGGATCCGCGGGCGCCAGCGGCGGAGGGACCGCGGGCGCCACCAGCGGCGGAGGAGGCGGAGCGGCGGGCGGCGGCCCACTGACGACGCCGAAGCTCTCTGGCACGAAGCTGCTGTGCAAGCTCATCAACGAGGCGCACCAGCTCGATCCGACAGCCAACCAGACGCACACCCGCGCGAACGTGAGCGGCACCGATCTCGGCGTCCCGGTCGAGCACGAAGGATCGCTGTACCTCTTCTTCGGTGACACCCTCGGGTACAAGGGCATCTGGCCGATCAGCGAGTCGTCGCCCGACGCCGTCGGGTACGCGCTCGATCCGGCGAGCGCGGTCGCCGCCGATCCGTCGCTGCTCTGCCACGATCTCAGGTTCCTGCGGGTCCCGGGGGAGGGGCTCGGCCACACCCTCGACCCGGCGATCACCGCCGACTTCGCCGCGGGCGCGATGACGGCCCCGAGCGGGCACGACCTCGGCGAGTACATCCACAACCCGGCGGGGCACGGGGAGTTCAAGGCGTTGCCAGGCAGCTTCGAGGTGCCGTCGGGGGCGTTCTCGCACGGCGGATCGATCTACCTCTTCTACACCACCGTGGTGGGGCCCAGCGATCTCACGATGAAGGCGTCGTACCTCGCGCGGTGGAGCGCGCCCTCCACCAGCGGCACGCCCGGCTACGACATCCTGTACGGCGTCGACCAGCGGTTCGACGCCGCGGGCTCGCTCCGCGGCGACTTCATCAACGTGGCGGCCGAGGTGCAGGGCGCGTACGTGTACCTGTTCGGGACGGGCGCCTACCGGGCGTGCGCCGTGCACCTCGCGCGGAAAGAGCTGAGCAAGCTCGCCACCCCCGGCGGGTTCGAGCGCTTCGACGCCGCCACACACTCGTGGGTCGGGGCCTCGTCGCCCGCGGCGCCCATCTTCACGGAGCCGGGCTTCGGCGAGACCTCCGCGCGCTATTTCCCCGCGATCGGCCGCTGGGTGTTCCTCGCGGAGGACCTGTCGTCCGGCAACCGGATCGTCGCGCGCTTCGCCCCGGCGCCCGAGGGGCCGTGGAGCGCCGCCATCACGGTGCACGACATGGGCGATCCTGGGTTCCTCGCCAAGTACTGCTGCGTGGGGGACACCTGCGCGCCGGGGCGCATCATCCACTGTGACAAGGGAGGGTTCTACGGGACGTACCTGCTGCCGAGCGTCGCGGTGGGGCCCGCCCCGGGCACGTTCACGCTCACCTATACGATGTCGACGTGGAACCCCTACGACGTGGCGCTGCTACAGGCGACGTTCAGCGCCCCCTGAGGCTCGGTCACTCTGGCCAGCCGTCGGGGAGGCACACCTTGATGCCGCTCGTCGCGGGGGATTTGTCCGCGTACCAGGCGTCGACCAGATCGCGGAACGTCTTGATCGACGCGGGCCAGGGCGACTTGCAGGGATCCTTGCTGGCGTCGTACGCGGGGACGAGCGGCGACGCCCACACGTCGAACACGCCGTGCAGGTTGGGCTCGCCACGGTGCGCGGGCGAGAACATCCACCGCAGCTCGCTGTCCAGCATCTCCTTGGTCGCGATCGGCTCCCACTGATCCACGATGGCGTCGAAGGTGGGCAGCGCGGGGCCCACCATGTGGTACTTGAGGTAGACCGGATCGGCGCGGTTGGTGGCGTCGAGGACGCGCAGGCCGTAGCCCTGGGGCTCCGCCCGCACCATCGACCTGGTCGAGTACAGCCCGGTGAGGCACGCGCTCACGTCGAGGCCCTCGGCGGCGACCATCGCCGTGCACTTGGCGTTCGCCTCGGCCGACCAGCGCGGGAAGATGAGCTTCCACGACTCGGGGTCGGGCAGGTCGGAGCCCATCACGCCAGCGCCCGGCCGGCTCCAGTCGTACAGCTGAAACCCGGCGGAGGGGAGCAACCAGAGGCGGCTGGCCGCCTTGGCCTTCGGGAAGGCGTCCGCGAAGAGATCAGCGTTGTTGCGCGCGCCGTTGCCGCCAGCGCTCTGCCCGGTGACGATGATGTCGAGATCCTTCGCGTCGTCGAGGCCGTACCGCTCGATCAGCGTCTGGACCATCGCGCGGGCGTTCAGGCGGCCCGCGAAGAGGAGGTCGAACGGGATGTCACCCTTCACCGCCGTCGTCGCGGTGCCGGTCCACAGATCGCTCGAGCAGTAGTTGCCGCTGACCATGTTGGCGTCGGCGAAGGTCGGGTTCAGGGTCTTGCTGCGCGAGACGATGCCCCCGGAGCCCGGCTCCTTCCACGGCGCGACAGTGCCGTCCTTGGGATCGTTCTTCGACGAGAAGAGCGGCGGCGCCGCGGCGTAGCGCGGCTGGCAGGGGATGGTGGCGCCGTCGCACGCGCCGCCGCCCTCGAACGACACGACCCAGCGGCGGCTCCCGGTGAGGCTCACCCGAAACCAGAACGGGCTGCCGTCGTTGCACTTCGCGCCGGCGAACCGGGGATCTCGCAGGCCCGGGTACACGTACTCCTGCTTCGTGCCGGTGGCCTCGGTGGTGCACGCGGCGACGTCCCACGCGGAGCAGTCGGCCTTGCAGGTGGCCTGCTTGCCGTCCGCGGCGTACAGCTTGCCGAGCTCGCTGCACGCCTTCGACGATCCTGCGACGCACGCGCACGTCGACGCGCCGCCCGCGCCCGCCGTAGCACCACCTGCGCCTGCCGTGGCGCCGCCCGCGCCTCCTGCACCTGCGGGGCTGCCGCCGTTGCCGCCCGCGCCGGCCACGCTGCCCCCAGCACCTGCAGAGCTGCCGCCCGCGCCGGCCACGCTGCCCCCAGCACCTGCAGAGCCGCCGCCCGCGCCGCCCGCGGTGGCGGCTGGCGCGGCGTCATCGCTCGACGAGGACCCGCAGGCCACCAACAACACGATCGAGATCGCGAGGGGTGCACAGCGCAGGGCTCTCATGGGTCGATACGGTATCCAGCGGACACCGTCGTGGCAACCCTGCTGCTCCCAGTGTCAAGCGCGACCGACGCGACCGACCTACGGCGCGCGTCGCTTGCGAGCGACGAGCGCCACCGCGCACATGTTGCCCTCGTAGCGCCTGAACACCTCGCGCATCGCCCGCACGCGGGCCCGCGCGGCGGGCGCGCGGAGCACGTTCACCGCGATCCGCAGCGCGCCCAGCAACCCCTCGTCGGCCACCAGCCGCGCGGGCTCGAGCAAGTGCATCGGCGCCGTCCGGGTGGCCCTGATCTCGAACCCGGCCGCCTCGAGCGTCGCCCGCCACTCCCCCGTCGTGAGCGGCCGCGCGCCGACGTGGATGGCATCCGACAGCGCGGCCTCGATCTCCGCCTTCCGCGCGTCGGGCAGGGCCTCGGGCGCGAGCGCGAGCTCGTGGATGCCGTAGCGGCCGCCGTCGCGGAGCACGCGGTGGGCCTCCTGGACGATGGCGGCCTTCTGGTCGACAGTGTGCATCGTCAGCATCGCCTCGCCGAACACGACGCTCGCCGCGCCGTCGCCGAGGCCCGTCTTCGACGCCGTGCCCTCTCGACACTCATCCCGCCCCGCGCGCAGCAGCCGGGACGTCGCGCGCGCGGCCGCCGGGTCACGCTCGACGCCGACGTAGGTCGCCGGGCCCCTCTCGAGGACGAGCCGCGTCGTCGCGCCCAGCCCCGGCGCGAGCTCGACGACGTCGTCCGCCTCCGTGATCGCGAGCTCGTCCAGCATCGCGCGCGTCAGCTCGAGGCCGCCCGGGCGCAGGACGCGCTTGCCCATCCGGGCGAGCAGCCAGTGCCCCGGCATCCGGCTCGGATCGAGGTGGGCGCCAGGCAAATCGGACAGAGCGTGTGCGGTCGTCATCGGAGTCTCCTTGTTGAAAACGCGAACCAGTCGCGCAGTCATGGCGCTCGACGCCGCTGTCGTCAAGGGCGCGGCGGCTCAGCACGGATTTCGGGGTCCCTTCATCGCGAGCGCCTCATTCCTCGCGTCCTTCGGCCGCCTTGGGTGAAACCGTGCTCGACG
>JADLFU010000061.1 GCA_020849655.1 Polyangiaceae bacterium | reverse complement strand
TGGTCAGGGTGCCCGCCGCGCTGAACCCGCCTCCCGACCACTTCTCCCCGCTCGCGAGACTGCCGAGTTGCCCGTAGCCGCCGACGACGAGCACCGTGCCGTCCGGGAGTACGCTCGCGGTGTGGGAGAAGCGCGGGTTGTACATGCTGCCCGCCGCGCTGAACGCCCTCCCGACCACTTCTCCGCGCTCGCGAAGTGGCCGCCCTTTCCGGAGCCGCCGACGACGAGTACCATGCCGTCCGGGAGCACGCTCGCGGTGTGCTCATGGCGCGCGGTGGCCAGCGTCCCCGCCGCGCTGCACGAGCCTCCCGACCCTCCCGACCACCTCTCCGCGCTCGCGAGAACGCCGCCATTTCCGTTGCCGTCGACGACGAGCACCGTGCCGTCCGGCAGCACGCTCGCGGTGTGCCCGGCGCGCGCGGTGGCCAGGCTCCCCGTCGTGACCCACCCCGGATCGACCAGCACCGGATACACCCGCGCCTGCCACTTGACCACGACCTCACACTCGCTCGCCCCCGGCCTCACCCGGGCCCGCTCCCACGGCGCCGCCGGGCTCGTGTCGACCGCGCAGCCCTCGACGGCCACGGTTGGCACCACCTTCTCTCCGTCCGCACCCAGCGCCAGCGGCGCCGTCATCCGCAGCCGCGGGCAGCCCGCCTGGTCGAGCAGCTCGAGGACGTTGCTCGTCAACCGGAGGCCCGCCACGGCGTCGACGCTGACCCGGTAGCGCAGCTCCTCCTTCTCGGGGCGGTTTGCAAAGTGAACATGGTCCTCCGTGCCCTCGGCGTGCACGCGGTGCACGACATCCGCCCCGCCGAGCGCCCCACGGTACGTCGCGTAGCCGTCGCGCGCGTCGGCCGTGGCGTCGCTCGCGCCGAGCAGCCTGACGCGCATCGAGACGCCGCCCACTTTGTCGGTCACCTCGAACGCCCCGCTCGCCTTCACTGGCAGGCGCACCTTGGCCGGGCGCAGGACGTTCGACGCGGGGAGCTTCGCCGTCAGGTGCTCGCCGTCGCGGAAGAAGGAGAGGACGTCCGACGCCTTCAAGAGCGCGAACGGCTCGGCCCGCGGGCGCTCGCGCCCGGGCAGGTCGGGCACCCCCTCGGGCTGGACGACGAAGCGGGCGCGCAGGTGCGCGACGAGCGCGCTCGGCTCGGCGGGCGCGGCCGCAGGCGCAGAGGGCGCCGGCTGCGCGGTGTCGCCGCACGCGGCGGCGAGGAGCAGGGCGAGCGTGGAGGGGGCGACGAGGCTCGGGCGCATGATGCCAACCACTCAAGCCTCGTCACCGATGGCAAGCGAAGAGCGACCGCCAGAAGCGCCACGAAGCCCGCTCCGACAGCTTCGCGGCGCCTCGGCGCCCACGGCTCGCGCCCTGTCCAATGTCCGTGTCCAGTGTCCGGTCCCGGTCTCCAGGCTCGTCCTGCTGGCCGCCGGGAGTGGCCGCGGGATCGGGAGCGGGGTGCGCGGACGGCGCCCACGACGGCCGCCGCGTCGTCGAGGCGCCGCCCGCGGAGGCCGGACCCGGGCGCGCCGCCGGCCCGCCAGGGGCCCTCCCGCGGGCCGCGATCCTCCGCGGGCAGGCGTGCTAAGACGCGCGCCCGATCATGCTGTCGAACGATATTCGCAGGGCTTTTCTCGACTTTTTCGCGTCGAAGGGCCACGTCGTCGAGAGGAGCGCGAGCCTCGTCCCGAACGATCCGACCCTGATGTTCGTGAACGCCGGGATGGTGCCGTTCAAGGACGTCTTCACCGGCAAGGAGTCGCGCGCGAGCAAGCGGGCCACCTCGTCGCAGAAGTGCATCCGCATCAGCGGCAAGCACAACGATCTCGAGAACGTCGGCCGCACCGCGCGCCACCACACCTTCTTCGAGATGCTGGGGAACTTCTCCTTCGGCGACTACTTCAAGGAGGACGCGATCGCCTACGCGTGGGAGCTGTGCACGACCACGCTCGATCTGCCACGCGATCGCATGATCTTCACGGTGTTCGGCGGCGAGGGCGACCTCGAGCCCGACGGCGAGGGCCGCGACCTGTGGAGGAAGATCACCGGCTTCGGCGACGAGCGGGTCGTCGGCATGGGCAAGGCCGACAACTTCTGGCAGATGGGCGACACGGGCCCGTGCGGCCCGTGCAGCGAGATCCACTTCTGGCAAGGGCCGCTCGTCGACGGGCGCGTGCCCTACGAGCGCTTCGGCGAGGAGCCCGACGCCGACGGCAACGGCTGGTTCGAGATCTGGAACCTCGTCTTCATGCAGTTCGACCGGCAGAGGCAGGCCGACGGCGCGTTCTCGATGACGCGCCTGCCCGCCCCCGCGATCGACACCGGCGCGGGCCTCGAGCGGCTCGCCTCCGTGCTGCAAGGCAAGACCAGCAACTACGACACCGATCTGCTGCAGGCGCTCGTGGGCAAGGCCGCGGCGCTCTCCGGCAAGGCGTACGGCGCGTCGCGCGACGACGACGACTCGATGCGGGTCATCGCCGATCACGCGCGGCTGACGGCGTTCCTGATCGCGGAGGGCATCTTCCCCGACCGCGGCGGCCGCGAGTACGTGCTGCGCCGGGTGATGCGCCGGGCGATCCGTCACGGGCACCGCCTCGGCATCGAGCGGCCCTTCCTGCACGAGGTCGCGCTCGAGGTCGTGCGCACGATGGGCGCCGACTACCCGGAGCTCCGCGAGCGCGAGTCGCTGATCGCGTCCATCACCGAGCAGGAGGAGGTGAGGTTCCGCGAGACGCTCGACCGCGGCCTCGCGATCCTCTCGACCGAGCTCGCGCGCCCCGAGACGGCGGCGTCGCGGCGCGTCTCGGGTGAGGCCGCGTTCGATCTGTACGAGACGTACGGGTTCCCGCTCGATCTGACGACCGTGATCGCCGCCGAGCGCGGCTTCTCGGTCGACGAGCCGGGCTACGAGGCGGCGCTCGCGGCCGCGCGCGAGAAGAGCAAGGGCAGCGTGCTCAACAAGGACGCCGGCGTCGGCCAGGCCTACCTCGACGCGCAGGCGCGCCTCTCGCGCGGCGAGGTGGTGTTCACCGGCTACGACCGGGAGGAGGACCAGTCGAAGATCGTCGCCTTGATCGTCGCCGGCGCGCTCGTCGACGAGGTCGCGTGGACCGGCGGCTCGGGCCCGCTGCCGGAGGTCGACGTCGTCGTCGAGCGCACGCCGTTCTACGGCAAGGGCGGCGGCCAGCAGGGCGACACCGGGGAGGTGCGCGAGATCTCGGGGATGGGCCGCGTGCTCGTGCGCGACACGACGAAGCCGAAGCCCGGCCTCATCGTGATGCACGGCACGCTCGCGCAGGGCGGCCTGCGCGTCGGCGACACGGTCGAGCTCGAGGTCGACCACGCGAAGCGCGCGGCCGTGCGGCGCAACCACTCGGCGACGCACCTGCTGCACTGGGCGCTCGGCGAGGTGCTCGGCGCGCACGTCGAGCAGAAGGGCTCGCTCGTCGGCCCGGACGTCCTGCGCTTCGATTTCAGCCACCAGAGGCCGATGACGGAGGGCGAGCTCCAGCGCGTGGAGGATCTCGTGAACGACAAGATCCTCGGCAACGCGCCCGTCGTCACCGAGGTGCTGCCGGTCGCCCAGGCGAAGGCGAAGGGCGCGAAGGCCATCTTCGAGGAGAAGTACGGCGACGTCGTGCGCGTGCTGACGATGACGGCGGACTCGGTCGAGCTCTGCGGCGGCACGCACGCGAGCCGGCTCGGCGATCTCGGCGCGTTCAAGATCACGAGCGAGGCGGGCGTCGCGGCCGGCGTGCGGCGCGTGGAGGCGACGACGGGCCTGAACACCCTCGCGCTCCTGCGCGACGAGGGCGCGCTGCTCGGCCGGCTCGCCGCGGCGCTCCGCTCGACGTCGCCGCGCCCGCGCGTCGAGGCCGTGACGGCGCTGCAAGACAGGGTGCGCGAGCTCGAGAAGGAGCGCGCGGAGCTCGTGCGCAAGCTCGCGATGGGCGGCGGTCAGGCGGCCGATCCCTCGGCGAGCGCGCGCGAGATCGCGGGCGTGAGGGTGCTCGGGCTGGCGAGCGAGATCGCGGATCCCGCCGCGCTGCGCGAGCTCGCCGAGTCGCTGCGCGACAAGCTCGACGGCGTGGTGCTCGTCGCGTCCGGCGCGGCGGGCAAGGTGCAGCTCGTGTGCGCGGTCGCGAAGGCGCACCACGCGCGGCTGAAGGCGGGCGACCTCGTCAAGCCGATCGCGGCGATCGTCGGGGGCGGCGGCGGCGGGCGCCCCGCCATGGCCATGGCCGGCGGCACGGACGTCTCCCGGCTCGGCGACGCGGTCGACGCCATCTACGCGCGCGTCGAGGCGGCGCTCGCGGGCTGAAGAGGTGCCCAATCTCGCGGCTGCACCGGGCGATGCGTCGGTCGGCCTCCGCGGAATACACTGAGTATCCCTGCGTCGGCCTCCCTAGCCTCACCCGGTTCGCTCGCAAGCTCGACCACCTCTTGGGCGTGGCTTCGGGGGCCCGAGGATCGAGTGTCGGAGGCCGCAGCGGAGCTCGAGACGCGGCTGAAGGTTCGCCGAAAAGGTGCGCGGCGGGGGTCCGGCCCCCTACGATGTGAGGTGCGTGTTCCCCGCCTCCCCGTTGCCCGAGCGCGTCGGCGCGTACCGGGTGCTCCGGTGCCTCTCCTCGACCGGCGGCGTCGATCTGTATCTTTGCCGGGAGGACGGCCCGCTCGGCTTCTCCCGCGAGGTGCTCCTGAAGGTCGCGCCGCGCGAGGCGGGCGAGGCCGACGAGCTGCTGCGCGAGGCGTCCGCCGTCGCGCAGCTGAACCACCCCGCCCTCCAGCGGATGTTCGCGTTCTTCGAGCACGAGGGCCGCGTCGCGCTCGTCCTCGAGCGCCTCGAGGGCACGACGCTCGCGCGCATCAACGGCGCCGCGCGCAGGCGCAAGCAGCGGCTCTCGGAGGCGTCGGCGTTCCACGTCGCGCACCGCCTGTTCGGCGCGCTCGCGCACGCGCACGACGCGGCCGGTCGGCCGCCGGTCATCCACCGCGCCATCCACCCCGGCAACGTCTCGATCGGCTGGGACGGCGCGACGCGCCTCACCGGCTTCGGCATGTCCAAGATCGTCGGCCGCAGCCCCGACACCGCCATCGGGCTCGTGAAGGGCGTCGACGGCTACATGGCGCCCGAGCAGGTGCGCGGCGAGCGCGTCACCGAGCGCGTGGACGTCTACCAGGCGGGCCTGGTCGTGTGGGAATTGTTGTCCGGGGAGCCGGTGCCGGGATCGCCGCAGCAGACCCGCGGGCTCGAGCTCGTGCAGATGATGGCGGGCGAGCGGCTCCCGAGCTTCGGCGATCTGCGCGCGGCCATCCCGCGCGAGATCGTCGCCGTGCTCGACGCGGCGCTCGAGCCCGACGCCGACAAGCGCGGCATCACGCCGAGGGAGATCGAGCGCTGGCTCGAGAAGTCGGTCGACGTCGAGGGCGGGCGCGAGGCGCTCCGCGAGCGCGCGATCGCGCTGCGCGCCGCCGGGCGCTCGGAGACGGGCGGCGGCGCCGGGAGCGGGCAGTACGCTGTGCGCGCGAGCTCGCCGAGGTTCCCCGGCGTCGCGACGCGGGTGACCGGGCGCGTCGGGCGCGACGACGCGCCGATGTCCGAGCGTCCTCCGCCGCCGTCGACGCAGGCGCCGCCGGTCTCGCGGAGCGCGTACCCACCTCGCCCCGGCAAGGTGCCGACGCTCCGCCCGGGCGCGCCTCCGCTCGGGCCGCCGCCGCGCCAGCCCCCTCCGAAGCCCTCGTCGGTGAAGAAGACGATGGCCGGGCTCGCGCCCCTCAAGCCGCTCCCCACGATCGAGCCCGTCGCGCGCGTGGAGCCCGCCGCAGGATCGCTGCCCGGGTTCAGCCCCGCGCCGCCGCCCGCGTTCTCCGCGCCGCCGCCCGACGCGGCGCCGCCCTCGTACGTCGGCCCGGCGCCTGTCGCGCCCGTCGCGCCGCCCGTGTTCGCGGGGCCTCCGATGGTCGCGCCGCCGGTCGCGCCACGGGAGAGCGGGCCTCGCGCGCCGCTGCCGAGCGTCTCCGCCGTCCGCTCGCGCAGGGTCGTGCTCATCGCGGTGGTCGCCTCGATCGTCTCGGTGCTCGCGCTCGGGACGGCGCTCGCGGCGGTGTTCGCGCTGCGCAAGCCTGACGAGCCGCCGCCCGCCCCGGCCGCGACCCAGCCGCCGCCGGCCGTGTCCTCGGCGCCCGTCGCGCCGAACCCACCCGCTCCGGCTGCACCTCCTGCTGCGCCGAGCGCCGACGCACCCGCGTCCGACCAGCCGCTGCTCGCGATTGGCCCGCGCGAGGGCGCGCTCGTCGTCACCTCGAGCGCGGAAGGAGAGGTCTACGCGAACGGCAAGCGCGTCGGCGCGATCGGCGCGACGCTCGTCGTCCCGTGCGGCCGCAAGTTCCTCCGCATCGGCCGGCCGGGCGTGCAGATCGTGTGGACGTCCAAGGGTGTCTCCGCCGTCGCGACCTGCGGCACGACGACGAAGATCGATCTCCCTGCTCTCCCCCCGCCGCGCGGGCGCAGGTAGGCGCGCCCGTCCGCGCGATCAAAAAAGCTGGACATCGGCGCGCGCTTCGGCAAAAAGGCGGCCGCCTCGGCGCCTCAGGGCGCGGGGCGAGATGCAGACGCATCCAAAGCCCGAATGGGGTGCGGGGCGCGCTGCTCAGAAACACGGTGAAAACAAGTCGTGTCGAGTGCGCCCCCTGTCGTCGAACGGGTTCGGGCTTCTTTTTGGAGGGTTTCCAGATGATCAATCGTTGGCGTGTTATCTCCTGGCCGGTTCTCACGGCGATGCTCGTGTCGCCTCTCCTCATGGACTGCGGGAAGCTCCCGGGCGGCCTGCCCGGTCTCCCCGCGAAGTGCCCGGACACGAAGGATCCGGCCGCCATCATGAAGGCGTCGTTCGGGCTGAAGGCGGACATGGAGGGCAAGGTCAAGGCCGCGCTCGCCGCCTCCGCCGAGCTGCAGAACCTCGCGGCCGTGATCGAGGCCGACGTCGTCGGCGCGTGCTCGGGCCTCGCGAAGGACCTCGGCGCGACCGACGCGGACCTCACCACCAAGGACAGCGGCCCCGGCAAGAAGGCCGAGCACGCGTGCAACATAGCCGTGAAGTTCCTCGGCACCGCGAAGGCCGAGGCGAAGGCTGCGGGCGCGCTCACCGTCAAGGTCACCCCGCCGGTCTGCTCGGCGTCGATGAGCGCGACGGCCGACTGCGCGGCGTCGTGCGACGTCAGCGCCTCGGGCGGCAAGGCCGAGGTGAAGTGCGAGGGCGGCGAGATCAGCGGCACCTGCGACGCCGAGTGCAAGGGCTCGTGCACCGTCGAGGCCGGCGCGGCCTGCACCGGCGAGTGTGGCGGCGAGTGCGACGGCAAGTGCGACGCGAGCGCCGAGGGCACCTGCGACGGCAAGTGCGACGGCGAGTGCGCCGGGGGCACGAAGGACAAGGGCGGCAAGTGCTCCGGCACCTGCAAGGGCAAGTGCGAGGGCAACGTGAAGGGCTCCTGCTCCGGCACGTGCTCGGGCAAGTGCTCGGCCTCGTGCAAGATGAAGGCGCAGGCGAAGTGCTCGGGCTCCTGCTCGGGCGGCTGCTCCGTCGCCATGAAGGAGCCGAAGTGCTCCGGCAAGGTCGAGATGCCCAAGGTCTCGGCCGACTGCAAGGCGAACTGCGACGCGAAGGTGTCGGCGAAGGCGTCCTGCACGCCGGCCGGCGTCAAGGTCTCGTTCTCGGGTGACGCGAAGGCGGGCGCGAAGCTCGCGGGCGCCCTCGAGAAGAACCTCCCGAAGCTCCTCAAGGTCGCCGTCGGCATGAAGGCGCGCGCCGAGGGCGCGGTCGCCAGCGTGAAGGCGAGCATCGAGGGCCTCCAGGCGGTCGTGAAGGGCGGCGGCGACGTCGCGATGAAGGTCGGTCTCTGCGTGGCGGCCTCGCTGAAGGCGCAGGTCGACGCGTCGGTCAACATCAACGTGTCGGTCAAGGCGTCGGCCAGCGCGAGCGGCTCGGCCTCGGCCGGCGGCTGAGCGCGACCACACACGCAGCGTGACAGAGGGCGGCCCCGCGAGGGGTCGCCCTTCGTCTTTCCATGGGTCAGGTGGGCTCGGTCAGCGCCGCGCCCGAGAGCGCGCCGGTGCCGCGCAGCGCCTCGAACAACACAATCCCTACTGTGTTCGAGAGGTTGAGCGAGCGGACGCCGCCGCTCGTCGGGACGCCCCAGACCCGCCCGTCGTGTGCCGTGGTGAGGTCGTCGGGCAACCCCACGCTCTCCTTGCCGAACAGCAACAGATCGCCTGGCGCGAAGGCGGCGTCGAGGTAGGACCGCGCGCCCCTCGCGGAGAACAGGTGCCAGCGCGCGCGCGGGAGCTCCTGCGCGAGGTGCTCGAGGTCGGGGTGCGTGCGGACGTCGACGAGGTGCCAGTAGTCGAGCCCCGCGCGCCGCACCGCCTTCTCGTCGATGCGAAAGCCCAGCCGACCGACGAGGTGCAACACAGAGCAGGTGGCCGCGCAGAGCCGCGCGATGCTCCCCGTGTTCTGCGGGATCTCCGGCTCGAGCAGCGCGACGTGGAACGGCGACGCGGGCGGCGGGACGCGCAGCCTCGCGGCCGTCTCGTCGGACATCCGTCAGGGCTTCTTCAGCGAGACGTCGGCGTCGAGCTGCTCGTCGGGGCCGTCCCACGGCGGCACCATCTCGTGCACGAACGCGCCCTCGACGCACTTGCCGATCGCCGTCCCCGCGAAGGGCGCGGGCAGGGTCACCGAGGCGATCTTGCCCTTGCCGCTGACGGTGACGGTGGCCTTGAGATCGCCGAACGGCCCGTCGGCGTGGATCTTCGCGCACTCGGCCGCCTGGCGGGCGCCGCGGTTCACCGAGACCTGAGTCTGCGCCTTGTCGAACGTGGTCGCCTTGCGCTCGCCGGGGCGGTCTTCGCGCTTCGTCGCGTCCTCGGGCTTCTTCACGGGCTTGGCGCCGCTGAGCGGGTTCTCCTCGGGCTTCTGCGGGGGCACCTCGGTGCCGTAGCAGGCGACGAGCGACGTCGACACGAGGAGCGGGGCGAGGAGCGCGCGCATGGTCCGCGGAGGATAGCGCCGCGGGCCGCCCGACGACACCCCGAACTCGCGGGCTTGACGCGCGTGCGCGGCGCGGCTCGTGTCGCGCCGGTGACCCCGGAGGAGCTCACCCGAGAGGCGCGCGCGGGGCGCCTGCGGCCAGTGTACCTGCTCGTCGGGAGCGACCGCTTCCAGCTCGACACGTCGATGCGGGAGCTGCGCGCCGCCGCGCTCGCCGGGGGCCTCGCCGATTTCAACGAGGACTCGTTCTTCGCCGCCGACGTGGGCGCCGATCGCGTCGTCGACGCCGCGCGCATGGTGCCGATGATGGCCGCGCGCCGGCTGGTGCTCCTGCGCGGCGTCGACCGCTGGGACGGCGACGACGAGCGCGGCAAGAAGAACCTCGAAAAAATCACAGCCTACGTCGAGCGCCCGCTCGACACCACCTGCCTCGTCCTCACCGCCGACAAGCTCGACGGGCGCCGCAAGCTCGTGACGACAGCGAAGAAGGGCGGCTTCGTCGTCGCGTGCGATCCGCTGGACGACCGGCGCCTCTCCCAGTGGGTGTCGCGCGCGGTGGCCGAGCGCGGCGCGAAGATCCCGCCGTTCGTCGCGGACGTGCTGGTGCAGCTCGCCGGGCCCGAGCTGTCGGCCGTCGCCGACGCGGTCGACCGCCTGTGCCTCTACGTCGGCGCGGGCGGCGAGATCGGCGAGGACGCGCTCGCCGAGGTGGTCGTGAAGCTCCGCGAGACGAGCGCGTTCGATCTCGTCGACGCGCTCGGGCGCGGCGACCGCGCGAAGGCGCTCTCTGTGCTCGCCGAGGTGCTGACGCCGAAGGAGGGCCCGCGCCTGCTCGGGCTGCTCGCGTGGTCGGTGCGGCAGAGCCTCAGGTTCAAGAACGCCCTCGCCGCCGGCCTGCGCCCCGAGGACGCTGCGAAGGCCGCCGGCGTGCCGCCGTTCAAGGCGCGCGATCTGGCCGCGCAGACGAGGGCCACGAGCGCGGAGCGGCTCGAGTCCTGGCTGGTGCTGCTGGCCGAGGCCGACCTCGCGCTGAGGGGCTCGAAGCTCGGCGAGGGCGCGGTGTTCGAGGCGCTCCTGCTCGAGATGTCGGCGTGAAGCTCGACACGCGGCTGCGGCTGTTCTTCTTCCTCGCGGCGAACTTCGTCGTCGCGCTGGTGGTCGGCGACATCCTCGGCGGCAAGCTCACCGAGGTGCCGGCGCTCGGGCGCGGGTGGGTGATCTCGGTCGGGATGATCCCCTTCCCGGTGACGTTCGTGCTCACCGATCTACTGAACGAGTTCTACGGCAAGCGCGCCGCGCGCTACGTGACGCTCGTCGGGTTCGTGATGGCGCTGTTCGCCTACACGACGATCTTCGTCGCGATGGCGGTGCCGTGGGCGCCCTTCACGCGCGAGCCCGCGTGGGACGGCATGCGCGCCGAGAGCTTCGAGAACGTGTTCAACGGCTCGAAGCGCATCCTCGTGGGCTCGATGTGCGCGTACCTCGTCGCGCAGCTGCTCGACATCGGCACGTTTCATTTTCTGAAGCGGCTCACGCGCGGCAAGCACCTGTGGCTCCGCGCGACGGGCTCGACGGTCGTCTCGCAGCTGCTCGACACGCTCGTCATCACCTTCATCGCGTGGACGGGCCTGCTGCCGCTCCGCACGATCCTCGAGATGATCGCGACCTCGTACCTCGTGAAGCTCGTGATCGCGATCTGCCTCACGCCGATCATCTACGCGGCGCACGCGGCGGTCGAGCGCGTGCTCCGCGTCGCGCCCGTCTCGCTCGACGACGACGGCGAGCCCGTCGAGACTTGACCTCCGCCGCGAGGCGCTCCATGTTCGCGCGCGCCCGCCGCCGAGTCCGCTCGGGCGCCCCTCCACCTCCCAACCCACAGAGCGCGATGCACGTCCCGGAAGCGATCCGGCCGCGTCTCGGAGTGGCAGCCCAGGCGACGCTGCCCACGCGATTCGGCGATTTCCACGCGGTGGTGTTCCACTGGGAGGACGACGCCGCGCGCGCCGTCGGGCTGTCGAGCGAGCCCGTCGCGCTCGTGCTCGGCGAGGTGCGCGGGGCGCGCGGGGTGCCGGTGCGCGTGCACAGCGAGTGCATCACGAGCGAGGTGTTCGGCTCGCTGAAGTGCGACTGCAAGCAGCAGCTCGAGGCCGCGCAGGCGGAGATCGCGCGCCGGGGCGCGGGCGTGATCCTTTACCTGCGTCAAGAGGGCCGCGGCATCGGCCTGGCGAACAAGATCCGCGCGTACGCGCTGCAGGAGGCGGGCGCCGACACCGTCGACGCGAACCGCATGCTCGGCCTCGCGGACGACGCGCGCAGCTACGAGGTCGTCCCGCCGATGCTGGCGGAGCTCGGCGTCCTGTCGGTGCGGCTGATGACCAACAACCCGTCGAAGGTCGAGGCGCTCCGCGCGCTCGGGGTCGCGGTCGACTGCCGCATCCCGGCGCTGGTCGCGGTCGAGAGCGCAGCGGCCGCGGGCTACCTCGACGTCAAGCGCACGCGCATGCGGCACCTGCTGCCCGAGCACGGCGAGGCCGCGCCGCGCAGCAACCGTCGCTAACCGCGGCGCGAGCGTCGCGCCGATCCGCTCGCCGAGCCTGGCGGCAGCTGCCTCGTCGGCGGGCCTCGGCGCGCGCAGCTCGGCCGAGCGCGCGCTCGAGCCGTCGGGATCGGCGAGCATCGCGCGCAGCCACAGCTCGTCGCCGTCGCGGGTCGCGTACGCGGCCACCGGCACCTGGCAGCTGCCCGAGACGGCGCGCATCACGCCGCGCTCGGCGGCGACCGCGATGGCCGTCGGCGCGTGGTGCGACGTCCGCACGACCTGCCAGGTCTCCTCGTCTCCGTCGCGGCACTCGATCCCGAGCGCGCCCTGGCCGACGGCGGGGAGGCAGATCTCGGGCGGGAGCACCTCGGTGATCTCCGCCTCGCGCCCGAGGCGCCGCAGCCCCGCGCACGCGAGCACGGCCGCGTCGAGCTCCCCGGTCTTCACCTTCGCGAGGCGCGTGTCGACGTTGCCGCGCAGCGGGACGAACCGCAGATCGGGCCGGCGCGCGCGCAGCATCGTCACGCGCCGGAGGCTCGACGTGCCCACGGTGGAGCCCGCGGGCAGCGCGTCGAGAGAGGCGCCGTCCCGGCTGATCCACGCGTCGCGCGGGTCCTCGCGCGGGGGCACGGCGGCCAGCACCAGCCCGGGCGCGAGCTCCGCCGGGACGTCCTTGATGGAGTGCACGGCGAGGTGCGCCTCGCCCGCGAGCAGCGCCTCCTCGATCTCCTTCAAGAACACCCCCTTGCCGCCGACCTCGTAGAGCGGCCTGTCGACGACGCGATCGCCGGTCGTCACGATCTGGCGCTCCTCGATCTCGAGGCCGGGGTGCGCCGCCGCGAGCGCGCGGTAGTAGGCGCGCGCCTGCGCGAGCGCGAGCATGGACTTTCTGGTGGCGAGCAGCAGCTTCATCGGTCGGTCGCGGGGGGGAGCCCGAGCTCCGTCGTGTCATACAAGTGAAAGCGCCCGTGGCGCGCGATCTTCTTCACGCGCCACGCCTCGTGCCGGAACACCCGCGCGGCCGGATCGTCGTCGTCGGGCGCCCGCACGAGCGTGATGTCGTAGGCGCGCGCCCACGCGGCCGTGACGTCGTACTTGTTGCCGTCCCACTCGAACCCGGGCTGCACGGTGGGCGGCGCCTTCCCCGGCCGGTAGTGCACGGGCATGCTCTCGAACTTCGTGAACGTGTACGCGATCTCCCCCGGGCCCCACGCCTGGTAGACGGCCGGCAGGTGGACGTACACCTCGCGCGAGATGCGCTCGACCATCGGGTCGAGGTTCACCATGAGCAGCCTCCGCCGCGGCGGCACCTCCCGGAGGGCGGCGAGCGCGTCGCCGGTGTCGCCCATCGTCGCCCACACGCGCAGGGTGTTCAGGCCCGCGGCGACGCCGACCGCCGCCACCGCCGCGCACAGCTCGTCGCGGAGGGGGAACCGACGCACCTGCAGCGCGCCGACGAGGAAGAGCATCGCCGGCGCGGGGAACCGCTCGTAGACGAACCACGTCGCCACGAACACCTTCGGGATGACGAGGTACAGGCAGAAGAACGTGACGGCGAGCCAGCGGACGCGCGTCAGCGTCAGCGCGTCGAGGTCGCCCGGCTCGTCGGGCTCGCCGAGCACGCACAGCAACAGGGCCGCCACGAGCGCGCCCGCGAGCAGGCCCACGTCCGAGAGATCCCAGAAGTTGCCGGTGGACATCGACAACAAGTGACGGAGCTTGAACCACAGGGGATCGTCGAGCCCGTCGAACTGCGCCTCCGTCCAGTTGGTGAACGACTGTCGCGTCTGGTGGCGATAGACGAACAAACACCACAGGACGCCCGGCAACACTGGCAGGGGGCTCCCGAGCAGCGCGAGCCCGCGCGCGCGCCACGTCGGGCCGAGCGCGCGCACGCGGGCGAGCTGTACGACCGCGATGCCGAGGCACAGGCAGAGCATCGCGAGGACGTGGCCGTACGCGCAGAAGCACGACACGAGCAGCAGCCGCGGCCACATCGCGCGCTCGCCGCGGGCGAGGCGCAGGTACCAGGTGACACCCAGCACCGCGACGGGGAAGGTGAGGTTCCAGTTGGCGAACCCCCACGCCATGCCGCGGCTGTAGCAGAGCGGGAGCGCGAGGAACGCGTACCAGGCGGGGCGCCGCGCGACCTTCACCACAGCGAGCGCCGCGAGCGCGAACAGCGCCGGGTACGCGCTCATCACGACGCGCCCCGCGTGGAACGGCGGCACGACGTACGAGAGCAGCGCCACGAACACATGAAACCCGCCGTTGTAGGTGACGAGGTTGGTGTCGTAGAGCGCGCGCTCGGGCGACGCCGGGTCCATCATCCGGTGCAGGATCGCCCCCACCGCGACGTGCTGGTGGTAGTCGATGAGCGGCAGGTACGGCGTCACGTAGAACGCGAGCGTGAACGCCCCGACCGCGCCCCAGTACGCGAGCGAGAGGTTGCGCGTGCCGAGCGAGAGCGCGGCGATCACGGCCCGTTCTGCGGGTCGGGGCGCGCGTCGGGGCGCCGGAGCGGGGCGCCTCGCGGCGGCTGCGGCGAGAGCTCCTTGTACCCCTTGATGAGGAGGCCGATCTCCCCGAAGCTCGCCTCTCCCTCGCCGCCCAGGTGCCCGTACCGACCGTAGAGCGCGATGACGCCGAACGTGAGCAGCCCGCGCACAGTGTAGCCCGTGCGCATCGAGCCGTCGGCCAGCTCGGCGAGCAGCCCGCCGTCGACGCCCAGCACCGCGACGCCGAGCTCGGGGCCGAGGGAGAAGCGCTGGCGGCGAGGGCCGAAATCGTGGAGCGCGTCGGCGTACGCGCCGTACCAGTACCCGGAGCTCGCGAGGTAGGGCGCGCTCACCTCCGCGCCGAGCACCGCGCCGTTCGCGCCGTCCGGGTGGAGGGAGTAGCCGCCGTTCGCCCCGAACGTGAGCAGCCAGCCTTGCGGCACGCGGGGGCCGGCGTCGGCGCCGAGCGGGGGCGCGACGAGCGCGAGCGCGGCGCCGAGGAGGGTGGTCACGAGACGGTGCGTCACCCGCGACGCCGTAGCGGCTCCGCGCGCGAGAGGAAACTCGAATGGCGCTTTCCGCTCGTCTCGGCGACGATTCTCCCTATCCTGACGGCTTCTCGTCCCTTCGGAGGCTTCCATGCGCAACGTTCACTCGATCGCCTGTCTCACGCTCGTCGTCGTCGCCGTGGTCGCCTGCGGAGGGTCCAGCGAGGACGACGCGCTGTTCGGGGCGCCCGGCGCGCCGGCGGGCGCTGGCGGCGGGAGCGCCGGCAAGGCGGCGGCAGGGTCTCCGGGCGCAGGCTCCGCCGGGAAGGCGGCGTCGGGCAGCGGCGGCGCGACGGCCGGCAACGCAGGCAACGCGGGCGCAGCAGGAGGCAAGGCGGGCAACGCAGGCGCAGCAGGCGCGGCGGCAGGCAACGCTGGTGGAGCAGGTTCAACCGGAGGGTCGGCAGGCGCGGCAGGAGGCAAGGCAGGCGCGGCAGGCGCGGCGGGCGCGGCAGGATGCAAGGCGGGCGCTGCGGGCGCAGCAGGGGGCAAGGCTGGCGCGGCGGGCGCCGCGGGCGCCGCAGGAGGGAAGGCTGGCGCAGCGGGCGCAGCGGCGGGCCAGGCGGGCGCGGCGGGTGCAGCGGCGGGCCAGGCGGGCGCGGCGGGCGCAGCGGCGGGTCAGGCCGGCTCGGCGGGCGCAGCGGCGGGTCAAGCGGGCTCGGCGGGCGCAGCGGCGGGCCAGGCGGGC
>JADLFU010000060.1 GCA_020849655.1 Polyangiaceae bacterium | reverse complement strand
GCGCTCGCCGCGGGCGGATGACCCTCGCGCGGCGGCCGCTCCTGCTCTCGCTGCTCGGCGCCACGCTCGGCTGCGGGAGGCGCGCGGAGGCGCCGGTCACGCGCGAGCTCGCGCCGGAGGATCTCTTGCCGTCGTCGCTCGACGTCGTGGTCCGGGTGGACGTGGGCAAGCTGCGGCGTGCGCTGCCGGACATGGGAGAGCTGTCGCGGCAGGCGGCGGCGCGCGAGGACGACGAGGCGCGCGCGAAGCTCGTCGACGCCGTCGCGACGCGGGGCCGGGAGCTCTGGATCGGCGCGCGGGATCGGGCGTTCGGTGATCTCGTGGTCGCGGCGACGGGAGACTTCGACGAGCTCGACCTCGGCCCGAGCTTCACGCAGATCGAGCAGAGCGCGACCGAGCGCGTCTTCGAGCGGAGGGACGCCGCCCGCGACGCCCCCGCGTGGGTCCTGCTCCGGCCTCGCGCGCTCGTCGCCGCGACGCCCGCGATGACGGACGCGGTCGCGCGGGCGCGCGCGCGCGGGCTCCCGAGCGCCCACGACGTGCCGCGGGACACCGCGCTGGGGATCTCCGTCCGGGCGCGCGCGCTGGTCGGTGACGCGGCGGCGCAGCGCGCCCCCTTCTCGTCGATGCGCCTCGCCGACGGCTCGCTCGACATCGAGGGCGGGCTGTTGCGCGGCACGCTCCGCGCGACCTTCACGACCGAGGAGCACGCCGAGCACGCCGCGCGCGTCGCCGGGGCGCTCGTCGAGAGGGCGCGGGCGGGCGCGAGCGGCGCGCTGCTCGACGGCGTCGAGATCACCCGCAAGTCATCGGCGCGCGTGGTCATGACGGTGAAGATCCCCGCGGCGGCGCTCCGGCGCGCCCTCGGGCGCTAGCGCGCCCGGGCCTGCTCCGCGGTGAGACGCACGACCCCCTCGCGCACCACCGCCACCGTCCTCTCGAGCTCGACGAGCGCGCGCTCGTCGGCCGAGATCTGCCGTGTGAGCTTCGTGATCTCCGCGGCGTCGCCCCGTTGCCGGGCGATCCCGAGGTTCGTGCGGCGCGCCGCGAGGTTGTGCCGCGCAACGCCCACGTTCGCGTCGAGCGCCGAGAGCTCCTGCTGCTTCGCGCGCGCGAGCTTGCCGAGGAACTCCCGGCGCGACGCGCGCAGCCGCGCGAGATCATCTTTGTCGCGCGCGTACGAGCCGCGCAGCCCCGCGTCGGCGTAGCCGAGGCCGCGCGGGCGTGGCGCGAGGATGATCTCCGCCACGGCGTCTCGCGGCTTCGTGAGGCGCCCCGTCGTGTCGAACGAGCTGATGAGCGCGGGGATCAGGTGCTTGGTCGTCCCGTCGAGCCGCGCGCGCGCGCCGGACGCCGTGACGTACGCGTCCACCTCGTCGCCGGGCGAGAGCACGACCGCCATCAGGTACGCGCGCTCGTCCGCGAAAGACGCCGGATCGGGGCCGAGATCGGTCGATCGCCGCGCGCTCGCGTGCACGAGCTCGTGGATCATCGCCTCGTACGCGGCGGCCACGGGGAGCGGCGCGACCAGGCAGATCGCCGGAGTCTCGGCGCGCCTCACGACGACGTAGTCGGGGTGATCCTCGACCTCTACCCTGAGCGCGGAGCCGGCGGCCAGCTCGCGCACCTTCGCGGAGAGCTCGGCCGACGGCGCGCCGGCGAGGAGGCTCGCGTGATCCTTCGAGACGAGCGCCGACTGCCAGCGGAGGTACGTCTTGCCGGCCTCGCCGGACGCGTCCACCTCCGGCGCGCACCGCCGGAACAGCCCCGCGAGCCTGTCACGTGAGCCGCCCGCGAGCGCGGCGGCGGCGCGGTCGACGACGTCGTTCGCCGCGGGATCGCGCGCCGCGAGGTCGAACAAGCGCGTGACGTGCGCCCGCGTCACCTCCGCGCCCCCGTCGAGCCAGTCGCGGTCGCCGGCCGCGTCCACGCTCGCACGCGGGACGGTGGCCGCGTCCCACGCGCCCGGCCTGGGTCCGCAGCCTGCGAGCAGACAGGCGCCGATGACGCACGACGCCGCCGCACCGGCCCTCACACCGGCGAGCTCCGAGGCGGCGCGGGGGAGGTGCGGCCCATGCGCGTGGGCGGCGGAGTCCCCTGGAGGCGCGGCGTCTGCGGCATCGAGCGGCGAGCAAGCAGCTTACGGGCGAGGCGCGATCGCTGCCAGCGCCGTTCTTGTTGGCGCCCGGCCGTGCGCCTGCGTATGCAGAGGTTCGATGCGCGCGCGACGCCTCGTCAGCCTGCTGATCGCCGCGTCGATCGCGGTCGTCGCCCTGGCGCACGCCGACGCCGACGCCGTCGTGACGGTGGGCAAGCAGAGCGTGACGCGCGCCGAGCTCGCGCGGCGGCTCGCGCGCGTGCCCTCGCTGCAGCTGGCGACGCTCGGAGACAGCCCGACGGCGCAGCGGCGCGCGTTCGTCGACCAGGTGATCGTCCCGGAGCTTCTGTTCGCGCAGGGCGCGGCGGCCGACGGCGTCCTCGGGCGCCCGGAGGTGAGGGTGCGCGTGGCCGACGCGCTGCGCGCCGCCGTGATGAGCGACCTCGGACGCGAGGCCGAGCGCGAGGTGACCGACGCCGACGTCGCGCGCTACTTCGAGGAGAACAAGGCGAAGCTCGACGTCCCCGAGCGCATCCACGTGCGGAGGATCCTGGTGGCGACCCGCGCCGAGGCCGACCAGGTGCTCGCGATCGCGCGGCGCCCCGGCGGGGAGCGCGAGTGGCCGAAGCTCGCGCGCGAGCGCTCGCTCGACAAGGCGACGCACGAGCGAGGCGGTGATCTCGGCTTCCTGTCGGCCGACGGCCAGTCGCACGAGGTCACCGTCAAGGCAGAGCCGGAGCTGTTCGCCGCCGCCCGCAAGGTCAAGAACGGCGAGCTGGTACCCGAGCCCGTCGCCGTCGACGGCAAGTTCGCGGTGGTGTGGCGTCGCGGCAGCACGGCGGCGATCTCCCGCACGCTCGAGCAGGAGTCGCGCGCCCTCCGCGGCGTGCTCGTGCGTCAGCGGCTCGAGCAGAAGGTCGAGCGGCTGCTCGAGGACGCGAAGAAGGCGAAGGTCTCCGACGTGAAGGAGGAGCTGCTCGCCTGGCTCGATCAGGGCGCGCAGCCGGCGCCGGGGCAGCGGCGCCCTCCCCTCCCGCGCCCGAGCGGCGGAGGGAGCGCGCGGCCGACGCCGGGCCCCGACGGGCTGCGCTGATCAGGCGCGGCGCGGCGACACGGGCCACGGCAGCGCGGAGAGAGTCGGCGCCGCGCGGCGCAGGTACTCGCGGAGCTCGGGCGCCGTCCGCCGCCGCCGCGGATCGCGCGCGACGCAGGCCCGCACGAGCTCGACGAGCGCGCGGGCGTCCGGGTTGGCAGCGAGCTCCCGGAGGCGCGGCGGCTCACCGTCGTGCGACACGTGCGCGGCGATGATCGCCATCTCGGTCTCGCCGTCGACGATCTCGCGGGTCGTCATCAGCTCGAACGCGAGGCACCCGAACGCGTACACGTCGACCGGCGGCGGCGTCGGCTGGTGCCCAGGGAACGTGACGCCCCAGACCTCCGGCGCGCCGTAGTCGAGCGTCGCGCAGCCCGGCCGGATGTTGCGGCCGGAGAGCCCGAAGTCGACGAGCACGGGCTGCTTGCCGTCGCGGAGGATGACGTTCGACGGCTTAAGATCGAGGTGCCCGATGCCCTTCTGGTGCATCGCCTCGAGCCCGCCGAGGACCCCGTCGAGGATCTCGACCGCGCGCGCGCTGTCGAGCTGCGCGGTGCGGATCGCGCGGTCGAGCGACGCGCCGGGCACGAGCTCCATCACGAGGATGGGCTTCGGCCGGGCCCCGAGATCGAACGTGACGAACCTCGCGAGGTTCGGGTGCTCGGGGAGCCCGAGCAGCGCGGTCGCCTCCTCGCGGAACAAGCGCAAGAATTCGGCCTCCGTCAGCGCGCGCGCGGCCGCCTCGTCGTACGACGGCACCTTCAGCGCGAAGCACTCGGCCGCGGGATCGTGGCGGTCCTCGATGCGCTTCGCGACCAGCACCGTCGCGACCGCGCCCGCGCCGAGCGCGCGCAGCACCCAGAACCCGCCGAGCGTGCGGCGCGCGGGCAGCCAGGCCGGCAGCGCGGTCTCGGCCTCCGCGGCGAGCACGGGCGAGGCTGCCTCCGCGGGCAGCGTGGCGACGACGAAGGCGACGTCGGCGACGACGACCGCGAAGGGGCGCGGAAGGAAGATCGCGAGCTCGTCGGCGAGCGCGGCGGCGGCGCCCTGCACGTCGCCGTCGTCGGCGTCGACCGCGGCGGCGAGCGACGCCTCGAGCGCGGCGTACCCCGCCGTCTCGGCGCGATCGTCGAGGCGGCGGCGCGCGCCGAGCACGAGCTGCCCGAGCGAGACCGCGGCCTCCTCGATCTCGGTGAGCGGCGACGAGCGGCCCTTCAGCTCCGCGCGAGACGAGGCCGCCTGCGCCTTCACGAGCGCGCGGGAGAGCCGCAGGAGCGCGTGGCGCAGCGACTCGGTCTTGTGGCCGCCGTCCGCCGGGATGCCCTTCGCGAGCGCGACGAACGCGCGCAGGCGCCGCCCGAGCGCGGCCGAGAGCGCGATCGGCGGCAGGGAGCCGGGCGCGGCGGACATGGGCGCGTCGTCTGGATCGGCGTGTTCGTCGAGCTCGCTCGCGCGGAGAAAATCGGCGAACACGGCGAGCAGCGCGCGCAGCTCGACGCCGCGCGATGCCTCGACGAGCGTCTCGACGTCACGCGCGCGCACCTCGCGGCGCGCGACGAGCAGCAGCACGTCAGCCGGGTCGCACGCGCCCTCGCGCACGAGGCCATCGAGCGCGCGGGCGAGGGTCGCGACCACCGTGCGCAGCAGCGCCGGCGCGACCTGCGACGAGAGCATGCGCAAGCACAGGTGCGCGATCCTGAGCCGACGCCCCGTCGCCTGGCGGACGGACACGGGCTCTATCTGCGAGCCCGGCTCGCGCTCGTCGTCCTCGCGCGCGTCGGCGACGTGCAGCAGCGTGCGCAGGCGCCGGAGGCGGATCGTCGGGTGGGAGACCTTGTCGCGGACGGGCGCCGAAGCCTCTCGCTCCAGCACCCAACCGGCGACCCGATCCGCGAGCGCGTCGAACCTCACACGCGCCGCCTGCGCCTCCTGCGCGCGACCCCCGAGCACCAGCAGATCCTTCAGCAGACCGTGCTCGAAGAGCCCGACGTCGAGCTCGCGGAGCGCCGCGAAGCCCGCGCGTCGCGCGATCGCTCCCGCGCGCCCCGCGCTCTCCTCGGCGCCGAGCGCGGAGAGCCCCTCGAACCCGGCCTCGGCGAGCAGGAGCGCCTCTTGCCCGCGCGCGAACGCGGCCCTCGCTCCGTCGATAGCGAAAGCGAGCGCGCCCTCGCGGGTCACGTCGGCGACGGCGCGCTCTCGCGCGTCCTCGGGGCCGAGCTGCTCCGTGAGGCACGCGCGGAGCGCGAGGGCGCCGTCGTCTTCCTCGACGCCCGCCTTCCCGAGCGCGCCGGCGATCTCGGCGATGGGGGCCGCCGCGAACCCGGGCGGGCACGACGAGAGCACCTCGGCCAGCGCCTCCGCGGCGGAGGACGCGGGCGCGCCGGTGAGCGCGAGCGCGAGCGCCTCGGCGGCCGCCTCCGGCTCGAGCTCCGCGGCGATCGGCGCGCCATAGACGAACGCGGCGATGGCGCCCGGATCGCGCCGCAGCACGCCCTTCGCCAGCGCGTCGCGGATCTTGCGGAGCGCGCGCTCGGGCGCGACCCCGACCATCGCCATCAGCGACGTCGCCGATCGGCGCCACTCGGTCGGGGTCAGCTCGGGAGAGAGCCCCTCGTCGAGCGCGCGGAGGTACGGCGGGTGGTACGGCGCGAGCAGCCCGCGCGCGACGGCGACGTGGCGCCACACGAGCGGCTCGCGGTCGGTGAGCAGCCGCTCGCTCGCGTGGGTCGCCGCATCTCCCCCGAGCACGCGGAGGACGGCCTCGTCGCCCTGCCCCGCGCGCGTCGCGATCCCGACGGCGGCCTGCTCGACCAGCCGCGCCGCGAGGCGGCGATCGGGCAACGAGCGCTCGGCCATCGCCACCACCCACTCACGGGCGAGCTCCCGGCGAGAGACGAGCGCGAGCGCGAGCGGCTCGAGCCTCACCCCCGCGGCGGGCGGCAGCGACAGGGCGACGCCGATCCTCGCGCGCACGCCCTCGCCAGCGAGCCCCTTGCCCGAGCCGAGCGCCATCCGCGTCGCGAGCGCGACGAACGTCGCCGCGTCACCGTCGAGGAACCGCGCCGCCGCGCGCCGACCCAGCTCCCGCTTCTCGACGCCCGCCGGGAGCGCCGCCGCCAGCTCGTACAGCGCGATGGCGGCCGCGCTCGGGGAGAGCCAGTCCACGTCGTCCGCGAGCCCCGCGGCGAGGGCCGCCCTCGCGCTCGCGACCAGCGCGCCAGGCGCGAGCCCATCGAGCGGACTGACGGCGTCGACGGCGCACGCGCGCGCGAGCCCCGCCACGCTGCTCCTCCACGCCGCTCGCCGCTCGGGCGCGTCCGTGACGGTGTGGAGCTCGAGCAGCCCCGCGAGGAAGGGATCCCGCTTTTGCACGCCAGCCCCAGCCTAGGGCCAATCAGCGCGCGATTGGAGGATTCGAGCCGAGCCCGCGGCTCAGCATGGGTTTCGGGAATCCAGGGGGCGAGTGTCGGAGCCCGGGGCGGAATTTCGAGCCGAACGGGGCTGATTCCGCGCGCCGCGTGGCCCTGCCATGTCGAGCACGGCTTCACCCAAAGCGGCCGAAGGACGCAGGGAATCCGGCGCTCGCGACACCTGGGACCCGAGCCCGCGGCTCAGCGCGAGCCCTGCTCGACCGCCCGCCCGAGCGCGTGGTTCGCGAGCTCGAGCAGGACGCGGGCCTCGCGCGCCGGGCTCGCCGCGCGCACCCGCACGACGTGGCGCGCGCTCTCGGCGGCGACCTCGATCTCCGCGAACCGCGCGTAGACTGCGACGGCCTCGTCGATCGCGGCCCTCGGGTACAGATCGGTCGCGAACGCGAGCTCGGTCACGCGCCGCCCGCCTTCTCTTCGTCGGCCGCGTCGACCGAAGGCTGCCCCTCGGTGGCCTCGGGCTTCTTCTTCTTGTACTTCTCCTCCCAGCTCATCGCGATGCCGAGCGGGTCTTCGAAGGCCTCTCCGCCGTCGTCGGCCAGGAGCTCGTCGAGGCCGGGCGGCCCCGCGGAGCCCGCGAGCGCCCGCGTCGCGACCAGCTCGATGAGCGCGCGGTTCTCCTGGCTGATCTCGTGGCGCCACGCCTGGCCGAGCAGCTCGTTGCCGAACTCGCCGGCGAGCTCCTCCGCGACCAGCGTCGAGCCCGGCTTCAGCCGCAGCGTCACCGAGATGCGCTTGTCCGCCGGGCGGTCGAGGTGCACGTAGCAGCGATCGATGAACACGTACGCCGCGCCGTACACCGCCGCGAGCGGATAGAGGGTCTCGTCGAAGGAGATCTGGGCGCCGCCGTCGAGCGCGCGCGTTTCAAGGTCGCTCATCCCGCGCGACCCTACCCGATCTCCGGGCGACGTTCGAGCGGTTGCGCTAGCCTGGCCCGTGATGTCGATCAGATTTCCTGCCTTGCTCACCTTCACGGCCTGCGCGGCGCTCGCCTGCGGCTCGTCCAGCACCACCGACGTCCCGAGCGACTCCCAGTTCGGCAACGCGGGCGCGGGCGGTCAAGGCAGCGGCGGTAGGAGCGGCGCTTCGAGCGGCGGCGCTTCGAGCGGCGGCGCTTCGAGCGGCGGCGGCACCTCGACGGCGGGCAACGGCGCCGGCGGCGGCGCGGCCGGGGGCGTGACGGGGTGCACCCTGGTCGACTCGGACGGCGACACGATCCCCGACGTCTACGAGGGCGACGACGACATCGACAAGGACGGCAAGCCGAACAAGCTCGACGACGACAGCGACGGCGACGGCCTCCCCGACGCCGTGGAGGCGGGGCGCACCGATCCGTGCGCCGCGCCGGTCGACACCGACGGCGACGGCGTCTCCGACGCGCGCGACCTCGACTCGGACAACGACGGCGTGCCGGACGTCGACGAGGCGCTCTACGATCCTGGCCACGCGAAGGGCTGCTACCTGCTCGAGGACTGCGACATGGACGGGGTCGTCGACGTCGTCGAGGTCGCGGCGGGCTCGAACCCCGTCGACGGCGGCTCGAAGCCCTCCGACGCGACGCTGTACTTCGTCGTGCCGTACGGGAAGCCCGAGCAGTCGAAGGAGTTCCCGTTCTCCACCGGCATCAAGGTCGCCGACCTCTACTTCCTCATCGACACGACGGGCTCGATGGGCCCCGCCATCGCGAACATCTCCGCGTCGCTCGACTCGCAGATCATCCCGGCCATCCTGAACGGCGATCCGACCGCGACCCCGCCCGTCGGCGGCATCAACGGCGCGTACATCGGCGTCGGCGCCTACCGCGATCTGCCGTGGGCGCCGTACGGCGACCCGGGCGACGACGTCTACACGAACGAATTCGGCGCCAGCAGCGGCAAGGTCGCGGCGCCCGTCGTGCAGGGCGCGACCGCGACCGCGCCCGACAGCGTGCGCAACATCATCGGCGGCTTGAAGGCCGCGGGCGGCGGCGACGGCCCGGAGGGCACCACGCAGGCGCTCTGGCTCGCGATGACGGGCCAGCCCTTCATGGTCACGAAGGGCGGCTTCTGGAAGTACACCCCCGTCGGGTGCGCCGATCCGACCGCGTTCGGCGCGCCGTGCTTCCGCAAGGACGCCGTGCCGATCCTCGTCCTCATCACCGACGCCGCGTTCCACAACGGCCCGGCGGCGGGCAACGACTACGACACCGCGAAGGTCGGCGGCGCCGTCTCGTACGCCGACACGGTCAAGGCGCTCACCGATCGCGGGGCGAAGACGATCGGGGTCGCGGTCGACACGGGCTTCCCCGGCGCGGCGCGCGCCGATCTCACCGATCTCGCGAACAAGACGGGCAGCGTCTACTTCGATCCCGCGTTTGGAGGATCCAACAAACCCCTCGTCACGAGCCAGGACACGACGAGCGGCAACGTCTCCAACGAGGTCGTGAAGCTCGTGCGGCGCCTCGCGGGCGCGGGCCTCAACGACGCGACGACCGTGAAGCACGACTACTCCTGCCCCGGCGGCGTCGACTGCACGGGCGACGGCGCGCCCGATCCGGCGTTCACCAACCCGCCCCTGATGGTCGGCGGCGCGCCCATCGACGCGACCGAGCTCATCGCGAGGATCGAGCCCGTGCCCGCGCCGGGCAGCCCGCTGCCGTACTCGAGCATCGACGCGACGACGTTCTACGGCGTCCGCGGCGACGCGACGGTGTCGTTCCGCGTCGTCGCGAAGAACTCGAAGTTCCAGCCCACCTCGCTGCTCGTCCTGCGCGCGTCGATCCAGGTGCAGACGCCGACGGGCCAGAAGCTCGGCGGAAAGGACGGCGTGAAACAGGTCTACTTCGTCATCCCGCGTGACACGGGGACCATCTTCAAGTGAAGGAGCATCGCATGCGCGCTTGGCCTCTCGGACTCGTCGGAACCCTCCTCCTCGCCTGCGGCTCGGGCGCCACCGCCACGGACGATCCCTCGGCGACGGGCGCCGCCGGCGCGAGCGCGGCGGGAGCGGGAGGCGCCGCTGGCGCGGCTGGATCCGCCGGCAAGGCGGGCGCGGCCGGCAAGGGCGGCGGCTTCGTCACGGGAGGCTCAGGCGGGAGCGGCGGCGCGAGCGCGGGCGCAGCCGGGACCGCGGGCGCGGCGGGCTCGGCCGGCGCGGGCGGCAAGGGGTTCGCCTGTCCCCCCGACGAAGATCTCGACGGCATCTCCGACGAGATCGAGGGCAAGTCGAAGGGCACCGACACCGACGGCGCCGGCAAACCCGACGACCAGGACGACGACTCCGACGCCGACGGCATCCCGGATCTGATCGAGGGGCAGACGGCGTCGAACGGCTGCAGCTCGCCGCAAGACTCCGACGGCGACGGCAAGCCCGACTACCGCGACACCGACAGCGACGACAACGGCGTGCCGGACGCGAAGGAGACGTACCCGGACGGCTCGGCCTACAGCGCCGCGAAGGGACCGCCCGCCGACACCGACGGCGACAAGTACCCCGACTACGCCGACCCCGACAACGACGGCGACTCGCTGCCCGACACGGCGGAGCTCGTCGGCGGCGTGGCGGTCGACACCGACGGCGACGGCAAGCCCGACCTCTCCGACTCGGACTCCGACAACGACGGCATCCACGACGGGCAGGACGGCACCGGCGATTTCGACAAGGACGGCAAGCCCAACTTTCGTGACACCGACGCCGACAACGACGGCATCCCCGACAGCTGCGAGGCGGGGCTGGGGTTCGTGCCCGGCGGCGTGCCCGCGGACAGCGACAAGGACGCGAAGCCAGATTTTCTCGACCTCGACTCCGACAACGACGGCCTGCTCGACGCCGACGAGGACAAGAACAAGGACTGCAAGGTCCAGCAGGGCGAGACCGATCCTCGCAAGGCTGACACCGACGGGGACGGCGCGAGCGACATGATCGAGGTGGCGCTCGGCTCGAACCCCGACGACGTCACCGAGACGCCGCAGTCGCTCGGCAAGTTCTACTTCATCATGCCGTACCAGGCGCCGCCAGAGCCGCCGTCCGCGGTCATGGCGATCAACACGAAGCTGCAGCGCGCCGACGTCGGGTTCGTGTTCGACACCACCGGCACGATGGGCGGCCAGCTGTTCGCGCTGCAGAACGCGATGGCGCAGCTCATCCCGGCGCTCGCGCAGGAGATCCCCGACGTCGCCGTCGGCGTCGCGGGGCACGACGACGTCCCCGTCAGCCCGTTCGGCGATCCGGGCGATCTGCCCTTCTACATCCCCCCCACGGGGCGCGTGACGACGCAGCAGTCCGACGCCGTCGCCGCGATCAAGGCGCTGAAGATCCACGGCGGCGGCGATCTGCCCGAGAGCCAGGTGCTCGCGATGTGGCGCTCGCTCACGAACGACACCTACGCGTATCCGCCCGGCGTGATCGTGCTGCCGGAGAGCATCCCGACCGGCACGTTCGGGAGCCTCGCGTTCCGCGCCGACGCGCTGCCGGTCGTCATCTCCGTCACGGACGCGCCGTTCCACGACGGCAAGCGCTCGACCGATCCGTCGACGTTCCACGACACGTACGGGTTCAGCGGCCAGTACGCGCCGCCCAACGTCGACAAGCTCGCGAAGGAGATGAAGGACATCGGCGCGAGGTTCATCGGGCTCGCGGCGAACAACGGCATCCGCAACGCCGATCCGTACTACGACATGGCGTACCTCGCCGACCAGACGGGATCGGTCGTCCCGCCGTCGGCCTTCGGCGGGTCGAAGTGCAAGACCAACCCCACGGGAGATCTCGCGCCCGACGCGCCCGGCGGCAACTGCCGCCTTGTCTTCGATCTGCTCGACAACATCTCGCCGAGCGGCATTTCGTCCCGCGTCACCGACGCCATCAAGGCCCTCTTGAAGTCGCTGAAGCTCGATGTGCGCGTGACGGCGACCTCCGATCCGCTGACGCCCGAGAACCAGTTCACCGACAGCATCGACACGTTCGTCGAGTCGATCCGCGCGCGCGCCGAGGGCGGCGACGATCCCACCCTGCCGGGCGCGACCTGCGTGGTGCTGCCGCTGGGCCAGGTGCGCGACTACTGGAAGGGCCCGAAGGGCGCCCTCTTCGGCGGCGACACGGTCGACGAGACGTTCCAGGGGATCATCCCCACCCAGCGCGTCTGCTTCGACATCAAGGTCATCCCGAACACGACGATCAAGCCGCTGCCCACCGTGCAGACGTTCCGCGCCACCCTGCAGGTGAAGGCGAAGGTCGGGAAATTCGGCGAGGTGAAGTTCGGCGCCCCCCGGGACGTCCTGTTCGTCATCCCGCCCACCGGCCAGTGAGCCGCTAGCTCCCGGGCGGCGGCCCGCGCCGTCGCCCGTGCAGCCCCGCAGGACCTCTGGCACGAGACGACAAGAAAAGAACAACGACGCCGAGCGGGTCACGCTCGGCGTCGTCGTTGGCGCGGGGGAGGCTACGCTAACTGCGCGTGCGTCGCGGTGAGCGTGAAGGCGTCACAGCCCACGACCGCGCCGGGATCCTTGCGCCGCACCCGGAACTTCGGCGACTGCTGACGAGCCGTGGCGTCGCTGCAGGCCGTGCGCCCGCCGCCACAGAAGGTGTCACCGCCCACCGACTTGCCGGCCGTGGAGCTCTGCTCCCACAGGTTGATGTTCGTCGAGGCGTCGCCCGCGTTGCCGCACCCGGCCGCGGCGCCGCACGAGTCGAACGCGTCCATCGTGTACTTGCCCGACGGATCGACCAGCTGAACCTTGGGCTTGAAGCCCTGTCCGGCCGAGGACGGCGGGAACGTGAACGAGATCCACGCCTCGCCCGACCCGGTGGTGATGACGCCCGTCGCGCTGACCGTGCCCAGGTTGCCGACCGCGAGCGACGTCGCCGCCCCGCACACCGCGCCGTGAGAGTTGGCAGCACATTCGCAGCCGTCGCCGCCGTTGGCGTTGAGGTCCGTCCAGCCGCTCTCGCAGGTGTCGATGAGGCAGCCGCCCGAGAGGCACTTGAACTTCGTCACGTGCGGCTTGGTGGCGCAGGAGCCCTCGGACCCCGGCTCGTCGACGGTGCCGTCGCAGTCGTTGTCCTTGTTGTCGCAGGTCTCGGTGGCGGTGTTGGGCTGCGTGACGGCGGTGCAGGTCTTCACGCCGCCGGCGCAGGTCTCGTTGCCCACCGAGCAGACCCCGAAGAGCCCCGTGTTGCAGGGGAGGTTCTGCGTGTCAGGGCCGTCGATCTGACCGTTGCAGTCGTCGTCGACGCCGTTGCAGATCTCCGCCTTCGGGAAGTTCTGCTGGACGCACTCGATCTGGCCCGACGCGCCGCAGCCCTTGACGCCCTGCGCGCAGGGCGAGCCGGGGGCGCTGAACTTGAACGCCTCGACGATGCAGCTGCCGCCGGCGCCGGGCGAGCCCTCGTCGACCTGGCCGTCGCAGTTGTCATCCTGGCCGTTGCAAGACTCCGTGGGCAACGCAGGGTTGTCCTGCACGCAGGTCACCATGCCGGCCTGGCACTTCTGGGTGCCCGGCTTGCAGATGCCCTTCTTGCCGGTGTCGCACGAGTCGCCCGGCGTGGGCTTGATGCTCGGATCGAAGGTGCCGTTGTCAGGGGTGCCGTCGCAGTCGTCGTCGAGCCCGTTGCAGATCTCGGCCTTCGGCGTGTAGGTGCCGATGCACTTGAGGACGCCGCCCTGACAGTGAAACGTGCCCTTCTTGCACTCGCCGAGCTTCATCGGGACGTCGCAGTCGGCCCCGGACTCGGGGTCGCCCTCGTCGATCTTGCCGTCGCAGGTGTCGTCGATGCCGTTGCACAGCTCCTTCGACCCGCACACCGCCCCGCCTGCTCCCGCCGTGCCGCCGCCTGCTCCCGCCGTGCCGCCGCCTGCTCCCGCCGTGCCGCCGCCTGCTCCCGCCGTACCGCCGCCCGCGCCCGCCGTACCGCCGCCCGCGCCAGCCGTGCCGCCACCCGCACCGCCGGTGGACTTGCCGCCGGAGCCTGCGGTCGCGCCGCCGGAGCCCGCGGTCGCGCCGCCCGCGCCAGCCTTGCCCGCGGCGCCGCCCGTGCCACCGCCGGACCCCCCGCTCGTCCCGCCGGCTGCAGCCTTCCCGCCAGCGCCACCCGATCCACCGCCCTTGCCGGCGACGCCTCCGGCGCCCGCGCCCTTGCCCGCGGCGCCACCGCCACCGGCCGTCGCGGTCCCTCCGGCGGTGCCGGTGCCGCCCCCCTGGCCCGTCTCGCCGCCCGGGATGGGGTCGTCGCTCGTGGAGCTGCCGCCAGCGCAGGCGCCCACGAGGATCGCAGCGCCGAGGAGCGCGCCGCTGGCGAAGATGTGACGAGAGAGCGGAGAGAAGCTTCGAGCGGACATGCGTTACCTCGCAGAGTGGGAAGGGAGCGTCGACGGCGCTGACGCCGCAGACAGAAGGTTGGGTTGGGCTTCGCGGCGTGAGCCGTCGGAGCGGTTCGGGCGGCCTCCGAGCGCCGCGTGGCCGAAGATCTCGTCGGTGGCCGACGGAAGCCGGGTGACCGCCCGGATGCGCAGCCGCGCCGCGTGACGGACCGCCGCGTCGAGATGATCGGCGGTGATCGCCGCGCTCGGTGCGCGATCGGCATCGGCCGGCTCGAAGCGGATCGCCTCGGCACCCAGCGCTGACGCGACGTCGACCATCTCCGAGAGGTGACGGACGTTGGCGCGGGTGACCGGCACGGTCAGCCCGACCCGGACCCCGGCGTCGACGAGCGCGCGCGCCCCGCGGAGAACCTCCGCGAACGCCGCGCGGTCGCGCGCATGGAACCCGTGAATCTCGGCGGAAGGGCCGTAGAGCGTGACGTCGGCCGCGCTGACCCCCTCGCGCGCGAGAGCGCGCGCCGCGTCTGCGCTGGGCGCAGACCGAGCGTCCCCGCAGACCCACGTCGATCCACGACGCGGCGACGGAGAGAGAGGGCCCGCGGACGACGGCGGGATCACTGCGCCTGGGTCAGCTCGGGAGACGCGTGGCGCTCGGTGAGCGTGGACAGCCCGGCGAGCTCGGCCTCGGACGGACCGAGCACCGTCACGAGCGCCATCGCCGACAGGCCGTGGCGCTCGTTGGTGGGGGTGTCTCCCTGACCCTGGTTCTCGACGAACACGTCGAGCGAGCCGCTCGTCGCGACCGCAGGACGCGCGCCGTCGTGGGCGCAGACGATGGCGACGTACGAGTCGCCGTCGGGCGCCGACATGGACACGCGGAGCGCGCCGCGCGAGCGAGCTGCGTGCACGACCGCGAAGCCGCCGGCCGTGAGCCCCACGGGGAGCACGCTGGGCGTCGCTTCAGAGGTCGGGGCGGCGAGCGCGTCGGTGGCGACCATCGCCACGCTCGCGGCGCCTACCGCTCCCAGTCCGAGATTTCTGAGGGCATCACGACGTGTAAGTCCGTTCTTCATGGATCCTCCGCGGGCTGACACATGGTGCCGGGACTCATGAGGCAGGTCAACCGAATGATTTGGAATTTTTCGGGGCGGCGACCGCGACGGCGAAACGGTCGTCTGCGTCGGGCGCGACGTCGACCGTCGCGACGGCCCCCTCGGGCGTCGCGGACGAGAGCAGCGCCTCCGCGAGCGGATCGGCGAGGTGGCGGAGGATCGCGCGTCGCAGCGGCCGCGCGCCGAACGCCGGCTCGTATCCCAGCGCGACCAGCCGCGCGCGGGCGTCCGGCGAGACGTCCAGCGAGACGCCGCGCGCCGCGAGCAGCTTCGCGAGCTTCGCGAGCTGGATGCGCAGCACGCCGTCGAGGTCGGCCTTCGCGAGCGGGCGGAACACGAGCACGTCGTCCACGCGGTTCAGGAACTCGGGGCGGAAATGCGCCTTCAGCTCGTCGAACAGGACGTCCTTCAGCGCGGCCCGGCCGTCCTCGGACTCGAACAGCTTCGTGTCGGCGTCGAGGATGCGGGCCGAGCCGATGTTGGACGTGAGGATGACGACGGTGTTCGAGAAGTCGGCCACGCGCCCGCGACCGTCGGTGAGCCGCCCGTCGTCGAGCACCTGGAGCAGCAGGTTGAAGACGTCGGCGTGCGCCTTCTCGACCTCGTCGAACAGCAGGACCGAGTACGGCCGCCGGCGCACCGCCTCGGTGAGGAACCCGCCTTGCTCGGAGTCGGCGTAGCCGGGCGGCGCTCCGAGCAGCCGCTGGGCCATGTGGCGCTCCATGAACTCGCTCATGTCGAGCCGCGTGAGCGCCGTCTCGTCGTCGAACAGGAGCTCCGCGAGCGCCTTCGCGAGCTCCGTCTTGCCGACGCCGCTCGGCCCGAGGAAGAGGAACGATCCGATCGGCCTGCCAGCGTCGCGCAGCCCGACGCGGCTGCGACGCACCGCGCGCGAGAGCGCCGAGATGGCCTCCAGCTGGCCGACGACGCGCGAGGACAGGCGCGCTTCCATCCCGAGGAGCTTCGCGGTCTCGCCCTCGAGCATCCGGCTGACGGGGATGCCCGTCCACCGCTCGAGCATCGCCGCCACGTCCTCCTCGGTGACGGCGCGGGAGAGCGCGGGGCCGGCGTGAGAGGCGGCGTCGACGGCGAGCGCGAGGCGGCGGCGCACGTCCGGGAGCGTGACGAATTCGAGCTCGTGCGCGCGGGCCGACGACGCCAGCTTCGCCTGCGCGAGCGCCGCCTCCTCTCGTGACAGCTCGCGCTCGATGGAGGCGACGGCGAGCCGGGCGCCCCGACGCACCTCGAGCTCTCGCTGCGCGGTCGAGACGGCCGGCGCGAGCGCGGCGATCTCCTCGTCGAGGGCCGAGCGGGCGGCGCGGGCCGCCGTCGTGGCGTCGTCGTCGAGCGCCGCGCGCTGGAGGCGCAGCGACGCGAGCCGCCGCACGCGCGCGTCGAGCTCCTCGGGCAGCCCGTCGATCGACACGCGTAGCTCGGCCGCGGTCTCGTCGAGCAGGTCGACCGCGCTGTCGGGGAGCGCTCGATCTCCGAGGTAGCGAGCCGACAGCCGCACCGCCGCGCGCACGGCGTCCTCGCCCACGGCTACGCCGTGGTGCCGCTCGAACCGGGGCGCGACGCCGCGCAGGATCTCGGTCGCGAGCTCGAGCGATGGCGGATCGATCTGCACCTCCGAGAACCGGCGCACGAGCCCCGACTCCCGCTCGGCGAGGCGCCGCAGTCCATCGGGCGTCGCGGTCGCGATGACCCTCACCCGCCCGTCGTCGAGCAGCGCGCGCACCGCGTCGAGGGCGCTCGCGCCCGTGCCCTGCGCGAGCACGAGCTCGGGCAGGCCCTCGACGACGAGCAGCGTCTCGCCCCGCTCTCGGTCGATCGACGCGAGCAGTCCCCGCGCGCGCGCCTCGACCTCGCCGCGGAGCTTCGGGCCCGAGGTGAGCGCCGCCGCGTCGAGCTCGAGCAGCCGCGCCGACGCGAGGCCCGCGGGGACGTCCGCGCCCGCGATCGCGAGCGCGAGCCCGCGGACGATCGCGCTCTTGCCGACGCCTGGCTCTCCCGAGAGCAGCGGGTGGTGCTTGCCGCGCCGCCCGAGGATGCGCACCAGCGCGCGCAGCTCGGCCGATCGACCGATCACGGGATCGAGATCGCGCGTCGATTTCAGCAGGTCTCGCGTCAACCCTCGCGCCTCGGCCACCGCTCCCGCGGCGCCCACGGCGGCCGCGCGCGGCGGGGTCTCCCGGTACGCGGCGAGGTGCGGGCGGAACGCCCCGGGCCCGACCCCGAGCGCGCCGAGCACCTCCCCTGCCTCCCCGCGGATCTCCTGGGAGAGCGCGACGATGAGCGCCTCCACCGACACGCGCGGCGCCCGCTCGCGCTTCGCCTCTCGCTCTGCGCGCCGCAACAGCTCGAGCAGCGACGCGGAGAGGTACGCCTCGACGTCCTTCGCGCGGGCCACGCGGCCGAGCGCGGCGTCCGCGAGCTGGGTCGCGCGCTCGGGATCGGCGCCCGAGCGTCGGCACACCTCCGCGACGCCGGGCTCGCGCAGCGACACGACGAGCAGGTGCAGCGGCGTCACCTCGCGGTGGCGCTGCTCGTCGGCGAGCGACTGCGCGGCCGCGACGAGCGCGCGGGCGTCGGGATCGTAGTCGGAGAGCTCGAGCTCCTTGCTGTCGGTCATCGGGGGCGGCAGCGTAGCCGCCAACGATCGCGCTTGCATGGAGTCGCGACGTGACGACAAGGTGCCCGCCGGGTGAAGACCGACGACGACGCGAGGGCCGCGAAGCGCAGGCCGCAGGCGCGGCTCCGCGCGGTGGAGGAGGGCCCGCACCCCATCGCGGAGTGGGCGTCGCTCTTCGGCGATCTGTCGCGCAGACCGCCGACGAGCCCGCGCGCGAGCGCGCCCGTCGAGTGGCGCATCCACGACAAGACCCACCTCGAGTTCGCGATCGACTACCCCGTGCAGGAGCGCGGCGAGGCGTACGTGTGGGAGGCGTATTTCTTCGTCCCCGAGAGCTTCCGGCTCCAGGAGGACACGTACGACAAGAAGGCCATCTACGATGATCTCTGGTCGTACGTGCGCTGGGCGCCGCCCGAGGTCGAGCTCTCGACGCTCTCGTCGCGTGAGGCCGGCTCCACCCTGGCGGAGGTGTCGCGCACGCTCTCCGACGCGCGCGGCGTGGCGGAGGGCTCGCCCGAGGCGCGGGCCGCCTTGCGGACGCTCCGGCTCTTCGCGTGCGAGGTGCGCGCCGCAGGGGTGCCGGCGATGCGGGACATCGACGCCGCGCTCGAGGGAGGCGGCGCCGAGGCGGAGGTCTTCGCCGTGATCGGGCCGTTCACCGCCGGGATCTCGGAGGTCGGCCGGGCGCTCCGCGCGACGCTCGCGGAGCACGAGGGCGACGCGCTCCCGAGCGACGTGACGACGGCGATGAGCTGGGTGGACGAGGACGTGTCGCTCGTCCTCGAGACGCTCGCGGCGACGGTCGGCGTGACGGTCGAGGGCTTCGCCGAGCACCTGCCCGCGCTGCACGAGGTCGGAGAGCGGCTGGCCGCGACCGCCGTCGCGGAGGCGCGTCACAGGAAGGAGCGGGGCCTCGACTCGGTGGGGCACGCGGGCGCGTCGCTGCGGGAGGTCGAGCACCTGGAGTTCCGGCGGCACGTCCTGAAGCGCTTCACGTCGTCCGTCCTGTGGCTGAAGCTCGAGGTGCAGAACGGCGCGGCGTGGGTGCTGCACACGTTCTACGCGATCGCCGCCGCCGTCGCGATGGCGTTCGCCCTCGCCGCGAGCGTGCACGTGACGCCGATGACGGAGGACGTCCTCCGCTACGGGCTGCTCGTCGTCGTCGCGTACGTGGTGAAGGACAGGATGAAGGCCCTGCTGCAAAGCGTCTTCGCGGGGTGGATCTCGCGGAGGTTCCCGGACCGCAGCTGGACGATCGAGGACAAGGAGCGCGGGCGGCTCGTGGGCCGGGTGCGCGAGCGCGCGGGGTTCCTGTCGTTCCGCGCGCTCCCGCCGGAGGTGCTCGCCGCGCGGCGGGTGACCCGCGCGCACGACCTCGAGGAGTCCGCGCGCCCCGAGCGGGTCCTGTGGCACCAGAAGCGCGTGAGGCTCGCGCCGCGCGCGCCGTCGACCGAGCACGCGAATTTTCCCATGATGACCGAGATCTTCCGGCTCGACGTGCACCGGTGGCTCGATCACACCGACGATCCGAACCGCACGATCGTGTTCGCCGATCCGGACGACGCGCGGGTCTACTCGGCGACGGCGCGGCGGGTCTACAACGTGAACGTGGTCTACCGGCTGACGCGGGGCGACGGCGGCGGGCCGTGGGGGCGGCTGCGGGTCGTCGTGTCGCGCAAGGGCATCGAGCGGATCGACTCGATCCTCACCTGAGCGCCGCGCTCGACGCGGCTGGAGCACGCCGGGGCGTGGCCGCCGTCCGGTCCGCGTCGAGTCCGCGAATTCCACGCTGAATCCGCGTGCGCTGCCGTCGCGCGCGCCTATGCTCGCCGGCCATGTCCGAGCCACGGATCCTCAGCAACTTCATCGGCGGCGCGCCCGCTCCCGTCCACGATCGCCCGACGCTCGACGTCACCTCGCCGCGCGACGGATCCCTGCTCGCGCGCGTCCCGATGTGCGGGCGCGCAGAGGTGGATCTCGCGGTCGCGGCGGCGAAGCGCGCGCAGCCCGCGTGGGCGAAGACCCCGATGAAGGAGCGCGCGACGCGCCTGTTCGCGCTCCGCGCGCTCCTGCTCGCGCACCTCGACGAGCTCGCCGACACCTGCGCGAAGGAGTCGGGCAAGACGGTCGCCGAGGGGCGCGCGGAGGTGCTGAAGGGCGTCGAGGTCGTCGAGTTCGCGCTGTCCCTCCAGAACCTCGACCACGGCGCCTCGATGCAGGTGTCGCGCGGCGTGACGTGCGAGCTACGCCGCGAGCCGCTCGGCGTCGTCGCCGGGATCGTGCCGTTCAACTTCCCGGCGATGGTGCCGATGTGGATGTTCCCGATCGCGATCGCCGTCGGCAACGCGTTCGTGATGAAGCCCTCGGAGAAGGTGCCGATCACGCTCTGTCGCGTCGCGGAGCTCTTCGCGGAGGCGGGGCTGCCGCCGGGGATCTTCTCGCTCGTGCACGGCGGCGCGGACGTCGCGGTGGCGCTGACGGAGCACCCCGACGTCGCGGCGATCGGCTTCGTCGGCTCCACGGCCGTCGCCCGGCGCGTCTACGAGCTCGGCACGCGGCACGACAAGCGCGTGCTCGCGCTCGGCGGCGCGAAGAACCACCTGCTCGCGGTCCCCGACGCCGATCCGGACATCACCGTGCAGGGCGTCGTCGACTCGTTCACCGGCTGCGCGGGGCAGCGGTGCATGGCGGCGAGCGTGCTCGTCGCGGTCGGCGACGCCGACGCGCTCGTCGCGCGCATCGTCGAGCGGGCGCGGGCGATCGAGCTCGGCGGCGGCATGGGCGCCATCATCGACGAGGCGTCCCGCGCGCGGATCGTGGCGGCGATCGCCGAGGCCGAGGCCGACGGCGCGAAGGTGCTGCTCGACGGCCGCGCCGCGCGCCCGGCCGATCCGGCGCTCGCTGGCGGCACGTGGCTCGGCCCGACGATCCTCGATCAGGTGCGGCCGGAGCAGGCCATCCGCCACCACGAGGTGTTCGGCCCGGTGCTCGCGATCGTGCGCGCGCCGACGCTGAAGGACGCCCTCCGCCTCCAGGCAGAGAGCGAGTACGGCAACGCGTGCTCGGTCTTCACGACGAGCGGCGCCGTCGCCGAGTACGTGGCCGAGCACGCGACCGCGGGGATGATCGGCGTGAACATCGGCGTGCCGGTGCCGCGTGAGCCGTTCTCGTTCGGCGGCACGAAGGCGTCCAAGTTCGGTCAGGGCGACATCACCGGCGAGAGCGGCGTCGAGCTCTGGAGCAACCTGAAGAAGATCACCCGCAAGTGGGAGGCGCAGCCCGACGCTACCTGGATGGGCTGAGCGTCGGCCTCGCGGTGAGCCACTCGCCGCGCGGCAGGCGCGCGCCCGTCCTCAGGCCGCCGAGCACCTCGCGGATCTGCGCCTCGTCGAGGTACGTCCCCCAGGCCTGCGTCGTGTCGTCGTCGAGCAACAGGCCGAGGTGCAGGTGCGGCGCGCCGTTGGCGAACCCGCTCGTGCCGAGGCGCGCGCCGGCGGCGACGCGCACGACCTCCTCGGAGCCCTCGGCCTTCGTGACCGCGAGCGCGGAGAGGTGCCCGTAGTAGACGTGCGTGATCCGGCGACCTCGCCACGCGAGCGGCGCGTCGAGCCTGACGCGCACGGAGAACGGCGAGTCTCCCCTGCCCCTCCAGCGTGTGTGACCCCGCTCTGCGTACTCCACGGTGCCTGCGGCGAGCGCGCGGACGGGGAGCAGGTACCCCGCGAGGTCGAGCCCGGTGTCGGCCGCGTAGCCGGCGACGAAGCCTCCCGGCAGCGGGTTCGCGAGGGGAGCGGGGAGCGTGAGGGCGGCGAGCAGCGAGAGCATGCCCGTGCGTCGCCCGAGCGCGGCGGATCGTGACGTCAGCGGCGGCGCGAGGCGGGCGCCTCCGACCGCATCATCACGCGCAGGAGCTCCATGTCCCGCCGCTCGCCGAGCACGACGAGCACGGTCTCCGACTCGAGCACGTGCTCCGGCCCCGGGTTGTAATGAAAGTTGCGATCGCGATCGCGCACGGCGACCACGAGCGCGTTGGTCTCCCGGCGGATGGGCACGTCGCGGAGCGGCAGCCCGACGAACGGGCAGTCGGGGGGCACGCCGACCTCCTCGAGGCGCAGCGTGCGCTCCTTGTCGCGCAGCATCTGGTCGAGGAATTCCACCACCTCGGGCCGTACGAGCTCGCTCGCCATGCGCCGCCCACCGATGATGTTCGGGCTGACGGTGGCGTTCGCGCCGGCCCGCAGCATCTTCGGCTGCGCCTCCGGCTCGACGACCTTGGTGACGATGCGCGCCCGCGCGTTCAGCGCCCGCACCGAGAGCGTGACGAAGAGGTTGTCGCGATCGTGCGTCAGCGCGGCGATGACGCCCGACGCGCGCTCGCCGCCTCGATCAGGGTGTGGTCCTCGGTCGCGTCGCCGTGCACGAACAGCATCTGGCCGCCGTGCAGCTCGTCGGAGAGCCGTTGCAGGTGCTCTCGGTTCTTGTCGATCGCGATGAACGGCGGCCCCGTCGCGATCAGCTCCTCGACGACGTGACGCCCGGTCGAGCCGATCCCGGCGACGACCACGTGGCCCCTGACCCCCGCGATGGTGCTCTTCATGCGCTTCTTTCGCCAAGCTTGCCCGATGACGCCCTCGAAGATGAGCGCCGTCATCGTCGACTGGAAATACGCGACCGATCCGAGGCCCGACAGGATGATCAGCACGAGCACGCCGCGCGCGCCGCGCACGTAGTCGCCCCGGCAGCTCGCCGAACCCCACCGTCGAGACGGAGATGACCGACATGTAGAGCGACTCGGCGAGCGTCCATCGCCCTTCGCCGACGGCGTGCAGCGCCCCGCCGCCCGCGCAGATCACCACGGCCACGGCGCACGTCGCGTACAGCACGCGAGGCAACGTCGGGCTGGAGGCCACCTTCACGGCCCCGCGAGATCTAGCGCAGCCGCCGGGCGCGCGCGATCAGAACGGCTTCGCGACCGCGAGGTACGTGACGACGCCGGCGAGCCCGACGAGCACCTGCGCGAGCAGCCACGCGGGCCCCTCGCCGTCGACGCTCCCCTCCGCCATCTTCCGCGCGCGCGCGCCGAGCGCGTGGTGCAGGCCGATGACGAAGAGCGCGAGCAGGAGCTTCGCGTGCATGAACCTCGTGTGCTTGAAGTAGAGATCGACGTCGCGGCCGAGCGCGATCAGGCCGAGCACGAAGGCGCCGATGAACGCGGGCACGCTGAGCGTCCGGTACACGGTGAGCGCCGCGACCCCGCGCGACCGGGAGTCCCCGGGGCCCTTCGCGAGCAGGAGGCCCACGGCCGCGATGGAACCGATCCAGACGAGGTCGAACGCCACGTGCAGCGGGACGGTGATGCGCATCGGCGGGCCTCCTAGGGCACCGCCCGCCTCGCGGGAAGCCCGACCGATCGCTCGGGCGGCGCGGCCAGTTCGTGCTTGCCCCCCCTGGTACCCCGTGGCTTACGCTGCGCCCGTCCGCACCGGAGAAGCCGATGTCCGCCCCCGACAACGAATTGCTGGCCAAGGTCGTACAGTCGCTGTCGCAGCCCTCCGTCGACGCGGACGGCGCGGAGACCGGGTCCATCCTCGGCGTCGCGGCGGCGTCGTACGGCTCACGCCCGGACGAGGAGGAGAACACCGTCCCGACGGGCTTCGATCCGCGCGCGGCGGCGCTGTTCGAGGCGGTCGTCGAGGCCGCGTACCTCGTCGCCAACGCGGACGGAGAGTTCGACGCCGACGAGCGCGTCGCGTTCGAGGGCGTCGTGGTGAAGGCGTCCGGAGAGAACGTCGACGCCCGCCAGGTACAGGCGCTGCTCGCCGATCTCGCGGAGCTGCTCGAGGAGGACGGCCAGGAGACCCGCGTGAAGATGATCGGGCGGACCGTGACCAACCAGGTGCACCAGCGCGAGGTGCTCCGCGTCGCCGCGCTGCTCGCGCACATCTCGGGCGGCGTCAGCGACGTCGAGAAGGGCGTGCTGCAGAGCCTCGCCGGAGCGTTCGATCTCGACGACGTCGCGGTCTCGGACGCGATCTCGAGCGCCGAGAAGTCGCTCGCGTCCTGAGCGCCGCGGCGTTATTTGGCCGCATGCGCCGCGCGTGCCTCGCCACGGTCCTCACCCTCCTCTCGGCCGCGTGCTCGACGTCGTCCTCGGGCGGTGACGGCGGACCCTCCGCCGGAGGCGCGGGCGGCGCCTCGAGCGCGGGCTCTTCCGCCGGCGGCGCCTCGAGCGCGGGATCTTCCGCCGGCGGCGCCTCGAGCGCGGGCTCTTCCGCCGGCGGCGCCTCGAGCGCGGGCTCTTCCGCCGGCGGCGCCTCGAGCGCGGGCGCTTCGGCGGGCGGCGCCTCGAGCGCGGGCGCTTCGGCGGGCGGCGCCTCGAGCGCGGGCGCCGCGGGCGCGCCGTCGTCCTTCGTCGAGGCCCCGGACGGCCCGCTCCACGGGATCGTCGCGGCGCACAATCAGGCGCGCGCGAGCGTCTCCCCGCCGGCGCCGAGCCCGCTGCCCGAGCTCTCCTGGGACGAGGGCGTCGCGGCGGCCGCCGCGGCGTGGGCCGACGGATGCGAGTTCGCCCACGATCCGAAGCTCGGCGCGCTGAAGCAGGGCCAGAACATCTACGCGTCCTCCGGCAGCACCCCCACGCCCGAGAAGGTGGTCGGCTCCTGGGTGAGCGAGGTGGCGAGCTACGACTACGCCACCAACAAGTGCGCGCAGGGCAAGCAGTGCGGGCACTACACCCAGGTCGTGTGGGCGAAGAGCACCGGCCTCGGCTGCGCGCAGAAGACCTGCACCACCAACTCGCCCTTCGGCGGCGGAAAGTGGGATTTGTGGGTCTGCAACTACTCGCCGCCCGGCAACTACTCGGGCCAGAAGCCCTACTGATCGCCGGTGTGGACGGAGGCGCTCCTCTTGCTCCCGCTGGTCGCCGCGGCGCCGAGCGCGGTCGGCCCGAGCGACCCTGGCCCGAGCCCGCGCTGCCCCGACGACATGCGGCTCGTCGCGGGCACACACTACGACGAGGTCGAGCACCTGTGCGTCGACTGGCGAAAGTCTGTCGGGCGGTGCTTCGCGTACTACGAGCACCTCACGGTCGCGAACGGCCCGACGACGCAGATCGACGTGTGCATGGACAGGTTCGAGGCGCCCAACGAGGCGGGCGCGCGGCCGCTCGTGATGCGCTCGCTCGCCGACGCCGAGGCGTTCTGTCGCGCGCGCCAGAAGCGGCTGTGCTCCGAGGCGGAGTGGGAGACCGCGTGCGAGTCGGGCGACGAGCGACCCTGGCAGTATGGCTGGAAGGTCGACAGGAGAGCGTGCAACTCCGACAAGCCCTGGCGTGAGTTCGACGCGCGCGCGCTGATGGCCGGCGGCGAGACGGCGCGACGGGAGGTCGAGCGGCTGTGGCAAGGCTCGCCCTCCGGCGCGTACCCTGGGTGCGTGACGAAGGATGGCGTCCACGATCTGATGGGCAACGTCGAGGAGTGGGTGACCTCGAGCCGGCCGCGCAAGCACGCCGGCGCGCTGATGGGCGGGTTCTGGGCGAAGCCATGGACGGGCTGCCGAGGCACGAACGACGCGCACGCGCCGAACTTCGTCTTCTATGAGGTGGGGTTCCGGTGCTGCAAGGAGCCCGCGCCCGCCGCGACGGAGGCGCGCCAGCCGTGACGACGCTCTCGACCGTGGTCGCCGCGCTCGACGCGATCGCGCCGCCCGAGGAGGCGGCTGAGTGGGACAACGTCGGGCTGCTCGTCGGGGATCCGTCGGCTCGCGTCACCCGCGCGCTCTTCGCGATCGACGCGACCGCGGCCGTGCTCGGCGAGGCGGTGCGGCGCGGGTGCCAGCTCGTCGTCTCGTACCACCCGCCGATCTTCAAGGGCGAGCGGCGCGTGCTCGCGGGCGGTGTCCCGTTCGAGGCCGTGCGCGCGGGCGTCGCGATCTACAGCCCGCACACGGCGCTCGACGTCGCGGCGGGCGGCACGAGCGACGTGCTCGCCGACGCGCTCGGCCTGCGTGATCGCGCGCCGCTCGAGCCAGCGCGCGGGGCGGCGGCGGCGGCGCGGGGGCTCGGCCTCGGACGCATCGGCGAGAGAGCGGCGATCGAGCGGCGCGCGCTCGTCGATCAGCTCCGCGCGGCGCTCGGCCTGTCCCACGTCCTGGTCGCCGGGCCGCTCGACGGCGAGGTGACGCGCGCCGCCGCGTGCGCGGGCTCGGCGGGAGCGCTCGCGCTCGTCGCGGCCGGGCGGGGCGCTGGCCTCTACCTCACCGGCGAGCTGCGCCACCACGACGCGCTCGCGGCCGCGCGCGCCGGGATGACCGTGGTCTGCGCGCTGCACTCGAACAGCGAGCGCGTCGCCCTGCCGAGCTACGCGGCGCGGCTCTGCGCGGCGGCGCCCGGCGTCGAGGCGTGCCTCAGCGAAGAGGACCACGATCCGTTCGTCATCGCGTAGGCGCGTTCAGCTCGTCCACCACCTGGAGCAGCGCGCCCTCGTCGTAGAAATCGACCGCGAGGAACGTCGGCAGCCGACCATGGCGCGCCCGGCACGCCTCGACGTGGCGCGTGAGCGCCTCGCGCGTGTTCGCGAGCGCGCCGTTCGCGCGGGACGGCAGCGGATCGCCGATCCAGTGGTTGATGAGGAACAGCTGGTTCGACGGGGAGCCGCGGTTCGGGTCCGCGCCGGTCGCCTCGATCTTCGCGAGCGAGTCGTACGTGTACGGCGTGTCCCACGCGAGATCCCACAGGTGGTGGTACCACGCGGGCGGAGGGCCGCCGCGCTCGGCGGTGACGAGGAGGCGCGTGCCCCGCGAGATGAGCTCGCGCAGCGTCGGCCACGGCTCACCCGGCTGGTGCACGATCAGGTACGGCACGAGGCCAGCGTCGACGAAGGCGCGCTCGGTGTTCGCCGAGGAGATGTCGTCCTCGATCAGCAACGCGAGCACCTCGCTCGGGTGCCGGTCGAGGAACGTCCGGTAGATCGCGAGCGCGTCCGAGAGCTTGATCGCGCCGAACTGGCAGACCGCGTGGCACAGCTGCGGCGCGTCCTCGTAGGTGTGCGTGTCGATGAGGAACGCGCGCACGCCGTCGTCGAGCTGCCGCGCGAGGCCGTGGGTCTGGTTCGGCGCGATCCACCCGTCGTCCTCGTTCGACATCGAGTTGTGCGTCGCCGGGAACACGACCTCGTCGAGGCGGCGGTCGCACAGGTGCTCGTGGCCGTTGCACGAGAGCGGCGGGGGCGCGGGCGCGTCGTCGCCCCCTCCACACCCGCCGACCGACGCCAGCGCGACGAGCGCCCCGAGCGCGAGAGCGCGCTTCAGGCTCACGACGACGCCTCCGCGTCCGTCGGGCGGAACACGTCCGCGACGCGCAGGAGCGCGGCGGCGCGCCCTGACTGCACGAGGTGCCCTCCGTCGAACACCTCGAGCCTGCACCCGAAGTGCGCCGCCAGCTTCTCCGCGTGCGAGAGCGGCGTGATGCGGTCGACCCGGCCCGCGACGACCGCCACGCGCGACGCAGGCAGCGCGAGCGGGCGCGCGAGCGGGCTGACGACGGCGTGCGCGGCCTCGACCGCGGCGTGCTGCTGGCGCTGCTCCTCCGCCGTGCCGACGAACCGCCCGTCGGCCCCCGCGAAGTCGGCGATCGAGGCGAGCGGCACGAGCGGCACCGCAAACGACAGCTCCGGCGCGACGGTGGCGGCGAGCGCGCTCGTGTAGCCGCCGAGGCTCATGCCGAGCACGCCGACCTCGGGCGCGCCGCTCGCCCGCAGCCACGCGGCGAGATCGCGAAGATCGCCGATGGCCTGCCGGAACCCCTCGATCGTCACGCGCGGATCGGAGGCGGGGAAGCGCGGTCGCACCTCCGGCCCCTTGCGCGGACCGTGAAAGGGCAGCACGAGCAGCGCGACGTCGAGCCCCTGACGCAGCAGCCACCGCAGCGGCCAGAACCGCTCCTCGAAGGCGTAGGTCCCGCCCAGGTAACCGTGCACGACGATCACCGCGGGGCGCCCCGCGCCAGGAACGCCGAGCAGCCGCGCGTGCGCCGTGGCGTTCGGGACGTGCGCGAGGTACCGCGCGCGGACGGCGTGGAGCCGCGGCTCGTGCGACGATCGCCAGGTGAGATCGACCACCTCACCGCCGCGACCGAACCTGCGGACGAGCGCGCGCGCCGGGCGCGGCGCCGACGGCGCACCGAAGAACGACGCGGGATCGAGGAGCGCGCGCGGGCCGATCGACGCTGTGAGCTCGGCGAGCTTCTCGAGCCGCGCGTCGTGCCCGAGCGCCTCCGCCGGGGAGCGCGCGCGCGACGACTTGCTTCGAGAGAGCGCCGTCACGAACACCGCGCGGTCGACCGCGGCCGCGAGCCCACGAGCGAGGATGGCCTTCACGGAGCGGCATCCTAGCGCCACGTTGCGCGTCGGAGGCGTCGCCCCTACGGTTCGGGGCATGTCGCGAGATCGATCCGCGCGCCGGGGGGCGGACGCTCACGCGCGCGTGACGGCCGCGCGCGAGCGGCTGTTCGAGCTGGGCCCCGGCGGCGCCCCTGCCCGGCCGATCGTGCTGGGATCGGCGTCGCTGGTGGAGGCGCGCGCGACCTCGCTCGCGTGCCCGCGCTGCGAGGAGGCGGCGCTGCGGGTCGAGGAGCACGCCGCCGAGACGGTCGACGGCGTGCGGCTGCGCGCGGTCCGCGTGCGGTGCGCGCGGTGCGGCGCCGCGCGGCGCGTGTGGTTCAAGCTCGCGTCGTTGCTCGCGAACTAGCTACTCGTACGACTCGTCCTGCTCGATCCGCGACAGCACGAAGTCGAAGTCGCCGCGGGTGACCTTCGCGTCGCAGTGCGCGCAGCAGCCGGCCATGTTGACGTCGAGCGGCGCGCCGCAGCTCGGGCACTCAGGCGCCACGCCGCGCCGCGCGCCCTTCGCGCCGCGCCCGCGCAGGAACGTCCAGTACTCGCTGTAGACGCGCGGCTTGTCGCGGCTGCCGGACACGAGCTTGCCCGTGTCGTCGACCGTGTGATCGAGGCAGCTCGCGTAGATGCGCACGGTGATCGCGTCGTAGTACTTGTCACTGGTGACGCGCGCGAGCTGCACCGTGGTCATCCGGGGATCGCCCGCGATGTTGCGCAGGCCCGCCTCGACGTAGGCCTTGATCCAGTACTGCTGCGTCGCGAACAGGCCGTCCGAGAGGTACGGCCGCACGCGCGACAGATCGCGGCGCGACCAGCCGTCGTAGAACGCGGCGAAGACCTCCGCGACGCGCGCGGTGAAGCTCTCCCACGTCACCGAGGGATCGCGCTCGCACAGCGCCCGCCACGCGGTGTTGACCCCGGCGTCGACGATCGTCGGCAGATCGGTGCCGACCTCCTCCGTCTCGCCGGTGAGCATCGGGCCGCGCGGTTCGCGGCTGAGGATCGAGAGGTCGACCACGTACCAGTCGTCGAGCCCCTCGGTCGCGACGTGCCCGCAGTACCCGCACTTGCCAGCGACGAAGCGATCGATCGGCGCGCCGCAGTGAGGGCACGTGATCGCGCGGGCGGCGTCGGGCTCGCGGCTCTTCGCGTCGGCGCTGCGCACGAGGCGCCACTGCTCGCAGACGTAGTAGGCCTGCTCCTCCGCGCGCACCTCGGTGTAGTTGGCCTCGAACTCGACGGTCAGCTCGATCTTGCGCGCGCCGCGGTCGACCCCGACGTGCGTGATGCGGAGCGCCCCGACGACGATGTCGCGGACGGCGTACACCGGGCGGCGATCGTAGATCTCGCGGACGCCGGGCGAGAGGTACGCCGCCATCACCTCGAGGCGCGGGCGGTTCGTCATCACCTCGGCGAAGAGCGCGTACAGGAAGTCCTCGAGGAGCGCGCGCGAGAACCCGTCGTCGCTGCCCTTCAGCTCCGCGATCGCCTCCTCCACGCGGGTGATCGGTCGCTCGACGGGGGCGGGCGGCGCGTGGGGCGCCGCGGACGTCGTCCAGGCCTTGCGGAACAGCCCCGTCACGGCGCGGTAGAGGAAGACGATGACGGCGATCGGCGTCCCGATGATCAGGACGAAGAACAGGAGGACGAACCACATCGGCGCGGGGGCCGGCGGCGCGTCGCTCGCGGGCGGATCGGCCGACGCGCCGCTCGACGAGTCGGATCCGCTCGACGAGTCGGACCCGCTCGACGTCGCGCTCGATCCGCTGCGCGTGCTCGATCCGCTCGACGTGCTCGAGCTGCGCGTGCTCGACCCGCTCGACGTCGTGCTCGACCCGCTCGAGCTGCGCGTGCTCGATCCCGTGCTGGAGCTGCGCGTGCTCGACCCGCTCGACGTGCTCGAGCTGCGGCTGGAGCTGGAGCTGGACGAGCTGCGGCTGGTCGACCCGCCCTTGTAGGTCGACCCGCCGCCCGGCCGCGCGAGCCCGTGCGGCGCGAAGAGCAGCAGCAGGAGGACGGCCGCGAGCGCCGCCACGCGGGCCCCGATCTGGCGGGACCTCACGCGTTCACCGCGTCCGGCAGCTCGTTGACGTCGTCGGCGCGGCGCGGGAGGGCCGCCGCGAAGATGGGACCGAGCGCCTCGATCGCGCGCACGAGCGCGGGCGCGCTGCCGACGCCGCGCTCGAGCAGCCGCTTCGCGTCCGCGAAGGGCGCGCCGAGCGCGCGCTCGTCGACGCCCACGTCGCACACGACGACGACGCGGCGCTCGAACACCGACACGAACACCAGCACCGCCGTGCGATCGCGGGTGCACGTCAAGCGCTGCTCGACGAAGAACGCGCGGGCCTTCGCCTCGGCGTAGTCGTTCATCAGGCGCCTCGAGGTGAGCAACCTCCGCACGGGATCGAGCAGCGCGCTCGCCCCCGCGCCGAACAGGTACCCCGCGGTGATCTCGAGGGGCAGGTACGTCCAGTCGAAGGGCGCCGGGTGGTACAGGAACACGCAGAGCAACAGGAGCGCCGTCACCGACCCGACGAGGTAGTCGGTGTGCCGGTACGAGCCGGACGCCGGGCGGACGGCGACGACGACCTCCACCGACGTCTGCGCCTCCACGGCCTTCACCGCGGCCTCGACGTCCCGCCGCGCGCCCTCCGTCCAGAGGTGGTTGCCGAACATCCGGCCAGCGTCGCCCGCCCGCGAACCGCGCGTCAACCCGGATTCCGGAGCGCGATGACATCGGCTAGGGTCCGCACCATGAAGACGTCTCTCCTCCTCATTTCACTTTCCTCACTTGCCCTCTTCGCCGCCTGCTCGGGCGGCGAGCTCGAGACCCAGGTGACCCCCT
>JADLFU010000059.1 GCA_020849655.1 Polyangiaceae bacterium | reverse complement strand
CTAACTGATTCGCCAGCGTGAGGCTGTAGCCGAGGCAGCTCTTGGTCGGATCGGCGCCCGTGGTGAACACCCGGATGTACACGGTCGTCGGGATGTCCTTGATGAACGAGCTGACCGCGGGGGTCGGGTCGATCGACTGCAGGTCTCCGCAGAGCGTCGAGTTCGTGTACTCCCAGCTGGTGATGCCGCCCGCCTTCGTGGAGTCGCCCGACTCCGTGCACGCGAGGCCGCCGGACGGCGTCGAGCCCGAGCACGCCGTGTACACCTGCATCTTGATGGGCAGCGAGCCCGCCGACAGGGTGATGCGCGGGTGGTAGGTGCACGACGCGGACGGCGGGAAGTCGACCTTGAACCAGTCCTCGTCGGCGCCGCTCCCGCTCAGGTTGTAGCTGTGTGTGCCGGGCGTCGTGAGGGCCGTGCCGCCGCCGCAGCTGTTCGGGACCGCGTCCTGCTTGCACTCGCAGCCGTTCGCGCCGGTGCCATCGACGTCGAACCAGTCGGCGGCGCACGACTGCACCTTGCAGGTCGAGCCCTCGCACTTCATCTGGGTCGCGTTGGCGGTGTTCGAGCACGCGCTGCCGCACGAGCCGCAGTTGTTCACGTCGTTGGTGACGTTCGTCTCGCAGCCGGGCGAGCCCGTGCAGTTGCCCCAGCCGCCGTTGCACGAGATGCCGCAGTTGCCGCTCGAGCACGACGGGGTGCCGTTGACGGACGAGCAGGCCACGCCGCAGCCGCCGCAGTTGTTCGGGTCGGAGCCGCCGTTCGTCTCGCAGCCCGCGGCCCCGGTGCAGTCGAGGAACGGCGGGTTGCAGCTGCTGACGCCGCACACGCCGTTCACGCAGGAGGGCGTGCCGTTGCCCGCGCTGCAGACGATGCCGCAGCCGCCGCAGTTGTTGACGTCGCCGGTGACGTTCTTCTCGCAGCCGTTCGCGCCGTTGCCGTCGCAGTTGCCCCAGCCGGGCTGGCAGACGGGCGCGCACCCGCCGTTGACGCACGAGGTGCTGCTCGCGTTGGTCGTCCCGCAGGTGGAGCCGCACGCGCCGCAGTTGTTGGCGTCCGTCTTCGTGTTGGTCTCGCAGCCGTTCTTGCCGATGCCGTCGCAGTTGCCGAAGCCGACCGAGCACGAGGGCACGCAGACGCTCGCCACGCACGAGTTGCCGCCGTTGACGGCGAGGCAGACGGCGTCGGCGCACGCGCCGCAGTGCGCCGCGTCGTTCGTCGTGTTCACCTCGCAGCCGTTGCCGGCGTTCCCGTCGCAATTGGCGGTGCCGGGGTTGCAGCTCGCGACGCCGCAGGTGCCGCCGCTGCACACCGCGCCGCCGTTCTGGACGGTGCACACGTTGCCGCAGGTGCCGCAGTTCTGCGCGTTGTTGCTCGTCGTCGTCTCGCAGCCGTTGCTCGGGTTGTTGTCGCAGTCGCCGAACCCGGGGTTGCACGAGGTGATCTTGCAGGCGCTCGCCTGGCACGCCGCGGTGCCGTTCGTCGAGTTGCAGACGATGCCGCACCCGTTGCAGTTCATCGGGTCGGAGGTCTTGTCGGTCTCGCAGCCGTTGTCGACGTTGCCGTCGCAGTTCGCCCAGCCGATCGCGCACCCGATCTGGCACGACCCGGCGCTGCACGAGGCCGTGCCGTTCGTCGAGCTGCACACCTTGCCGCACGTGCCGCAGTTGCCGGCGCTCGTGTTGAGGTTCGTCTCGCAGCCGTTCTGGGGGTTGCCGTCGCAGTCGCCGAAGCCGAGCGAGCACGTGATGCCGCAGACGCCGTTGTTGCAGCTGCCGACGCCCTGCCCGTTGCTGCACGCGTTGCCGCACGCGCCGCAGTTCGTCGTGCTGGAGGCGATGTTCATCTCGCAGCCGTCGGACGGATCGTTGTTGCAGTCGGCGAAGCCCGGCTTGCACGAGGTGATCACGCACGCGCCCGCGGAGCACGCCACGTTGGCGTTGGTGGTGTCGCAGGCGTTCCCGCAGGCGGAGCAGTGGAGCTTGTTGGTCTGCGTGTTGGTCTCGCAGCCGTTGTCGACGTTGCCGTCGCAGTCGCCCTTGCCGGTGTCGCAGAGGATGGCGCAGGTGCCGCCGTTGCACGAGGCGGCGCCGCCCACCTGGCTGCAGGTCTTGCCGCAGATGCCGCAGTTCGTCGTGCTGTCCGACGTGCGCTGCTCGCAGCCGTTCTGCGGGTTGCCGTCGCAGTCGCCGAACCCCTGCGAGCACGAGATGCCGCACTGCCCGGCCGAGCAGGAGGGCGCGCCGCTCGTCGCGTTGCAGAGGGTGCCGCAGGCGCCGCAGTTGCTGACGTCGCCGGTGATGTTGACCTCGCAGCCGTTCGACGGCGTGCCGTCGCAGTCCTTGAAATTCGACGCGCAGCCGGCGATCTCGCAGAACCCGGCCGTGCACTGCCACGCGCCGACGTTCGTGCCGGACGGGTACTTCTGGTTGCACTCGAGCTTGATGTTCGTGACGTTGTCGACGGTGCCGTCGCAGTCGTTGTCCTTGCCGTCGCAGGTCTCGACCTCGGCGCCCGGCTGCAGCTTCGGCACGCACGTGAGCATCTTGTTCGCGCACTGCGTGGTGCCGAACGCGCACTGGCCCTTCAGGCCGGTGTCGCACGACTTGCCGTCGACCTGCGCCGGGTCGTCGATCGTGCCGTTGCAGTCGTTGTCGACGCCGTCGCACACCTCGACGGAGGGTTTGTTCGGCGAGACGCAGTCGGCGCCGCCGCCGAGGCAGGTGGTCTGGCCCTGGGCGCAGGGGCCGCTCGCGCCCGGCACGGTGCAGGCCATCCCGGCGCCGCTGAAGCCGTTGTCGATGTTGCCGTCGCAGTCGTTGTCCTTGCCGTCGCAGACCTCGGCCGACGACTGGACGTCGGGCACGCAGGCGGGCTTGCCGAGCGTGCACTTCATCGTGCCCTTCTGGCACTCGCCCTTCTGGCCGGTGCTGCACGGCCCGCCGACGTCGGTCGCCGCGTCGTCGACGACGCCGTTGCAGTCGTTGTCCTTGCCGTCGCAGACCTCGACCGACGGGCCCACCACCTGCTGGCACTCGACGACGCCGGTCTTCAGGCAGGACGTGACGCCGAAGGCGCACTCGCCGAGCTGCTTCGGCACCGTGCACTTGTCGCCCGCACCCGGGTTGCCCTCGTCGACCGTGCCGTTGCAGTTGTCGTCGAGGCCGTTGCAGATCTCCTTCTTCGTCCAGCAGTTGGGATCGCCGGCCGCCCCCGCGCCGCCCGCCTTCCCGGCCGCGCCCGCGCCGCCTGCGCCGCCCGTCCCGGAGGCGCCGCCGCTCCCGGCCTTGCCCGACGCTCCGCCGCCGCCAGCCGCGCCAGCCTTCCCGGCTGCGCCCCCGCTGGCCCCGCCGCCGCCCGCCTTCCCGGCGGCGCCGCCGGCGCCGGCCTTGCCCGCGGTCAACGAGCCGCCCGTGCCCGACGCGCCCGCGCCGCCGGCCTTGCCCGTGCCGCCACCGCTCGCGGCGCCCGGATCGTCTCCCTCCGAGCTCGTCGCGTCACCTCCCGCGCACGCGGCCGCGAGCGATCCCGCTCCGATCACGAGCCCAGCTGCCAACCAACGCCTCACATGGCCCGCCCCGTGGTGCTGTCGCGTCATAGGCTCGTCCTTCCTTCTCCGCCGCGACCAGGCGGCGGGGCCCCCGCGTAAGACGAGAGCCATGCTGTCCGTCAGAGGTACCCGAACCGCGCCTCGATCCGCAAGGGGGTCGCGCTGGAAATGAGGGCCTGTGCAGAAATCTCTGAACGGCGAGCGGCGTGAGACGGAGCGCGACCGACCTCCCGAGGAGCGAGCACCGGACACCTGCTCCAGCAGGTCGAGGAGCGCAGGGACGAGGCCGTTCGGTCCCGCGAACGACTCGCGCCGCGCAGCTTCAGGCCCTAAGTGCCAGCAGGCGGCGCCGGCCGAGAACGGCACGCTCCCGGTCGGCGTGAACTTCCACGCGTCCGTCGGGTCGGGCTTCAGCTTGTTCTGGCGGTTCGTGTCGACGCAGAACGCCGGTGAGCCGTCGCGGTCGAACTTCGCGGCCTTGCTCGGCACGGGGTCGACCTGGCACGGATCGGCGCCGCCGAACCACCGCACCGTCGCGACCTCCCACATGTCGGCGTCGAAGCTCGGCTCCGTCTGGTTGTAGGCCTTCAGCAGCGTCGGGAACATGAGCGGCGGGGTCGTCGTCGGATCGTGGCCGATCGAGAGCCGCCGCTCGCCGTTGCAGTAGACGTTGACGTGCGGGTGCACCGGGGCGCCCCCCGCGTAGTAGTGGACGCCGATGAGGAACCGATCGCCGACGACGGGGTTGTCGAGGTTGATGTTCTCCGGGCCGCAGAACGCGCCGCCGGCCGACGGGTCCGTCAGGCCGAGGCTGCACCCGAGGTTGTCGGCGTCGAGCCGCGGGTTGTCGCAGGTCTGGCCGGCCTCGCGCAGCGAGCCCCACCCGTGGCAGTTGTCGTTCGGGCTCTCGACGTAGCCCCAGCCCGGCGCGGGCGCGGGCTTGCCGACGCAGTAGCCCTTGTTGCCGGTGCGGCACCCAGACTCGCAGCGGTAGTTGCAGTCGTCGCTGCTCGGCGCCTGGCCGCAGGTGTCGAACCACCCGTGCTTCGCGGTGCACTGGGTGCCCTGCAGGCGGGCGACGTGCAGGTCGAGATCGGTCGTCGTCAGGCCGTTCTGCGCGGACGCCGCCATGTCCCAGCACATCTCGACGCGCAGGCCGGGCGTGCGCACGCGCACCTGCACGGTGCAGCTGCGGTGCACGCCGCCGAGGTCGAACTCGCCGGTGACCTGGTAGTCACCCGAGAGCGAGAACGCGGGCCAGATCTGGTGCCTGTCGTCGGACGGCCCGACGACGATGCCGCGCTGCTTGCCGTTCGTGCCGAGACCGTCGGTCTCCTTGCCGATGCGCGCCGACGCGACGCTGTTCTTCCCGTCGAACACGCCGAACGTCGGGTGCGGCAGGATGTTGTCGCAGTCGCCGCCGGTGACCGTCCACTTCCAGCCCGTGGCCTTCGCGCCCTTGTCGTCGGCGATCCACTTCCACCCGTCGAAGACGAACGGCGTGCTCGGGTTGGGATCGGCGAGGTTGGGCTTCTTCTTCTCGAGGTCGCCGGGGTACGGGAACGGCGCGATGACGAGCGGCTCGGTCGGGCACTCGACCGTGAACGACTCGCACGCGCACTCCTGCTTCTGGGAGTTCTGCGCGAGGCCGTCGCAGTCGAAGTCGCCGGGCGAGCACGCGTCGTCGGCGAACGGGAGCTGCGCGCCCTTGCAGTAGCCGTCCCACTTGTTCGAGCCGAACTCGCCCTTGCCGGTCGAGATGCACGCGACGGTGCCCTTCGCGTTCTCCTTGCACCAGCCGGCCGGCGCGTTGGTCGCGGGGTCGAGCTGGCTCGCGGGGACGAGGAAGCAAGGCTTCGTCGTGCCGGGCGCGTGCGCGGCGTCGCACTCGCAGCCCTCGTCGACGAGCCCGTCGCAGTCGTCGTCGTAGCCGTTGCCGTACTGCCCGTTGGGAAAGGCGCTCGTGCTGTCGGCGGCGCCGTTGCACTCGTTGTCGGTCTTCGGCGCGCACTTCTTCACGAGCGGGCCGGGGCCGAGCTTCTGGCCCATCACGCAGGCGTCGGGATCGGCGTCCGGCGCCGCGTCCTGCACCGCGCCCGCGTCGTCGCCGCCCGCGCCGCTCGACTGGAACCCGCCGGCCGACGCGAAGCCCCCCGCGGCCGACGCGCCGCCGGCGCCCGCGCCACCGCCCTGCCCTGCCGCGCCCGCGGCGCCCACCGCCCCCGGATCCTCGAACTGCCCCTTCGAGCCCGTCCCGCCGCACGCCGCCCCGAGCCCGATCGCGATGCAGACCAACCAGCGCGTGCGCGTCATGTCGCTCATCCATACAAGAACTCCGGCGCGCCCGACAGCGCGCGACGCGGAGGGCGCCGGCGCGCGACCTGTACTAGAGGGCCGCTGATGCCTGGGTTCACGCTCGACGAGGTCCGCCGCTGCACGGCGCTGCTCGAGTCCTTCGTCGCCGATCGGAGGCGGATGACCTCCCTCCCGGAGGCGGAGCGCGTCGCGCTCCTGATCGCCGCCGGCCGCGTGTCGCGCCCCACGCGCGAGGAGAACCGCGGCACCGCGAAGGCTTTTCGCAAGGTCGAGAAGGCGCGCGCGCGCGAGGCCGACCGCGCCACGCGCGCCGCGACCGAGATCCGGGAGGCGCGCCGCCACGCGGTGTGGAGCGCGCCGCCGCGGCTGCCGATGGACGCCGAGGGCGCGCCCCCGCGCGAGCTCGCGACGCCGCGCGCCTGCTACGTCTGCAAGGACGAGTACACGCGGCTGCACCACTTCTACGACTCGATGTGCCCGCGCTGCGCCGCGCTGAACTACGAGAAGCGCTTCCAGACCGCGCCGCTCGACGGCAGGGTGGCGGTCATCACGGGCGCGCGCGTGAAGATCGGGTTCCAGGCGGCGCTGATGATGCTGCGCGCGGGGGCGTACGTGATCGTGACGACGAGGTTCCCGCGGGACGCCGCGGCGCGGTTCTGCCGCGAGCACGATTTCTCCCGCTGGGCCGACAGGCTCGAGGTGCACGGGCTCGATCTGCGGCACGCGCCGAGCGTCGAGCTGTTCGCGCGGTACCTCTGCGACACGAAGCCGCGGCTCGATCTCTTGATCAACAACGCGGCGCAGACGGTGCGACGCCCGCCGGGGTTCTACGTGCACCTCTTGCCGAACGAGGCGCGCGCGATCGACGAGCTGCCGGACGCGGAGCGGCACCTCCTGCGGCACCACGAGTCGTGCAAGGCGTCGTTCGCGCTGGGCGCCCGCGAGGCCCCGCCGCTCGTGTCCGCGGGCGCGCTCCCGCTCGGCGTCGTCACGTGGCGCGGCGAGGCGCCGGGCATCGGCATCCGCGGGTCGGCGCAGCTGTCGCAGGTGCCCTGCGCGGACGACGAGGCGCTCGACGCCGCGCGCGTGTTCCCGGCGGGCCGCACCGACGCGGATCTGCAGCAGGTCGATCTGCGCGAGGTCAACAGCTGGCGGCTGCGCCTCGCCGACGTGCCGTCGCCGGAGCTGCTCGAGGTGCAGCTCGTCAACGCGATCGCGCCGTTCATCCTCTGCAGCAAGCTGAAGCCGCTGATGACGCGCGACCGCACCGACGAGAAGCACGTCGTCAACGTCTCGGCCGTCGAGGGGCAGTTCTCGCGCCGCACGAAGACCGACAAGCACCCGCACACGAACATGGCGAAGGCGGCGCTCAACATGATGACGCTGACGAGCGCGCCCGACTTCGCGGCCGACGGCGTCTTCATGAACGCGGTCGACACCGGGTGGGTCACCGACGAGGACCCGGCCGCGCACTCGCTCCGCAAGCAGGAGGCCCATGATTTCCAGCCTCCGCTCGACATCGTCGACGGCGCGGCGCGGGTCTGCGATCCCTTCTTCTCGGGGCTGCTGACCGGCGAGCACGTGTGGGGAAAGTTCCTGAAGGACTACGCGCCCGCGCCATGGTGACCGCGCTCAGGCCCGCGCGGCTCCCGGAGCTCGAGATCGTCGACGCCGAGTCGTTCGCGCACGTCGGGGTGTGGCGCGATCTGCGCGAGCTGCTCGACCGCGGCGGGTACACCTTCCGCCTGCTCGGCGAGGGCGCGTCGTTCGACCGCGCGCTCGCGCTCAACCTCACGTACTGGTCGGCCACCGAGGGAGGCGACGTGCTCGCGGAGCCCCGGCTCGACGCGGACGTCGTCGCGCACGTCGGCTGGCACCACCTCGCCGCGCGCGCGATGCCCCCGCGCGACGGCCGCGCGTCGGTCGAGTCGCTCCTCGTCGGCGAGGCGATCGCGAGCGCGTTCGACGTGTACCTCGTCGGCAGGCTGCTCGGGCGCGCGCCGGGCTCCACCTTCCTCGAGACGCAGGTGCCGCTGATGACGGACACGGCGGCCGCCGCGGGCGCCTGCGACGACGAGATCGAGCGCATGCTCGCGTCGATCGCCGACGATCCCGACGCCGCGTTCGCGTCGCTCTACGCGCTCCTCGTCGACGCGGCGACCGCGATGGTCTCGGCCCCCGACGCGGCCACGGCCGCCGCGGCGCTCGCGGCGCTCGACGCGCGGCCGCTCGCGCCGCTGCTGCATCGCTTCGAGCTGTCGAGCTGGGCGCTCTACGCGCGCGCGTACGGCGACCCCGCGCCAGATCCTCGCGCGCGTGAGCTCGACGCCGCCCTCCGCGCAGCCCCCTCGCCGGTCGACTGGCTCGACGACGCGTGGGTCCAGCCCGCGCTCGCGGCTGCGCCCGCGGCCAAGGGGCGCGATCGCCGCCGATGAGGCCCGCCTGGCGCCAATAGTTCACCGGATCGGCCACGCGCTGCACTAGCTTCGAGCCACCGCCATGACGGTTCCGCACGCTGCCCCCGCGCACCACGGCCCGAGCGCCTTCAGGTCCGTCCCGAAGACCGGCGTCATCTTCGTCACGACCGAGGCCTCGAAGCTCGGCTTCGCGAGCGATCCGTCCGCGTGGTGCAACCTCGGGCAGGGCCAGCCAGAGACGGGCCCGCTCCCCGAGAGCCCGCCGCGCGTCGACGCCGTGACGGTGAACCCCGACGATCACGAGTACGCGCCGGTCGGCGGCCTGTGGGAGCTGCGCGACGCGATCGCGGACCAGTACAACCGCCTCTACCGGCGCGGCCTGCCGTCCAAGTACAGCGCCGAGAACGTCGCGGTCGCGGGCGGAGGCCGGACGTCGCTCACGCGCGCGGCCGCGTCGCTCGGCGCGATCAACCTCGGGCACTTCCTGCCGGACTACACCGCGTACGAGGAGCTGCTCGACGTGTTCCGGCTGTTCTCGCCGATCCCCATCCTGCTCGAGGGCGCGCGCGGGTACTCGTTCTCGATCGGCGATCTGCGCCGCGAGATCCTCGGGCGCGGCCTCTCCGCGCTCCTCCTGTCGAACCCCTGCAACCCCACCGGCAAGCACGTGCGCGGCGAGGAGCTGAACGCCTGGGTGCGGACGGCGAGCGAGCTCGACTGCACGCTGTTGCTCGACGAGTTCTACTCGCACTACGTCTGGGGCCTGGGCGGCGACGCGCCGATGGAGAGCGCGGCCCGGTACGTCGAGGACGTCGACCACGATCCCGTCGTCATCTTCGACGGCCTCACGAAGAACTGGCGCTACCCGGCGTGGCGCGTGACGTGGACGCTCGGGCCGAAGAGCGTGATCGAGTCGGTGGTCAGCGCCGGCAGCTTCCTCGACGGCGGCGGCTCGCGTCCGATGCAGCGCGCGGCCATCCCGCTGATGAACCCCGACGTCGCCCGCGCCGAGACGAAGGCGATCTCGCGCGTGTTCGGGCACAAGCGCGAGCTGATGATCGACGGCCTGCGCCGGCTCGGGGTGACGATCGACGTGGAGCCCGAGGGCACGTTCTACGTCTGGGGCAGCGTCGCCGATCTGCCCGACGGCCTGAACGACGGCCTGTCGTTCTTCCGCGCGGCGCTCGATCGCAAGGTCATCACGGTGCCCGGAGAATTCTTCGACGTGAACCCTGGCAAGCGCCGCGCCGGCAGGCCGTCGCGCTTCCGCCACCACCTGCGGTTCTCGTTCGGGCCGTCCGAGGAGACGCTGACGACCGCGCTCGAGCGGCTCGGCGCGATGGTCGACTCGTGGCGCGGGGCGCCGCGATGAGCCCGACCGATCGCCCGCCGGAGTCCATCCTCCCTCCGCCGGCCTTCCCCGACCCGCCCGAGTGCCTGTTCGACGACAGCGGCGCGCCGAAGATCGGCACGTACTTCGGGCCGATCGCGCGCGTCGATCTCTCTCCCGCGGTCGCTCGGCTCGGGCGCGCCGAGGCGTTCTCGAGGCACAAGCGCTGGTTCTACACCGCTGTCTCCACCGACGAGCTCTGGCTGGGCGCGGCGATCGTCGACACGGGCTACGCGGCGAACGCGTTCGCGTACGTCTCCAGCCACGAGCGCGGCGTGCTCGCGACGACCTCCCACCTCGGCGTCCCCGGCCTCGGGTGCCGCGTGGGCGATCTGCCCGAGGAGGGCGCCGACGCGCGGTTCCGGTCGCTCGACGCGCACCTCCGCCTGCGGCGCCGAGAGGGGTCGAGCGCGTACGAGCTCGTGGTCGACTCGAAGGAGCTGCAGGCCTGGGCGACCATCGAGACCGCCCGCGCGCCGTGGCCGCTCACCGCGATCGCCCGGCCGCTCGGCGGCGAGGTGAACGTGACCGAGAAGCGCGCGCTCTGCGACGTTCGCGGCGAGGTGCGCTTCCGCGGCGAGCGCCACGTGCTCGACGGCGGGCTGGCGGGGATGGACTACACGCAGGGGCTCCTGCCGCGGATGACGGCGTGGCGCTGGGCGTACATGCTGGGGCGCACGGACGCCGGCCTGCGCGTCGCCTTGAACCTCGTCGAGGGCTTCAACGGCGGCGTCGAGTGCGGCGTGTGGGTCGGGCGCCGGCTGTACGCGGTCGGCGAGGGGCGCTTCGAGTTCGATCGAAACAATCCCGACAAGCCCTGGCGCGTCACGACGGCGTGCGGCGCCGTGGATCTCAGGTTCGAGTCGGTCGGCGTGCACGCGGAGCGCCGCGATCTGCTGCTGATCCGCTCGGAGTTCGTGCAGCCCGTCGGGAGGTTCTTCGGCGCCGTGCGCGTCGGCGATCGCGAGGTCGAGATCGACGGGGTACCGGGCGTCGTCGAGGACCAGAGCGTCCGCTGGTGACGGTGCGCGTCGGCACCGCCGGGTGGACGGACCCGTCGCTGCTGAGGGCGGGGCTGTACTACCCGCGCGGGGTCTCGACGCCCGAGGCGCGGCTGCGCTGGTACGCGGCCGAGTTCTCCCTCGTCGAGGCCGACGCGCCCTTCTATGCGCTGCCGACCGCCGAGACGACGCGCGCGTGGGCCGAGCGGACGCCCCCCGGGTTCGTGTTCGACGTGAAGGCCTTCTCGCTGCTGACGGGGCACCCCTGCCGCGCGGCGGCGCTCCCGCGCGATGTGCGCGCCGCGCTGCCCCCACGCTCGCGCGACGCCGACCGGCTGCGCGCGGAGGACGTGCCGCCCGAGCTCGCGGGCGAGCTCCGCGTGAGGTTCCGCGAGGCGCTGCGGCCGCTGTCGGAGGCGGGGAAGCTCGGCGCCGTGCTGATGCAGTTCCCGCCGTGGCTGCGCGCGTCGCGCGAGAGCGCAGGCGTGGTGCAGCGCGCGGTCGCGGGGCTCGAGCTGCCCGCCAGCGTGGAGGTGAGGCACGAGAGCTGGCTCGACGGCGCGCACCGCGAGCGGACGCTCCACTTCTTGCGCGCGCTCGGCCTCCCCTTCGTCTGCGTCGACATGCCCCAGGGGTTCGCGTCCAGCCTGCCCCCGATCGCGGTCGCGACGGCGCGCGCTCTCGCGGTGGTGCGGCTGCACGGGCGCAACACGGCCACCTGGGAGGCGCGCGTCCGCCCGACGAGCCTGCGCTACGACTACTGCTACACCCGCGACGAGCTCACGCCGTGGGTCGACCGCATCCGCGCGCTGTCCCAGGAGGTCGACGAGGTGCACGTCGTGATGAACAACTGCCACGAGGACAAGGCCATCCGCAACGCGCGCGACGTGCGCGAGCTGCTCCTCACGCGCGGGATCACGGCGTGAGGGCCGGCGTCGTCGAACGCGCTGGCGTCCCGCGCGCGCGCTGCGTACGACGCGAAGGATGAGCCCGACCGCGCGGCGCCCGGTGATCGCCCTCGACGGCCCCGCGGGGGCAGGCAAGAGCACGGTCGCGCGGCGCGTCGCCGCCGCGCTCGGCTACGTGCTCGTCGACACGGGCGCGCTGTACCGCGCGGTCGCGCTCGCGTGCGCGCGAGCGGGGGTCTCGTGGGACGACCCGGATGGCGTCGGCGCGCAGGCCGAGGCGCTGGTCGCGCGAGGCGCCATCGCGCTCGTGCCGGCCCCGGACGGGCTGCGCGTCGAGCTCGACCGGGCGGACGTGACCCGCGAGATTCGCTCTCCCGAGAACAGCCTCGGCGCGAGCCGCGTCTCGGCCGTGCCCCGCGTGCGCGCCGCGCTGCTCGAGATGCAGCGCGCGTCCCTGCGCGGCGGCGGCGCGGTGATGGAGGGGCGGGACATCGGCACGGTCGTCGCGCCCGACGCCGAGGTGAAGCTCTTCGTGACGGCGTCGCCGGAGGTGCGCGCGCGTCGGCGCCACGACGAGCTGGTCGCCCGCGGCGAGCGCCCGTCGTACGAGGACACGCTCCGGGACGTCCTCGCGCGTGACCGCGCCGACGAGTCGCGCGCCATCGCGCCGCTCGTGCCAGCCGCCGACGCGGAGGTGCTCGACACCTCGAGCATGTCGCTGGACGAGGTGGTCGACGCCATCGTCGCGCGCGCGCGCGCCGCGGGCGGATGACCCT
>JADLFU010000058.1 GCA_020849655.1 Polyangiaceae bacterium | reverse complement strand
GGCCCCGAGCAGCTGCAGGCTCCCTGTTCGGTGGACTCCGGGGTGTCGAGCGAGAAGGTCTGGTGGCCTGCGCGGCCACCGGCGCCGGCGGGCGGCGCCCCGGCGCGCCCGGCCTGGCCTCCCTTCGCGCCCGAGGCGCCTCCCGCCCCACCTGGCGCAGCGCCGGCCGATCCCGAGGCGCCGGCCGAGGCCGGAGCGCCGCCGGTGCCCCCGCCGCCCGCGGCGGACGCGGCCCCTCCGCTCGCGCCGCTCGCGCCGCCCGCCCCACCTGTGCCTCCCGCTCCGGCGCTCCCGGCCTCAGGGCAGGCTGGGCACTCGCCGAACGCCCCCCACTGGCAGGCGGGGGTGCACGCCCGGCTCCTGTCTCCGCCGCACGGGCAGGCGCTGGCCTCCGTCGCGCCCGGCGCGCAGGCGCCCTCGCCGCCGCAGGCACCCCAGGCGTCCCACTGGCAGGCGGAGCTGCAAGCGCGGTGCTGCACGCCACAATTTCCACATGGCTGGTCCTGGGTCTGCCCCGGCGTGCAAGCGCACTGAGGCTCGCACTGATCACCGGGGAGCTTGCCGGTCTGCTTGACCCACAGCGAGGACGCCTGGCTGCAACCTCCGGCGAACGGATCGGTGGATACCGTGCCGCCGTCGCGGGGCTCGAAGTGCAGGTGGGGCCCGGTCGAGCTGCCCGAGCTCGCCGACTGGCCCAGCTTCTGGCCGCACTTGACCGTCGCGCCCTGCGACACGACGATCGAGCCGTTCTTCATGTGCCCGTAGTACGTGGCGCGCCCGTCGGAGTGGGTGAGCTTGACGTAGTTGCCGAAGCCCCCGCCGCAGGTGTTGCCGAGCCCCCCGTAGTCGGCGCACCCCTGGACGACCGTCGTCGCCACGCCGTCGGCCGCGGCGAGGACGTCGGTGCCGAGCGGCAGCGGAAAATCGCTGCCCTTGTGCCCGTCGTAGCACGTGCCGTCACAGTCGAACGACTTGCAGGAGCCGTTGGTCTTCGAGCCGTCGTGGTCCATGCCGTACTTCACGCCGAGCGCCGGCGTGAAGGGCCGCCGGTACTTCACCGCCCCGGCCGAGGGGGCCAGCGACGCCGCCGCGAGGAGGAGCGCGACGGCGACGCGCCGGGGGCTCATCGGGCGCCTCCCATCGCGCGGACCTCGCCCGAGGTCGATCGAAACACCGGGGAATTGGCGCTCCAGATGACGTCGCCGCCCGCGCCGAGATCGAGGCCGGTCCTCCCGGTCACCTCCTCGACCGCGACCGTGCCCCCGCTGCCGTGGAGCCACACCCATCCGCGACCCCACACTGGGGTCCTCCGGCCGTCGGGGATGACCGGCACCCGCGGTACGACCGTGCGCCCCGCGGAGACGAGGGCGGCGCCGTCGCCGCGGTACTCGATCCAGGCGAGCGTCGCGCCGTCGGCCGAGTAGGCGGGCGCGTGCTCCGGGCCGTCGCCGGACGTCACCCGTCGTCGCGTCCCGTCACGCAGATCGATCTCCCACACGTCGAGCTCGGGCGGATCGCCCTTCGCGTACGCGAGGCGGGCGCCGTCCGGGGACAGCGCGAGGCCCGGCACCACCTCGTCTTCGAGGGGCGCGACGCGGCGGCTCGACCAGCGCCAGAGGCCGCCGTCGATCGAGACGAGCAACACCTCGTCGCCTCCGGGCAGAAGGCGCCCGTCGAGCGCAAGGCCGAGCGTCTTCTGCTCGCCGCCCTCGATCAGCGTGACGCGCAGCGGGACGAACGCGTGCTCGTGCGCGCTCGTCGGCCGCGCCTCGGCGGAGAGGGCGCGGCGCGCGTCCACGTCGAGCAGGAGATCGTCACCTCGCGCGCTCGCGTCTCGCAGCGCCTCCACCACGCGCGCGTCCTCGGCGCCCAGCTCGGGCGGCGACGACGGCGCGGGCGCGCGCTCCGCGTCGGCGGCGCAGGCGGCGATCGACGAGAGGACCAGCAGGCACCACGGACGCCACGGCATCCCGCCAGACTATCAAATCCTGGTCGCTGTCAACGCGCTCGCGCGGCGCGGGCGAGCCGCTCGAGCACGGAGACCGTCTCGTCGAAGCCGAGGCACGCGTCGGTGATGCTCTGCCCGCGCACGAGCGGCTGACCGGGTGTCGCGTCCTGTCGGCCCTCGACGAGGTGGCTCTCGAGCATGACGCCGAAGATGCGCCGCGAGCCGGCCTCGAGCTGCCGCGCGATCTCGTCCGCCACCAGCGCCTGGCGGCGGTGGTCCTTCTGGCTGTTGCCGTGGCTGCAGTCGACCATCACGGCGGCGCGCAGCCCGGCCGCCTCGAGCTGGCTCGTCGCGTGCGTGACGCCGGCGTCGTCGTAGTTCGGTCCGCTCCGCCCGCCGCGCAGGATGACGTGGCATGCGTCGTTGCCGCGCGTCCGCACGATGGCGGAGAGCCCCTGCTTCGTCACCGAGAGGAAGCAGTGCGGGTGGTGCGCCGCGCGGATGGCGTCGACCGCGAGCTGCACGTCGCCGTCGGTGCCGTTCTTGAACCCCACCGGCATCGACAGGCCGCTCGCGAGCTCGCGGTGCACCTGGCTCTCGGTCGTGCGCGCGCCGATCGCGCCCCACGAGACGAGATCGGCGATGAATTGCGGCGTGATCGTGTCGAGGAACTCCGTGCCCGCGGGGACGCCGCGCTCGGCGAGGCCCGCCAGCAGCGCGCGCGCGGTGCGCAGGCCGTGGTTCACCCGGAACGAGTTGTCGATGTCAGGATCGTTGATGAGGCCCTTCCACCCCACGGTCGTGCGCGGCTTCTCGAAGTACACGCGCATCACGATCACGAGCTCCGACGCGAGCCGCGCCGCCTCCCGCCCGAGCCGCTCGGCGTACTCGGTGGCCGCGTCGACGTCGTGGATGGAGCACGGCCCGCAGACGACGACGAGGCGCCGATCGTCGCCGCGCAGCACCGCGTCGATCTCCGCTCGCGCGCGGGAGACGGTGGCCGCGGCGGCGGGCGTGAGCGGGAGATCCTCGATCAGGATCGCAGGCGGCAGGAGCGGGCGGATCTCCGCGATCCGCAGATCGTCGGTGCCGCTCACGAGGTGAACCTCAGCGCGACGATCACGGTCACCTCGTCCTTCATGCGGAACATGTTCATCGGGCCCTTCACGGGGCCGACGCCGAGCGCCTTCATCGACAGCGACAGCTCTCCGCGCACCTCGACGACGCCGTCGCGCTCGCTGACGAAGCCCGCCGCGCGCCGGGACTCGCGGCCCCGCGGCGCCGCGATCGTCACGTCGAGATCGCGTCCGTCGCGGCGCGCGGTCACGCGGACGTCGCCCGCCAGGAGCTCCTCGCGGACGCGGCGGTCGATCTCGAAGCGATCGCCGACCGAGAGGGCGCCCTCGTCGACGCGCCCCTTCTTCACGGCGCCGACGACGCGCACGCCCGCCGCAGGGAACACGAGCGTCTCTCCGTCCAGCAGCTCGCCTGGGGTCGCCACGAGCTCGAGATCGTGCGCGAGCGGCGAGAGGAAGCCCTCGGCGCGCGTCAGGAGTCTGATCTTCGAGGCATCGCGGTCGAGCGTCCACGCCATGGCGCGGTGCATTATAATCGAAGAGGGCGCTCCTCGGCGAGCGCCAGCCCGAATTTTCTCGGGTCGGCGACGGGCCGCGGCGTGACGCCGTCGGAGCCGTGCAACAGCTCGATGGCCTGCACCGCGGCTGGCGCGTCGCTCTCCTTCACGCGCTCTCCACGCCTCGCGAGGTCGGTCCGAGTGGCCGCGTCGGCCCGGCCCTCCTCGAGCACGAGCGATCCGTCGGGCGGCACATGGAAGCGCGGCGCGCGGACGGCGGCGTCGGCGGTGGCACCCGAGAGCACGCGCAGCGCCACCTGGGTCACGCCGGTCGCGATGCGGAACCCTCCCGATCCTCCGAGCGCGAGGGTGGGGCGCTCGCCGTCGAACACGATCGTCGGGCACATGCTCGTCGGGGGCCTCGCGCCGGGGCGCAGGCCGCCGGGGGGATCCTTCACGCCGACCTTCGAGGCGTGCTTCTGGCGGACGAAATCCCCGAGCTCGTCGTTGAGCAGGACGCCCGTGTCGCCCGCGACGATGCGCGCGCCGAACGGGCCGTTGACGGTCGTCGTGAGCGTCACGATCGAGCCCTCGCGATCGACGACGACGAGGTGCGACGTGCCGTGCTCCTCGGCCACGAACGACGCGATCCCGCGGGTCTTGTCGGGATCGATCGCGGCGCGACGCGCGCGCATCCGCTCGGGCGCCGCGAGCGCCGAGACGTCGACGTCAGCGAAGGCGGGATCGCCCATCTTGCGCAGCCGGTCGGCGAACGATCCGCGCATCGCCTCGGCGAGCGCATGCATCCAGGCGGCCGAGTCGGGCGCCGCGAGCGCGGGATCGCCCGGCGGGAACATCGTCGCCAGCTGCGCGAGCATCAGCCCGCCGCCCGACGGCGGAGGCATCGTCGCGAGCTCGCGGTCGCCGCGTCGCACGCGCACCGGCACGCGCTCGACGACGCGGTACGCCGCGAGGTCGGCTGCCGTCAGGTGCCCGCCCTCTCGCGCGACGGCGTCGGCCAGCTTCCCCGCGGTCTCGCCCGTGTAGAACGCGTCGCGCCCGCGCGCCGCGATCGCGCGCAGCGTGCGGCCGAGCTCCGGGTTGGTCGCGACCGCGCCGGCCGCGAGCGGCGCGCTGCCCACGAAGAAGCGCTGCGCGAGCACGGGCGATCTGCGCGCGTGCGCCGACATCTTGTCGAGCGCGCGCGCGAGGTGCGGGCTGATGGGGAAGCCGCGCTCCGCGAGCGTGGCCGCCGGCTCCACGAGCTCCGCGAGCGGCCGCGAGCCCTCTCTCGCGTGCAGCTCGAGCAGCCCCGCCACCTCGCCCGGCACGCCCACCAGCGCGCCGAGCGGAGGAGCGTCCTCGAGCTCGGCCGCCACGGCTCCGCTCGGGGCCGTCTCGCGGAAATCGAGCGCGGACAGCCGCTTCGCGCGCGCGTCCCAGGTCAGCGCGACGCCGCCGCCTCCGATGCCGCTCGACACGGGCACCGCGACGCCGAGCGCGAACGCCGCGGCGACGGCGGCGTCGGCCGCGCGCCCCCCGCGCTTCAAGATTTCCATCGCGATGTGGCTCGCGGTCGCGTTCTCGGTCGCGACCGCCGCGCCCGAGGGAGCGCCCGCGCGCGACGTGGCGGGGGGCCGCGCGGCGCAGGCGCCGATCGCGAGGAGCAGCGTCGTCGGGGCCCACCGCAGGACGGCAGAGAGGGCAGGGGAGGAGGTGATCACGGCAGCTCTCCGTTCACGAAGCGCGCGAGCGCGGGGACGAGCCCTCGCACGACGGGCTCGGGATCTGGCGGGTTGAACAGCCTGAAGGGATCGAGCGCGTCGCGCGGGTGAGACGGCCGCGCGCCGCGGCACTCGACGAGCAGCGCGAGCGCGCCGTGCGCGTCGTGAAGGTGGTCGATCTCCATGCCCGGCGCGAACGCCCCCGGCACCCAGCGCGAGCTCTGATCGACGGTGTACCCGTCGTCGAACGCGCGCGCGAGCGCCGTCGCCGCCCTCCTGTGCGCCTCCGCGTCACGCGGCGCCGCGAGCCGGCCGCCGTACGGGTAGAGCACCTTGCGACCCGCGCTGTGCAGCGACAGCGCGCGTGACAGCCGCGCGCCGCTCCTCGTGAGATCGTCCGCGAGGCCGCACACGGCGTCGACCTCCGGCTCGGAGCGCGGGCGCTCGCCGTGCCCCCAGCCGAGCGGTCCGGGGAGCGCGCGTGCCCGACGTGGCGCGAAATACGATGGAAAATTGCGGTTCAGATCGACCCCGCGCGCGTTCGTCCGTGTGAGGTCGCGTCGACCCTCGCGCTGGTCACGCTCGACCCGGGCGTAGCCGTCGGGGTTCGCGAGCGCCACGATGACGACGCGACGGCGAGCCGCGCCCGGGGCCGAGAGCGCGCGCGCGAGACCCAGCGCGACCGCGACGCCGATCCACTCGAGCGGGTGCAGCCCTGCGACGACGAGCGTGGTGTCGCGCGTCGCGGGGCCGAGCGCGAGCGCGAAGAGCGGCCGGTGCTCGACGGACGCGCCGATGGTGAGCACCCCCGCGCCCTCGCGCCCGAGCGCCCCGAGCGCGCTCGAGATGGCCGAGAGCGTCGGGTAGTGGGACGCGTCCCCGAGCGCCCCGCGCGGAGCATCTGCCCAGGTCATCGCGAGGGCGCAGGCGCCGGAGGAGGCGTCGAGGCCGACGGCGCCGCCGGGGCAGAGGTGGCTGGGGCTGCGGAGGCCGATCCCGGCGCCGACACGGCCGCCGCGGCCGAGGCAGAGACCGAGGGGGCCTGGGGTCGTCGACGAGGCGGCGGCGCGGGCGGGGGAGCGTCCGGATCGAGCTGCGCGGGCTGGTACGCGAGCGCGCGCGCGAGGTCGGCGTCCGCGGCCGCGCGGCGCGGATCGTTGAGCTCCGCGTAGCAGGCCGCGCGCGCGGTCAAGATCGGGATGCTCCATGGCGGATTCTTCTCGAACGGCTGGAGCGCCTCGACGCACACGGCTCCCCCTCGCAGCTTGCGTGACACCTCGAACGCCGCCATGATCCGGCGGCTCTCGAAGAGGCCCGCCGCGAACGGGCGCTTCAGCATCTCGTAGATGGCGGGCGCGAGCCGCGGCTGGTCGCGGGCCGCGCTCACCGCGACCGCGAGCGCGTGCTCGGCCGAGGGGCCCACCATCCAGGGGTTCTCCCGCATCACCGCGAACGTGCGCGACAGGTGAGGGAGGGCGTCGTCGGCGCGCTGCGCGGCGAGCTCGTACAGCGCGCGCGCGAGCGCGGCCTCCGCGGGGTGCGTCGCGTCGAGCGCCTGAGCCAGGCCGGGCGCCGCGGGATCGCCGACCGCCGCGAACGCCTCGGACATCGCGACGCGCTCGAGGATCGTCGTCGGGGCCTTCGGCTGCTGCTTCCACGCGTGGACGGCGTCGGGCGCGTCCGCCCTCAGCCAGGCGCTGAGCGCGCGGTGACGCGCGGCGAGCTCCGGCGACGCGCCGGCCGGGAGCGCCGCGCCCGTGTCCCGCGCGAACCCCTGGGAGACCAGCTCGTCGTCGACCAGCGCCTGGTCGATGGAGCCGGCGTCGGGGGCAGGGCGCGACTCGCCGCGCGCCGCCGCCGCCTCCACCACGTCGTGCCCGAGCAGCCCCGCCACGCCGACCGTCCGCGCGAGGCCGAACTCGAGGGGGTTCTGATCGTCGGTGTTCAGCGGCTGGTCCTTGTAGGCGCCGCGCAGGTACGTCGCGAACGACGGCCGCGCGACGTAGTGCGCGAGGAACCCCGCCGTCGAGTCGGTCGTCCACGCGACGCGCAGCGCCTCGCGCACGGCCTCGTCCTTCATGCAGGCCTCGATCGCCGCGACCGTCACCGCGCGGGGATGCTTCGACGCGACGAGGAGCAGATCGTTGGTCTCGAGCCGCCACGTCTCGATGTTGGGGAGCACGCCGCCGACCGTCCCGTAGATGCTCCGCACCGTCTCTGCGTCGATCTCGTACGCCTGCACCCACTGCAAGAAGAGCCCGGTGTCCGAGAGGCGCGACGCGACCGCCTCGTAGTACTCGCGCGTGAAGAGGCTGCTGATGCCGGCGCGGTACGGGTTCGACGGCTCGCTGACGATCAGGTCGAACCTGCGGTGCGAGGTCAAGAGGCCCTCCCGGGCGTCGTGCAGGTGCACCTGGACCCTCGGGTTGCGCAGCATGTCCTTGTTGATGAGCGCGCCGTGCCTCGCGACGTCGAGGATGGCCGGCTCGATCTCGGCGACGTCGACGCGCACGATGCCGGGGAACACGCCCAGCCAGCCCGCCGACGATCCCGTGCCGACGCCGATCACGTACGCCGACCTCGGCGATCCGTGGAGGCAGCCGCCGACGATCCCCGCCATCACCTGCGTCGCGGCGTCCGTCCGGTAGCTCCCGTCGGTCTTGCCGTTGACGACGAACGAGACGTCGTCCCCCTGCGTCAGCGCGACGCTGCTCTCGACGCCGTCTCGCTCCCACAGCACGCGCGCGCGCGCGTCGGACAGCCAGGCGTGCGTGGTCGTCGGGGTCGAGAACGTCGAGATCGCCACGCGGCCCGCGCCGATCGGCGTGTGCCGCCACGCCGCCGTCGGGCCCGTCGCCGCGAGCGTCACGAACGTGAGCGCCGAGAGCGCGGCCGGGAGCACGAGCAGCAGCGGGCGCCTCGTGCGGAGCGCCGCGAGCCCGCCGGCCGCGAGCCCGATCCCGGCGAGCAGGATGCCGACCAGGCGCCACGCGCCGGGCGCGCCGAGCGCCGGCACGAGCCCGAACCCGCCCGCCAGCGAGCCGAGGATCGCTCCCACGGTGTTCCACGCGTAGGTGAGCCCGAGCTGCCGGCCGACGCCGTCACGACCGCGACCGAGGAGCGCGATCAGCAGCGGAAACTGCACCCCCGACGCGAACGCCGCGGGGAACACGACGATCGCCGCGACGGCGACCCACGCGGTCGAGAGCCCGACGAACCCGAACGCGCCGAGCGCGCGCAGCGAGCCCGCGAGCACGGCGAGCCTGTCGCCGAGCGCGAACGGGACGGCGACCAGGAGCGCCTCGAGCAGCGACGTCACCGCGAACGCGCTCAGGGTCGCGGGGCGGTTCTTCCCGAGCAGCGCGTAGGAGAGTCCCCCGAGCCCGATGCCCGCCAGCGCGACCGCGAGGATGATCCCGAACGTGAACACGGAGCCGCCGAGCAGCGGCCCGAGCATCCGGTACCACACGAGCTCCATCAGGAAGAACACGAACCCCACGATCAGCGCCGACGCGAGCACGAACGGCGCGGGCGCGGCCTCCGCGCGCGACGCCGCGACGGGCTCGGGGGGCGGCGCGGGCGCGAGCTCGACGAACGCGCCGCTCCGCGCGACCATGCGCGCCACCATCGCGACGAGGAGGTTCACCAGGCACGCGAGCCACAGCGAGATCTGCGTGCCGAACACCTCGAGCAGGACGAACGTGGTCGCGAGGCTCCCCGTGACGGCGCCCATCGTGTTGGCGCCGTAGAGGAGCGCGGTGTCGCGCCGGCCTTGATCCGCCTCGCCCTGCGCCGCGCGCACCGCCGCCGGCAGCGTGCCGCCCATCGCGAAGGTGGGAACCGCGAGCACGAGGGCCGAGAGCGCGAGCCGCGCGACCGTCCCGCCCGCGTCGCCGAGCGTCGAGGCCCCGCCTATGCCGAGGTACGCCGCGCGCGCCGCCTTCAGCAGGAGCGGCGTCGCCGCGGCCGAGAGCGCCACGACCGCCTCGAGGTTGCCGTACATCATCAGCGGGCTCTTCGCGCGGTCGGCCCGCGCGCCGAGCCACAGCCCGCCGGCGCCGAGGCCTCCGATGAAGATCGCGAGCACGGCCGCCGAGGCCGCCGTCGAGGCGCCGAAGACGAGCCGGAACTCGCGCGTCCAGGCGACCTGGTAGACGAGCGCGCACGCACCCGAGCAGAAGAGGAACCCCGCGACGGGGCCACGCCGAACGGCTGCCATCGCAGCGCACCATACCCGTCCGCCGCGCGCCCGTCGCGAGCCTTGACGCGGGCCTCACGGCCGCGCACGCCACGCTTCATGCGCACGATCCCTGCGGGGGTGAGGTTCCAGGACGTCGACGCCGCCGGGATCGTGTTCTTCGCGAGGGTGTTCGATTTGTTTCATGACGCGTTCGTGGCGTCGCTCCGCGAGGGCGGCGTGCGGCTCGAGGAGGTGCTCCGGGCGGGCGAGTGGGGCGCGCCGCTCGTGCACGCCGAGGCCGACTACGCGAGGCCGCTCGCGTTCGGCGACGCGCTCGAGATCGAGGTCGCGCTCGCCGCCGTCGGCGACACGTCGATCACCGTCCGCTACGTCGCGCGGAGAGGCGCCGACGCCTGCGCGCGCGGGCTGACGAAGCACGTGTTCATCGACCGAGCGACGCGGCGCCCGCGCGCGGTGCCGGCCGAGGTCGTGGCGGCGCTCGGCGGGATCAGCGCGTGAGCTGCTCGAGCATCCGGCGCGTCTCCGCGAGCGGCGCGGGCGAGGCGTCCGGCTGACGGACGAGCGCGTCGAGCCCTCGCTCCATCGACAGCGCCTCGTCGAGCAGCGGGTCTCTCCCGGGCGCGTGCCCGCCGAGGGCCACGAGCTCCCGCTTCTGCTCCAGCGTCGCCAGCCACGCCACGCAGCGCCGCCGCTGCGCGGTGACGTCCTCCGGGGTCACCGACACGCGCGACAGCGACGCGACCGGATCCACGGGGGGCACGACGCCGCGCGCGAGCAGGCCGCGCGACAGCACGAGGTGCCCGTCGAGCAGGCCGCGCACCTCGTCGGCGACCGGCTCGTCGGGATCGTCGCCCTCGACGAGCACCGAGTAGATCGCCGTGATCGTGCCCGTCGCGGTCGCGCCCGCGCGCTCGAACAGCCGCGGCAGGTACGAGAACGTGCTCGGCGGGAACCCTCTGCGCGCCGGGGGCTCACCGGCCGCCAGCCCGAGCTCCCGGAGCGCCCGCGCGACGCGGGTGATCGAGTCGACCGCGAGCAGGACGCGCCGGCCGGTGTCCCGGAACCCCTCCGCGATCGCCGTCGCGCACTCGGCCGCGCAGACGCGCGCGAGCGGCGGCGCGTCGCTCGTCGCGACGATCACGACGGCGCGCGCGCCGGCCGACGACGTCACGCGCGCGGCGAGCTCCGCGGCCTCCCTGCCGCGCTCCCCCACGAGACCGAGCACGACGACGTCCGCGCCCGAGGCGGCCGCGAGGCGCGCGAGCAGCGTGGATTTCCCGGCGCCGCTCGGCGCGAACAGCCCCACTCGCTGCCCCTCTCCGAGCGGCGCGAGCGCGTCGATCACCCGCAGCCCGGTGACGAGCTGCCGCGTGACCGGTCGCCGCTCGGTGAGCGCGGGGGGCGCGCGCCGGAGCGGCGCCTCGCGGCCTCCCTCGAGCGGTCCGCGTCCGTCCACGGGCGCGCCCAGCGGGCCGAGCACGCGCCCGAGGCAGCCCTCCCCGACGCGCACCGTGAGCGGCGCCTCGACGGGCTCGACGACGTCCCCCAGGCGCACGCCCGCGGTCTCGCCGAGCGGCGCGAGAGAGGCCGCGCGCTCGTCGAAGCCGATGATCTCCACGTCGAGCGGCGCGCCCTCGCGCAGCACGCGCGCCCTCTCCCCCACGCGCGCGAGCGGCAGCGCGGCCCGCACGATCCCGCCGGTCACGCCGACCACGCGGCCCGACACCGCGACGGGGCGAGCGCGCGCGAGATCGCCCGGCGGCGTCACGGCGCGCCGACGAAATCCGATTTCTTGAACACCGACGCGAGCGGCAGCCCCGCGCGCGAGAACGTCTCCGCGGCGCCCTCCTCCCGGTCGACGAGGGCGAGCACGCCCACGACGCGCGCGCCGGACGCCTGGAGCGCCTCGACCGCGCGCAGCGACGAGCCGCCCGTCGTCACGACGTCCTCCAGCAGCACGACGGCGAGCCCAGGGGTGAGCGAGCGGTCGCCCTCGACGCGGCGCCGCGAGCCGTGGTCCTTCGTCTCCTTCCGCACGTACAGCGCGTCGAGCGGGCGCGCCGCGAGGAAGCTCGTCAACGAGACCGCGGACGCGAGCGGGCAGCCGCCGAGCTCGACGCCCGCGACGGCGCCGCACGACGGGAGCTCGCCGAGCGCCTCGAGCATCACGCGGCCGACGAGCGCGTGCCCCTCCGCGGTCAGGATGGTCTGCTTGCAGTCGATGAAGAAATCGCTCTCGCGACCCGACGCGAGCACCACGCGCCGACGCTCGTAGCTGCGCGCCGCGAGCAGCTCGCGGAGGCGCGCGCGATCGCTCATCCCGCGGCCTTCTTCTTCAGCCCCACCTTCGCGCCGCGCTTCATCGCGGGGACGACCGGCGGCGGGGGCTTCGGCGGCGAGGCGGGAGCGGGCGGCGGCGCCGCCTTGGCCGCGACGGGCTTCGGCGCCTCGACGCGCGGGGCGGGCCTGGGCGGGGGCGGCGCGGGACGCGCGGCAGGCGCGGGGCGCGCGGCGGGCGCCGGACGCTCGGGCGCACGGGACGTGGCCTTCGAGGCAGGGCGCGATCCGACCGCGTCGCTCGTCTCGACGCGGCCGCGGACGAGCGCGCCGTCCCCGACGCCGAGCGAGGGGGCCCGCACGTCGCCGACGACGCGCGCGCCGTCCTCGAGCACGACGGCGGTCGAGCCCGAGAGATCCCCCGCGACCGCGCCGCGCACGACCAGCCGCGCGCCGGAGACGTTGCCTTTCACGAGCGCCGTGCCCTCGAGCGTCACGTCCCCCGCGACCTCGATCTCCCCGTCGACGCGCCCCGCGACGGTGAGGTCTCCGTCGCCCTGGATGCTGCCGCGAACCCACGTGCCCGCTGCGATGACAGTCGTGTTCATCCGTGTCCTCCGTCAGACGTCCATGTCGACGTTGCCCTTGAAGCTGGCGCCGTCGGCGATGGTGAGGCGCGCCGCGCGCACGTCGCCGACGAGGCGCCCGCCCGCCTGCAGGTCGACGCGATCCTCGGCGACGACGTTGCCCGTCACGCTGCCCGCGAGCGCGACCTTGTGCGCCGAGATCTCGGCCTCGACGACGGCGCCGCTCGCGACCGTGAGCGCGTCCTTGCAGGTGATCTTCCCGCGCACCGTGCCCGCGATCTCGAGCTCGTCGTCAGAGGTGAGCTCGCCCTCGATGGTGATGCCCGCAGCCAGGATGGTGGTGGCCATGCGTGTCCCGTTCTCCGTGTGAGATTTGATAGTTCGTCAGCGAAGCTCGGCGGGGAGCTCGAACTCGCAGTCCAGGTCGGCGCTGACGCTCGCGCCCTCGTCGATCCGCAGGCTCTTCGCGCGCACCTTGCCGCGCAGCGACGCGCCCGCGCGCACGGTCACCGCGCCGTCGCAGCTGACGTCGGCCGTGAGCGCGCCGCCGACGTCGACCGAGCTCGCCTCGACGGCGTCGCCGGTCACCGCGCCGCCCTCCGCGATGACGATCGCGCCGCTCACCAGCACGTCGCCCTCGACCGTGCCCTCGACCGTCAGATCCACGTCGCCGGTCACCCGGCCACGCACGGTGGTGCTCGAACCGAGGACTGCTCCTGAGGTGGGGCGCTTCGTGGCCATCTGCGGTGCGCGCTCCTACCACAGCGCCCGCGCGTCGGTGCGCCGAAGTGCGCCGCGCGCCCGCCGTCTTTCGTGGTAGCCCGGGCGCCTGATGCAGCGGGCGCTCGCGGGCAAGGTGGCGTGGGTCCAGGGGGCCTCGCGCGGGGTCGGGCGGGCGGTCGCCGTGCGCCTCGGCGCGGAGGGGGCGCGCGTGCTCGTCTCTGCGCGGGGCGAGCGCGCCCTCGGCGAGACGGTGGGTGAGATCGCGTTCCAGGGCGGCAGGGCGTGCCACCTCGTCGCCGACGCGCGCGATCCCTCCGCCTGCGAGGCCGCGGCGCGCCACGCGCTGGCGACGCTCGGCGGGCTCGATCTCGTCGTCACGTGCGCGGGCGTCTCTTCCTCGGCGCCGCTGCTCGACCCCACCGTCGACGCGCTCGGCGCCGGGGTGGCGGGCGCGCTCCACGCCTTCCGCGCCGCGGCGCCGCTCCTGCCTCGCGGCGGCCGCCTCATCGCCGTCGCGTCGTCCCGCGCGCGCGCGGACGCGGCGACCTCGGGCGTCGGCGCGCTGGTGGTGGGCGCGACGTCCGCGCTGGTCCGCGCGCTGGCGCTCGAGCTCGCGCCTCGAGGCGTGACGGTCCACGGCGTCGCCGGCCGGTGCGACGACGCGGCCGACCCCGACGACCTCGCGCGCGCCGTCGCGCTGCTGGCGGGGCCCGCGGGGGATCTCTTCGCGGCGCAGGTGCTCTCGGTCGGCCCCTGATGAGGTGCCCAATCTCGCGGCTGCACCGGGCGACGCGTCGGTCGGCCTCCTCGAAATACGGCGGGTATTCCTGCGTCGGCCTCCCTAGCCTAGCCCGGTTCGCTCGCGAGCTTGGACACCTCTCGAGCGCGCGATCCCCGATCTCGGCGGAGGGCGTCAACCGGAAAACGACACCGGTTGCTTGACCAGGGTGCGCCCGTTCAGTATGCATCGCCCATGCGCGGTCTGACGCCTCGGCAGTACCAGGTCCTCGAGTACATCCGCACCTCGATCAAGGATCGCGGCTACCCGCCGACCCTGCGCGAGATCGGCACGCACATGGGCATCCGCTCCACGAACGGCGTGAACGATCACCTCCGCGCGCTGGAGAACAAGGGGTACCTCACGCGCGAGGACATGAAGTCCCGCTCGCTGCGCCCGACGCCCCTCGGGCGCGAGCTCACCGGCGCCGATGCTGATGAGCCCCACGCCGTCGACGACGACACGCTCGACGTGCCCATCCTCGGTCGCGTCGCGGCCGGGCTCCCCATCCTCGCCGACGAGAACGTCCTCGACACCGTGCGGGTCGCGCGCTCGATGGTCGGCGGCCAGGGCGACATCTTCGGCCTGCGCGTCTCGGGCGACTCGATGATCGAGGCGGGCATCCTCCACGGCGACTACATCTTTGTGAAGAAGCAGAGCGTCGCCAACCGCGGCGAGATCGTGGTGGCGCTCATCGGCGACGAGGCCACGGTCAAGTACTACTTTCCCGAGAAGGACCACGTCCGGTTCCAGCCGGCCAACGCCGCGATGGCGCCCATCCTCGTGCGCGCGATCGACTTCCGCTCGACGATGCTGCTCGGCGTCGTCACCGGCGTGTTCCGCCGCGTCTAGGCCGGGTCCCTCGCTCGCGCTCCGCTGTAGTAGAGGGGCGTCGTCCCATGACTCGCGAGATCCCGAGGTACGATCCGGCGGCCATCGAGCCGAAGTGGCAGGCGCGCTGGGAGGCCGAGCGCGCGTTCGTCGCCGAGCGGCGGCCGGGCAAGAAGAAGCTCTACGTGCTCGACATGTTCCCGTATCCGTCGGGATCGGGGCTGCACGTCGGGCACCCAGAGGGCTACACGGCGACGGACATCCTCGCGCGGCACGCGCGGATGAACGACGTCGACGTGCTGCACCCGATGGGCTGGGACGCCTTCGGCCTGCCCGCCGAGCAGTACGCGATCCAGACCGGCACGCACCCCGCCGTGACGACCGCGAAGAACGTCGCGACGTTCAAGCGCCAGCTGAAGAGCCTCGGCTTCTCGTACGACTGGTCGCGCGAGCTCGACACGACCGATCCCGGCTACGTGAAGTGGACGCAGTGGATCTTCCTCAGGCTCTTCGAGCGCGGCCTCGCGTACCAGGCCGAGACCCCCGTCAACTGGTGCCCCGCGCTCGGCACCGTGCTCGCCAACGAGGAGGTCATCGACGGCAAGAGCGAGCGCGGCGGGCACCCCGTCGTGCGCCGCCCGCTGCGCCAGTGGATGCTCCGCATCACCGCGTACGCCGACCGCCTCGCCGACGATCTCGCCCGCGTCGACTGGCCCGAGACGAAGCTGAAGCAGGAGCAGTGGATCGGGCGCAGCGAGGGCGCCGAGATCGACTTCGACGTCGAGGGCGGCCGGGGCGCGCTGCGCGTCTACACGACGCGCCCCGACACGCTCTTCGGCGCGACGTACATGGTGGTCGCGCCCGAGCACCCGCTCGTCGGCGGCATCACGACCGACGACGCGCGCCCCGCGGTCGAGGCGTACCAGCGCGAGGTCGCGTCGAAGAGCGACATGGAGCGCACCGCGCTCGCGAAGACGAAGACTGGCGTGTTCACCGGCGCCTACGCGACGAACCCCGCGAGCGGCGCGCGGCTGCCGATCTGGATCGCCGACTTCGTGCTCGGCCACTACGGCACCGGCGCCATCATGAGCGTCCCCGCGCACGATCAGCGCGACTTCGAGTTCGCGAGGCAGTTCGGGCTGCCGCTGGTCGAGGTCGTCAGCCCCGACGGCGCGCTCCACGACGCCTCGAACTTCGACGCGGCGTTCACCGGTGACGGCGTCGCGGTGCGCTCGGGGCACCTCGACGGCCTCGGCACCGACGCCGCGAAGGCGGCCATGATCGAGCGCCTCGTCGCCGACGGCCGCGGCGCCCGCAAGGTCAACTACAAGCTGCGCGACTGGCTCTTCTCCCGGCAGCGCTACTGGGGCGAGCCGTTCCCGATCTACTTCCCGGTCGAGCTCGCGTCCGGCGCGAGCGATCCGCGCACCGACGCGCACGTCGTCCGCTACGACCAGCCCATCCCGCTCGACGAGCGCGAGCTGCCGCTGCTCCTGCCCGAGCTCGACGACTTCAAGCCCGGCGACGATCCGGCCGGGCCGCTCGCCCGCGCGAAGGACTGGCGCTACTTCCAGCGCGACGGCCGGTGGTTCGCGCGGGAGACGAACACCATGCCGCAGTGGGCCGGCTCGTGCTGGTACTACCTGCGCTTCCTCGATCCTACCAATCCAGACGAGGCGTGGTCGCGCGAGGCGTACGACGCGTGGATGCCGGTCGACCTCTACGTCGGCGGCGCCGAGCACGCCGTCCTGCACCTGCTCTACGCGCGGTTCTGGCACAAGGCGCTCTTCGACGCGGGGTACGTCACGCACGACGAGCCCTTCCACCGGCTCGTGCACCAGGGGCTCATCCTCGGCGAGAACGGGCAAAAAATGGCCAAATCGCTCGGCAACGTCGTCAACCCGGACGAGGTCGTCGCGGCCCACGGCGCCGACAGCCTGCGCCTGTACGAGATGTTCATGGGGCCGCTCGATCAGGTGAAGCCGTGGCAGACGAAGGGCGTCGTCGGCATCCGACGGTTCCTCGACCGCGCGTTCGCGGTGTGCGCGGGCGCCCTGGGGGAGCACGCGCTCGACGACGAGACGTCGCGGCTGCTCCACAAGACGGTGAAGAAGGTCGGCGACGACATCGTCGCGCTCCGGTTCAACACGGCCGTCTCGGCGATGATGATCCTGTCGAACCGCCTGCACGAGGTCGCGCCCATCCCGACGGCGACCGCCGAGGTGTTCGTGAAGCTGCTCGCGCCCTTCGCGCCGCACGTCGCGGAGGAGCTGTGGGAGCGCCTCGGGCACGCGACGCTCGTCTCGCGCGCCCCCTGGCCGACCTACGACCCCGCGCTCACGGTCGACGACCTCGTCGAGCTCGCGGTGCAGGTGAACGGCAAGGTGCGCAGCCGCGTCACGCTCCCGCGCGGCGCGACCGAGGCCGACGCCCGCGCCGCGATCGCCGACGACGCCGCGGTGCGGGCGTTCACCGCCGGCAAGATCGAGAAGAAGTTCCTCTACGTCCCCGGCAAGATCATCAACCTCGTCGTCGCGTGATCGCGCGGCGCGCGCTCCTCTCGCTCGTCCCCGCGCTCGCGGCGTGCGGGTACCGGCCGGTGCGCGCGGCGGAGGGCGGGGCGTTCGCGGTGAGGCCCGGGTGCTCGACGGTCGCCGAGCCGCGCGCGCTCTTCGAGGTGGTCGCGGGCGCGCGCCGCGCGCTCTCGCGGGAGGGCGCGCACGATCCCGGCTCGACGCAGACGCTCGTCGTCGACGTCTCCCGGCTCGACGAGGTGACGAGCGGGCTCGCCCGGTCGGTCGACGGCGTCTCGGGGCGCGGCACCACGCTCACGCTCGTCGGGCGCGCTCTCGTCGAGCCTGGCGGCGCTGACACGGGCGAGCTCGAGGTCGCCGGCGAGTCGGCGTGGGAGGGCGATCCCGCGCTCGACGCCGCGCGGCGCGCCGAGGTCGTGGCGTCGCTCGGGCGCAGGCTCGGCGAGGCGATGGCGCTCACGATCTTGGGACTCCCCACGACCGACCGCGCGCGTCTGTGATACGGTGCGCCCATGATCACGGTGGGGTGTGCAGGTTTCCCCGTACCCGCCACGCGGTACTTCAAGGAGTTCCTGTTCGTCGAGGTGCAGGACACGCACGTCGCGCCCCCTGGCCCCGGCACCGTCCGGCGCTGGCGCCGCGAGGCCCCCGACGGCTTCGAGTTCGCGATGGTGGCGCCGCGCGAGATCGGCCAGGAGGGCTTTCGCGAGGGGATGGTCGTCGAGACCGCGCTGAAGACGCTGGAGTCCGTCGGCGCCGAGCTCTCGGCCGACACGGTCATCCTCGTCGCCCCGCCCGACTTCGCGCCGAACCGCGCGAACAAGGGCGCGGTGCGCGATCTGCTCGCCCTCGTGAAGAAGCGGTTCCGCCGCGTGATCTTCGATCCGTCCCCCGCGTGGGACGCCGACGAGACCGAGGCGATGGCCGCCGAGGTGAAGGCGCTCGCGGCGCGCGATCCGCTGACCGCCGGCATCTCGAAGGCCAAGGTCGCGTACTACCGGCTGCCCGGCCCCGCGGGCCACAAGTCGCGCTACGAAGACCCGGCGATCGACAAGCTCGGCGAGCTGGCCGGGGCGGTGCCCGAGCAGGAGGCGACCTACGTGTTCACGAACGTCGACATGTTCGCCGACGCGAAGCGCCTGAAGAAGGTGCTGAAGCTCTAGGCGCTCACCATCGTGGCTCCCCGGCGTCCGCCGGTCCTGGAGTCCCTGTCGGCGCTGGCGCACAAACGACGAAGGGCGCCCCGGAGAGCGCCCTCGACGTCGCCGCCGGACCTCTAACTTGCAGGGCGTCGTGTTGAAGCCGACCGTGACGCCGCACTTCGCGCCGCACTTGTCGGCCATGCAGTTCAGGAAGTCCTCGCCCTCGCTGTTGCCGCCGACCGCGCCCTGGCAGGCCTTGACCGAGCAGTCGTACGAGAGCGTGTCGCCCTTCGACTCGTACTCGCCGGTGACGCAGTCCATCACGTCGTTGCAGCCCTTGGGGCCGCAGGCCGCCACGGCGCCGCCGCAGTCGACCGTCGCCTCGAGGGAGTACTTGCCGGTCATCGTGTTGAGGCAGTCGGCGCAGTCCTTCGCGCTCGCGTCGCCAAAGTACTCCGTGACGACGGTGCCGACGGCCGCGCCCGCCGCGCCCGCCGCGCCGGCCACCGCCGCGCCCGCCGAGCCGGCCGTGCCCGTCGAGCCCGCGGCCCCGCCGGAGCCGGCCGCGTCACCGCTGTCGCTGCCCACGGTGCACGCCGCGGAGCCGATCACCATCGAGCCACAAGCCACCACCGCAACCGACAAAAGCGCCCAGTTTTTCATGTGTTTTCCTGCTTTCCTTGTCTAAGTCGGAGACCCCGACGTTACGTCTTACGTTCGGCCCCCGGTCGCCTCCCCAGGGTCGGCTTCCTGTCGGAAGCGGCCCGGAGGAGTGCCATGGGGCACCGATCCTGTCAATTTTTCGGCCTCGTCGCCGGTGCTTTGGACGGCGCGCCGCCGCCGGTATTCACCCGCGGCGAGCCCGAACAGGAGCGCGGCCCACGGCACCGCGGCCCAGGCAGCGCGGAGCGACGTGGCGAGCGGGCGGTGGGTCGCGCGCGCCGCCTCCCCGACCAGCGCGGTCGAGGCCCCGCGGGGGGTGATCGCGACGATGCGGCCCGTGGGATCGATGAGGGCGCTCGGTCCGGTCGTGCTCGCGCGCACGAGCCAGCGCTCGCGCTCCATCGCTCGAAGCCGCGCGTGCGCGATCTGCCGCTCCGGGACGTCCGTCCCCGCCAGCCACTCGTCGTGGCTGAGCGTCAACAGGAGCTCCGCGCCATCTTCCATGGCCCGGTCGAGCGCGCCATCGACCAGCTCCTCGTAGCAGATCGCCACGCCGACGCGCCCGGCGGGGGTCTCGACGGCGCCGTCCGCCTCACCTGGATCGATCGCGAGCTTCCCGAGCGCCTCCTCGATACACGCCTGAGCGCGATCCGAGAGCGGCACGAGCGCGCGCTTGTCGTGGCGACCGATCACCTGCCCCCGATCGAGGACGAGCGCCGAGTTGTGCACCCTCTCGCCGTCCCGGAGCACCGCGCCGACGACGACCGTCGCCGGCAGCGTACCGGCCGCCTTCACCGCGACCGACGGCTCGACGACGCCGGGCACGACGCCCTCCGCGCCCACGATCAGCGTCGCGCCGCGCGCCGCCGCCTGCCGCGAGAGCTCGAGGTGCCGCGCCCACCGCGCGTGGTCGCGCGCCTCGGGGCCGCCCTCCGCCTCGCCGGGCTGGATCGCCGCGACGACGACGTGGGGTCCCGTGACCGCGACAGAGCGTCCGCGCGCGACGCCCCATGCGACCGCGACCGCGAGCGCGGCGCCGACCAGCGGCCACGCGCGCCGCCCCGACGCCGCCGCGCCGATCGACGCGCCGAGCGCGCCCGCCGCGCCCCCCACGAGCGGCGCGCCCACGAGGCCGAGCCATGCGCCAGCGAGCGGTGCGTCGACGAGCGACGCGGCGATCGACCACGAGAGCGGCCTCCACGCGTGCGCCTCGACGAGCACGTGCAGCGCTCCCATGCCGAGCGCGACTGGCACGCCTCGACGCGCGAGCCACGCGGCCCCCGCGACCATGGCCGCGAAGGGCGCCGCCGTCGCGACCACCGCCGCGAGGAGCGCCGCCCACGCGAGTCCGGGCTGCACGTCCGCGCGCGCGACCAGCACCCGCGGGAGGAAGGCCAGCGACGCCGCGGAGGCGACGATCCCCATCGCCGCGCCCGCCACGGCGCCCACGCGAGGCCCGCGCGCGGCGGCGGCGGCGAGCGGCGCGAACGAGAGGACCGCGCACCCCCAGCCAGCGTGGCCCGGCAACCCCATCCAGTAGAGCGCGCCGGAGGCCGCGCCGAGCGCCGCCGCGCGGGGGATCACGTCACGGGGCGCGCCGGATGACGTGGAACCCGAAGTCGCTCTCGACGACCTTCGACACCTCGCCGGGCCGGAGCGCGAACGCGGCGTCCGCGAACGGCTTGACCATCTGCGTCCGCGTGAACTCGCCGAGGTCCCCGCCCGCCTTGCCCGAGCCCTTGTCGTCCGAGCTCTTCTTCGCGGCGTCGGCGAACGCGTCGGGCTTCGCCTTCGCGAGCTTGACCTGCAGCTCCTCGGCGAGCTTCTTCGCGTCGGCCTTCGAGCGGGTGATCTCCGGCGCCGCCCGCATCGCGCCCTTGTACGCCACGAGGATGTGAGACGCCTTCACGCGCTCCTCCGGGGGCTTCGCGGCCACCGGCGCGGGCGCGGGCGCGGCAGGGGCAGGGGCGGCCGACGCGGGCGCCTCGGCGACGGCCTCGGGCATCGGCACGACGCGGTCGTCCGTGGGGGTCGTGAGCCGAGCGCAGCCGACGAGCGCCGCGGCCGCGAGGGGGAGCGAGAGGAGCCTTCCGCGCATGGGGGCGGCGACCCTATTCCAAGCGAGGCGCTCCGCAAAGCCGTGATAGAGAGGCCGAGGCGATGCCGCGCATCCTCCACATCGAGGACGACCCCTCGAACCGCCTGCTCGTCCGCAAGCTCCTCGCGGCCGACGGCATGGAGGTCATCGACGCGGCGGACGGCCTCGAGGGCATCCGGAAGGCGTGCGAGTGCGCGCCCGATCTCGTGCTGGTCGATATCAACATTCCTCAACTCGACGGCTACGAGGTCACGCTGCGCCTGCGCGGCGAGCCGTCGCTCGTCGGCACGCCGATCGTCGCCATCACCGCGGAGGGCGACCGCGAGACGAGCCTCGCCGTGGGCTGCGACGGCTACTTTCAGAAGCCGATCGACGCGCGCACGTTCGCGCGGGCGGTCCGCGGCTACCTGAAGGGCCACCGCGAGAGCGCGGCGCCCGGGCCCGACGACTCCCGCCTGCGTCAGCAGAGCCAGCGCATCGTCGCCCACCTCGAGGAGAAGGTCGCCGAGCTGTCCGCGGCGAACCACCGCCTCGTCGAGCTCGATCGCGCGCGCACGTCCTTCTACCGGAACGTCTCGCACGAGCTCGCGACGCCGATGACGCCGATCGTCGGCTACGTGAAGCTCCTCGCCGACGGCGAGCTCGGCCCGCTGTCGGCCGGTCAGGCGCGGGCGCTCCGCAGCGTCGACGACTGCGTCGCGCGCCTGCGCGCCGTGATCGACAACCTGCTCGACGTGACCGGCCTCGAGACGGGCAAGCTCCGCCTCGCGCTGCGCTCGTACGATCTCGCCGAGGTGCTGCGCCAGGTCGTCGAGGCCGCGCGCGGGCGTGGGCTGCACGTCTCGCTCGACCTCCCGGAGCCCACGCTCCCCGGCGTCGCCGACCCCGAGCGCGTCTCGCGCGCCGTCGCGCAGCTGCTCGACAACGCGGGGAAGTTCGCGGGCGACGCGGCGCAGGTCGCCGTCGTCGCGGCGCGCGCCGGGGCAGGCTACCGTGTGTCGGTCGGGGACGACGGCCCAGGCGTGCCCGCGGGGCGCGACGAGGCCATCTTCGAGCCATTCTACCAGGTCGACGCGTCGCCCACCCGGCAGCACGGCGGGGTGGGGGTCGGCCTCGCGATCGTGCGGCGGGTGGCGCGGGGGCACGGCGGCGACGCGCGCCTCGTCCGCGAGCCGCTCGTGTTCGGAGGGGGCGCGCTCTCGGGGGCGGTGTTCGAGGTGACGCTGCCGGTCGACGCCGGGCGCGCGTGACGCTCGTCTACCTCGACCACAACGCGACCACGCCGCTCTGCTCGGCCGCCGCGGACGCGATGGCGCGCGCGAGGGAGGACGGGTGGGGCAACCCGTCGAGCGTGCACCGCGCGGGGCGCGCGGCGCGGCGGTACCTCGACGACGCGCGCGCCGAGGTCGCGGCGCTCGCCGGCGTGTCGGACCGGGACGTGGTGTTCACCTCCGGCGGCACCGAGGCCAACAACCTCGCGCTGAGGCGGATCGAGCGGGGAGGGACGCTCGTGACGAGCGCGCTCGAGCACCCGAGCGTCGTCGCGACCGCGCGCGCGATGGAAGCCGACGGCGTGACGGTGGTGTGGCTCCCCGTGCCCGCTGACGGGCGCCTGCTCGAGGCGGAGGTGGGAGCCGCGCTGCGGCGAGCTGCTCGTCCGTGCCTCTTGTCGATGCACGCCGCCCACCACGAGACCGGCGCGCTGCAGCCGGTCACGGAACTCGTCGCGCTCGCTCACGCGCTCGGCGCCGAGGTCCATGTGGACGCCGTCCAGGCCGCGGGTCGGGTGCCGCCGGAGTCCTGGCGCGGCGCGGACTCAGTCGCGCTCGCCTCCCACAAGCTCCGGGGCCCGAAGGGCATCGGCGCGCTCGCGCACCTCCCAGGGAAGGGGCCCCGCCCGGTGCTGTGGGGAGGACCGCAGGAGCGGGGGCTGCGCCCCGGGACGCAGGACGCGATCGCCGCTGCGGGCTTCGGCGCGGCCGCGCGGCGCGCGCGGGAAGGGGGCTCGGCTCGCTACCAGGCCCTCGCGCCGCTGCGGGACGCAGCGGAGGCCGCCGCGCTCGCGCTCGGCGCGCGCCGGACGACTCCCGCTCCGCGCGCCCCGCACGTGGCCCACCTGCTCGTCGACGCGATATCTGGCGACGCGCTGGTCGCGGCCCTCGATCTCGAGGGGGTCTGCGTCTCGAGCGGCAGCGCCTGCGCGGCCGGCACCGCCGAGCCGTCTCCGGCGATCACCGCCATGCTGGGCGCCGACGCGGCCGCTCACTCGCTGCGGGTCTCGCTCGGCGAGACGACGACCCCAGAGGACATCGACGCCTTCGCCGCTGCGCTCGCGCGCGTCGTGGCTCGATCCCTCAAGTGATGCTCGAACTCTTCGCGCTGTCCTTCGATCGGCCGCAGATCGAGTCGTGCTGATCCGCCTGAAATGACTCATGAAAATGTGGGACAACGGCGCCCGCTCTGTCGATCCACTGAGTATACGAAAGAGAATCCTGCGCCGAACGCGCGTTCAGCGGGCGATCGATCGTTGAAGTGTTACATGAAGGATCGGTGCTACTTACTTGAAACTACACGCCTCTGTCGCACGCATTCGTAGAGCGCGACGGCGACGGCGTTCGACGCGTTCAGGCTGTCGAGGCGGCCCGACATCGGCACCGAGACGACCCTCGTCGCGATCGCGCGGACGCCCTTCTTCAGTCCCTTGCCCTCGGAGCCGACGACGATCACGGTCGCGCCTGCGAGCGGGGCGCGGTCGATGGTCACGCTCGCGCCGCCGTCGAGCGCGACCACCTCGCAGGCGGCCGAGACGCACTGCTCGAGGGCGCCGCGCAGCGAGCGCACGCGCACGAGCGTCGCGTGCTCGATCGCGCCGGCCGACGCGCGGAACGTCGACGGGGTCAGCGGCGCGGAGGCGTTCTCTCCCCACATCACGGCGTCTGCGCCGAAGGCTACCGCCGAGCGCACGATCGCCCCAAAATTCTGGGGATCCTGGATCTCGTCGAGCGCGACCACGAGCACGTCGGGCTTCTCGAGGACCACGTCCAGCGACGCGATCGCCAGCTCCGGCGCGCGCGCCGCCGCGCCCTGGTGCCGCGTCCCATCGGCGAGCCGGTCGAGGGTCGAGCGGGAGGCCCACTGCACCGGGACGCCGCGCGCCTCGGCGAACCTCGCGAGCGCGTCCAGGGTCGGCGAGCCGCGCTCGACCAGCACCTCGGTCACCTGGCTCCCGTGCGCGCGCAACGCCTCGCGCACGCAGTTGACCCCGAGCACGAGGCGGCTCACGCGAGCTGGCCCTTGATCTCGCGCGCGACCGCGGCCGGATCCTCGGCGTCCCGGATCGGGCGGCCGACCACGAGCAGGCTCGCCCCCCGCGCCGCGGCCTCCGCGGGCGTCATCGTGCGGGCCTGATCGCCGGCTGGATCGCTCGCCCGGCGGATGCCCGGGGTCACCAGCGTCGCGTCGGGGAACCTCGCCCGCAGCTCCGCGACCTCTCGAGGGCTGCACACGAACCCGCGCGCGCCCGCTTCCCACGCCAGCGCCGCGAGCGCCGAGACGTGCCCCAGCATGCCGCGCGCGACGCCGAGCTCGTCGAGGTCCGCGTCACCGAGCGAGGTGAGCGCCGTCACCGCCAGCACCTCGAGCTCAGGCGCCTCTCGCCGCGCGCGGGCGACCGCCGAGCGCACCATCGCGCGGCCTCCGCTCGCGTGGATCGTCACGTAGCGGACCCCGAGCCCGGCCACCGCCGCGATGGAGCGCTCCACGGTCGCGGGGATGTCGTGGAGCTTCAGATCGAGGAAGATCTCCGGGCCGAGCGAGCGCGCCTCGCGGACGATCGCGGGGCCCTCGGCGCAGAACAGCTCGAGCCCGAGCTTCAACACGTCGACGTGAGGCGCCACCCGCTCGACCAACGGCGCCGCCTCACGCCACGACGCCGCGTCGACCGCGAACGCCAGCCGCGCGCGGCTCACAGGCCGCAGAGCGGATCGCCGGGCGGGCACTTCGCGCCGCCGCCGGCCTTCGGTGTGTCGCCGCCGCCGGTCTTCGGCAGCGGCCCGCCGACGCCCTTCTGCTTCTTCTGCAGCTCACCCTGCGCCTCCGCGAGGCGCTTCTCGAGCTCGAGGCGGGTCTTCTCGTCCTTCGCGTTCGCGAGGCTGGCCTGGAGCTCCTTCACCCGCTCCAGCTGCTCGGTCGCCTCCTTCTTCAGCCTCTCGGCCTCCTCGCGCTGCTTCTCGATCTCGAGGCGCTGGGCCGCCTCCTTGCGCTCCTGCTCAGGCTTGATCTTGCCGAAGTACAGGCCGAGGCCGCCGCCGATCAGCAAGAACGATCCGACGCCGACGCCGATGAGCGTGTTGCGGAGCTTCTTCTTGCCTTGATCCTGCTGGATGAGCGCGAGCTGCCGCTGGTGCTCCTGCTGCTTCGCCATCGCCTCGAGCTGCGCCGCGCGCTCGGCCTCGATACGCTTCTTCTCGATCTCGGCGTGGCGGAGCGCCTCGAGCCGGGCGTCCTCCTCGCGCTTGCGGAACTCCTCCTGCCGCCTGCGCTCCTCCTCCTGGGCCAGCGCCGCCTGCTCCGCCTCGAGCCGCGCCCGCTCCGCCGCGGCCTGGCGCGCTCGCTCCGCGTCGTCGGCCTTCTGCTTGGCGTCGTCTTCCTGCTTGATGCGGTCCTCTTCGAGGCTCATCAGCTCCTTGAGAGAGAAGAGAACCGAGGACTCCTGCTTTTCACCGGACATTCGGGCGGGCTCCTTGAGAACGTGAGAGACGAGACGTCGGTACTATAGCCGGCTCGGGGGAAGATTTCACCCGGCGCGCGCGTAGCTTCACTCTTTCCAGAACAGCTTCCAGGGGTTGTGCTTGAGGTCCCGCACCAGCTCCTGGATGTCGTCGTAGACCTGCTCGCTCATCACCAAGTTCCCGACGCTGCCGCCGCCCTTCTTGATGTGCGCCACGATGTGCTGCGCGTCGGCCGTCGCGAGCTTCGCCTTCGCGGCGATCTCTGAGACGTCGGAGATCGTCCGCTGGATCTTGCGCTGCTCCTCGTCGGCGGCGAGCGTGCTCGTGATCTTCTTCGTGTTCGCGAGCGTCACCTTGGCGTCGCCGAGCAGCACGTCGGAGTCGCGGCGGATGGACGCGCTCGTGGCCTCGATGTTCGAGATGATGCGATCGATCCTCGGGTTGTCGACGTACTTCGCCTTGCCGGCCTTCACGAGCTCCTGGCTGTCGATCGTGATCTGCTCGACGTTCGCGACGATGCGGTCGAGGCGATCCTTGTTGTTGTTGAAGAAGTGCCCCGTGCCCTTCAGCGTGTCGCGCATGCCGTCGAACGCCTCGGCGATGTCCTTGCGGTTCGCGCGGACCGACTCGACCGCGGTGTGCAACAGCTCGAAGCTCTCCGAGAGCAAGAGGTCGAGGCGCGGCGGATCGAGGCCGCGGACGACCTGGTTCTCCTCGAGGACGGGGCGATCGGCGCTGCCCGGATCGACGGCGAGGAACTGCTCGCCGAGCACGCCCTGCGCGGTCACGTAGAACACGCCGTTGGTGTGGATGGCGGCGCGGTGGCGCTTCTCGATGGCCACCGCGAGCCGGACGAGCGGCTCGCGCTGCTTCGTCGTCGGGTTGATGACGCCGCCGCGGAACTGGATCTCCTTCACGACGCCGACCTTCACGCCCGCGATCTTCACGGGGGCGCCCGTCTGCAGGCCGCCCGGGTTGTCGAAGTCGACGAACAGGTTGTACGTGGGCTGGAAGCTCAGCCCGCCCATCACGAGCACGAACCCCGCGAGGATCCCCACCGCGGCCAGGATGAGGAGCCCGACCTTGACCTCGATCGACTTGGGGTTCGCCATCGGCGCTCAGGCCAGCGTGATGAGGGTGTCGCCCTCGTTGACGGCCTGGCCCTCGGCGCAGTCGATCGACGCGATCGTGCCGCCCTCGGGCGCCTCGACCGGCATCTCCATCTTCATCGACTCGAGGATGACGAGGGTCTGCCCCTCGCTGACCTCGTCGCCGACCTTGCACTCGATCTTCCAGACTGTCCCGGTGATGTGCGCGGGCACCTTCGTCGCCATGTTCGGCGAACCGTACTTGATGAGCCCGCGACCGCGAAGGGGGAACTCGTCGTCAGGCGACGATCTCGGTGCCGACGCCGCGGTCGGTGAAGATCTCGAGCAGGCAGGCGTGCTTCGTGCGGCCGTCGATGATGTGAGCTTTGTTCACGCCGGCGGAGAGCGCGTCGAGCGCGCACTGCACCTTCGGGATCATCCCGCCCGAGATCACGCCGTCGCGCCTCAGGCGCTCGACGTCGGCGAGCGACAGCGACGGGATCATCTCGCCGCCCGCGCCGCGCACGCCCTCGATGTCCGTCATCACGACTAGCTTCTCGGCCGAGAGCGCCGCCGCGACGTGGCCCGCGACCGTGTCGGCGTTGACGTTCAGCGAGCCGCCGAGATCGTCGACGGCGATCGGCGCGACGACGGGGATGAAGCCGCCCGTGACGAGGCGCTCGAGCAGCTCGGTGCGCACCTCGACGATGCGTCCGACGCGGCCCGGATCGACCTCGCGGCCCGCCTTCGTCTTCATCCGCAGGACCCGCTCGCCGCGGAGGAAGCCGTCGTCCTTGCCCGACAGGCCGACCGCGCGGCCGCCGTGGTGGCAGATGAGCGAGACGATCTCCTGGTTGACCTTGCCCCCGAGGACCATCTCGACGACGCCCATGGTCTTCTCGTCGGTCACGCGCAGGCCGTCGATGCGCTCCGACACGACGCCCATCGACGCGAGGGTCTGATCGATCTGCGGGCCGCCTCCGTGCACGACGACGGGGTTCAGGCCGACGTACTTCATCAGCGTGATGTCGCGCGCGAAGCCGTCGCGGAGCGCCGGATCGACCATCGCGTGACCGCCGTACTTCACGACGAACGTCGCGCCCCGGAACCGCCGGATGTACGGCAGCGCCTCGTGGAGGACGTCCGCCTTCTCGATGAGGTCGCGCATCGCCTGTCAGCCGAGCGCCGCGAGGACGGCCGCGGCGTGCCCGTCGACCTTCACGGGTGAGAACACGCGCGAGACGCGGCCGCGCTCGTCGAGGAGCACCGTCGTGCGGATGACGCCCTCGACGCGCTTGCCGTACATCGTCTTCGTGCCCCACGCGCCGTAGGCCTCGTGCACCGCTCGGTCGGCGTCGGTGAGCAGCGGGAAGGTGAGGCCGTACTTCGCGCGGAACCGCTGGTGCGAGGCGGCGCCGTCGCGGCTGATCCCGAGCACGACGGCGCCCACGTCTCCGAGCTCGCCGAGGCTCGCCTGGAACGCGCACGACTCGCGGGTGCAGCCTGGCGTGTCGTCCTTCGGGTAGAAGTAGAGGACGACGCGCCGGCCGCGCAGGCTCGCGAGCGAGACGGTCGTGCCGTCGTCGGCCGGCAGCGAGAACGCCGGCGCAGGCGCCCCGATCGTGAGCGGCGAGGACTTCGGCGCGGGCTTCGGCGCGGGCGCGGGCTTCGGCTTCGCGGCGGTCGGCTTCGCGGCGGTCGGCGACGTCGGCTTCTTGGCGGCCATGCGCCTCTATCGGGCTCGCCGCGCGCGGCCGTCAACCAAAACCCGAGAGGAGCGCCGCGGCGTCGCGCGCGGTCGGGCGGGCGAGGGGAGCGGTCGCGAGCAGCGCACGGACCGGCCCAGCGTACGGCGCGAGGTCGGGGCGCCCGACGTCGAGGGCCCGCGGCGCCTCACCTGGTAGCGCGGCGAGCAGCGCGGCGGGGTTGGTGGTCTGGCGGTAGCGCTCGAGTCGGAGCAGCTCCCAGAGCATCACCCCGGCCGCGTAGACGTCGGAGGCAGGCGAGGCGCCGCCCGCTGCTTGCTCGGGCGCGAGGTAGCCGATCGTCCCTCGTATCGGGCCCGAGCCGGACGGCGGCCCGGCGAAGCCGAAATCGACGAGGACGACGGCGACCTCGTCGCGTGTGAGCACGTTGCGTGGGTTCACGTCGGCGTGGACGACGCCCGCCGCGTGCATGCGCGCGAGCGCGCGGAGCGTCGAGCGCGCCCAGGCGAGGGCGCGCTCCGTCGGGATGGCGCTGCTCTGGGCCCGCGCCTCGTCGAGCACCCGCGCGAGCGACGGGCCGCGCTCGAGCTGCAGCGCGAGCGCGAGGTCGCGCTCGTCCTCGAGCACACGGAGCAGCTCGACCACCCCGTCGCCCGCCACGTGGCTCAGGTACTCCGCCTCGCGGCGCAGGCGAGCCCGCGCGTCCGGGTTCGAGGCGAGGTGCGGGTGCACGCGCTTGAGCGCCACCTCTCTGCCATCGGGCGTCACGGCGAGCAGCACGCGCGCCGTCGCGCCCGCGCCGAGCACCCCGATCACGCGGTGCCCGAGCACCTCGCCGGGGACGTCGGGGGGCAAGGTCACCGCGTGAACCGCTCGGCCGCGTGGTACTCGGCCTTGCGCGCGCCGAGCCGCGCGGAGATCCACGCCTTCGTCTCGGCGCGTGCGCGTCGATCGACCCACTCGTCGACCGCAGGGACGCGGCGGCGCACCGTCTCTCGCGCGAAGTGCCACGGCGCCTGCGCGAGCGGGTGGAGCCGCCACAGGCCGGGTCGAGGCAGGCCGTACCGCGCGTACGTGCGCGGCGGCACGAACCAGCTCGCGTACCCGAGCTGCAGGCCGCGCTCCCAGCGCTTGACGAGGCGGGTCTGGAGGTCGTCGCCGTCTCGTGGGCCGTACGACTCGAGGTAGGAGCGCGCGAGCGTCACGCCGTCGTCGCCCGAGGTCGACGCGCCCTTCACCATCGACGTGAAGACGAGCCCGAGCGCCTCGCTCACGTCGCGTGGGTACCAGCGCGGCTGCACGCCCATCAGGTGCCCGATCCAGCGCCAGAACAGCATCATCGCCTCGATCTCCTCGCGGCTCGTGCGGTAGCCGAGGGCGCGCAGCCCGTAGCCCGGGAGGAAGCTCCCTCCCATCAGCGTCAAGAGCGCGTCCGACTGGCTGATCGGCACCCCCCACGCGTCGAGATCCCAGCCGGGGTGCGCGAGCAGCCGCCTGCGCACGAAGACGTGCATCAGCCTGACCCGCAGCGCCGTCGCGCGGCCGCGACCCCCGGGCTCGAGCGCGCCGGGCTCCGAGACGTCGACCCAGAACGACGCCGTCTCGAGGAAGCGGCGGTTCGCAGACTCGCCCGCGTACGCGCCGGTGAAGGCGAGCGGCTTCGCGACCGAGCTCTCGCGGTAGCCCTCGAGCGTGATCGCGCCCGCGAAGCTGTACATGTGCGTGCCGAAGCGGCGGAACACGCGCGCGCCCTGCTCGACGACGCGGCGATCGACCCACGACGGCGCGCGCTCTTGCTCCTCGAACAGGCGCCTCAGCGACGCGGGCGCGTCGGGCACGCTGTCGACGCCGGACTCGAGCGCGAGGTCGACCATGCGCCGACCCTCCGCCTGGCCGCGCGGGATCATCACCTCGTCGATGAAGGCCTCGGCGACCGGATCGGCCTCGTAGTAGCCCTCGCCCCACGTGCGCACCGTCTCGTCGGGCAGCCGCGGATCGACGCCGAACAGCGCGCGGAGCACGCTCCGCAGGCGCTCGGCGGCCGGCGTGTCGATCTTCTCCCAGTAGCGAAACTCGGTCGGGATGCGCGCGTGCACGGCGCCGAGCGTAGCGTCGCCCGGGCGCCGGGCGAATCAGAAGCGTCCCAGGTAGCGCGGCGGCAGGCCTCGCGAGCGCGCCGGGACGCGCGACACCCCGCCCGCGTCGACGACGAGCAAGGCGCCCGCCTCGGCGTCGGCGACGAGGCAACGATCGCACGCGCGCAGACAGCGGACGTCCCCGAGGGTGAACGGCGTCGACGTCGAGATCGTGCGCTGCTCGCCCGTCGCGGGATCGAGCCGGACGAGGGCGTCGGGTACGCCCGCGTCGGCGTCCCCGAACGTCACGAGGACGATCCGCCCGTCGGCGTCGAGATCGACGAACGGGCTCGGCGGCGCGGGCGTGCGGTGGACGGCGACGAGCGCGGGCGGCGTCTGCGTCGCGTCGAACACGGCCACTCCGGCGCGCGCGCGCTGCGCGGCGAGGCCGTCGGCGAACCGGCCCGAGCACGAGACGACGAGCGTCGCGCCCGCGGCGGCCACGGCCGCGCCGCCGCCGCTCGCGAGGCCGGGTAGGGAGAGCGCCCACGCGATCGTGTCGGTCGCGGGATCGATCCCGACGACCGCGCCGTCCCCCGCCTGCTGGAACCCGCGATCCATGCGCTCGAGCGGCACGACGACGAACGCGCCCGCGCGCACCAGCCTCGTCGGTCGCGGCAGGAGCGCGCCCTCCGACGGGAGCGCGATCGAGCGGACGGCCGCGTGCGCGCGGTGATCCACGACGAGCACGTCACCGCCGCGCGACAGGGGCGCGACGGCGGAAGAGGCCGCGGAGTCGTAGCGGGTGATGTACGCGCGCTGGTCGTCGAGCTCGAGGTAGTCCTGCGGGTTGGTCGCGACGCCAGGCGACAGCGCGAGCTGGCCCTCGACGGCGCCGGTCTCGGGATCGACCCACGTGACGACGCTCGCCGGGTACCGATCGAGCAGCACGACGCGGCCGCTCGGGGGCCGCGACGACGGCGCGGTGACGTCGCCGGACAGCGGGGCGCCGAGGCCCGCGGCCGCCGAGGCGCTCGACAGCACGGACTCCGACGCGATCGCGCCCGACGTGTCCGCGAGCGCGACGGACGACGACGCGTAGTCGCTCGCGACCACCACGACGCCGCGCCCGCACGCCGTCTCCGGCAGGGAGGCGCCGCCGGTGTCGGGCGGTGGACGCTCGGCGCCGCACGAGAGCAGCGACAGCGCGAAGGAGAGCGCGGCGACCCGCTTCACGGCCCGACCACCTCGAACGACGCGAAGTACGCGCGACCCGGCAGCGGGAAGCCCAGCGTGTCGACGAGGCGCGCGCCGAGCGCGTTCGCGACGCGGCCCGCGAGCTGGAGCCGCGCCTGCGCGAAGCTCGCGGTCAGCTCGAGATCCACCCGCGCCTGCGCCGGCAGCACCACGAGTCCACGACGGTCTGCGACGCGGCTGGATTGGTATACGTACCTAGCTGTCAGCGCGAGCTCGTCGAGCGCGCCCGCCGGGCCCACCGCGGCGCGCGCCGACGGCGAGAGGGTCAGCCGCGAGCGGAACGGCACGAGGTCTCCCGCGCGCCCCTCGGTCGTCGTGCGCGGATCGACCGCCGTCGCGGCGATCGCGAGCGAGAGGTGCCGCGACGCCTCCGCGCGCGCGTCGAGCTCCGCGCCGAGCGTCCGCGCGCCGTCGGTGTTGTACGGCCGCACGAAGCCGAGCGACGAGCGCTCGGAGGTGACGAGATCGGTCGTCCACTGCGCGAACGCGGAGAGCTCGACCGCGGCGCGCGCGCCGCCGCGACCGGCCTCCGCGCGCAGGCCTGCGTCGACGATCCGGCCCCGCTCCGGCGAGAGCGCCGGGTTCCCGCGGACCGGACCGGTGAGCCCGAAGCGCTCTCCCAGCGTCGGCACGCGCGCGTACCGCCCCGCGCCGCCGAACACCGACACCGCGCCGGCCTGGAGCGTGCCCCGGGCGCGCGCCGACGGGGCCGTCGTGTCGCACAGGCGCGCGGGCTCGGCGGCGGTCGAGGTGCCGTGGCACTCGATCGCGGCGAGCGCGTCGATCCTCACCGCCTCGCCGAGCCGCGACGTCCACGCCGCGCCGGCGCGCGAGAAGAGCCGGCGCGACGCCGCGGCGCTCGTGGTCTCCACGGTCAGCCGCTCGTGGGCGACGCGCGCGTCGACGCGGAGCGTGGAGGCCTCGCCGATCTCCGCGCGGACGTCGGCGGCCTGCTCCACACGCGCGCCGCGGGTCGTCGCGGAGGGCGCGCCGAGCGCGAGCTCGAACCCAGGATCGTCGTAGCGCGACGTGGCCGCGAGGGCGGACGTCGTCAGCGAGACCTCCACGCCCTCCCGCTCCCCGAGCGCGCTGCGCGCCGCGAGCAGCGTCCGGGTCGCGTGGAGGCGCGCGTGACGTGAGGGCACGAGCGCGTTGCCCGGCACGCCAGATGAGCGCTCCGCGTGAGCGCCGACGAGATCGACGTGCCCCCCGCGCGGCAGCGACGCTCGGCCGACCGCCCACGCGTCGACCAGCGAGACGTCCGCGTTCGCGCGCCGCCGCGCGCGGTCGTCCCTCGGATCGAACGCCGTGCCGCCGTCGTCGATGTAAGAGAAATCGTTCGTGCTCCGGGCCGCGCGGAGGGCCAGGAGCGCGCCGTCGCGACGGGTGCCGAGCGACGCGAGGAGGCGCGACTCGCGCTTGCCGAAGCTGCCGACGGTCGCGCCGTACGCGAGCTCGGTCGTGGCGGCGCGCCGCGGATCGAAGAAGATCGCGCCGCCGATCCCGAGGCGATCGGCGACGAGCGGCGCGTGCCCGCGGTAGATCTCGGCGCGCTCCATCGCGAAGAGCGGGAGCTCCGAGAGATCCGCCGCGCCGCCGACGTCGTCGTTGATGCGGACGCCCGCGAGGTACACCGGGGTCTCGGCGGAGGTCGCGCCGCGGACCGCCGCGGTCGAGACGGCGCCGGCGCCCCCCTCGACGACGCTCACGCCGGGTGCGCCGCGCAGCACCTCGGCCGCGGTCACCCCCGGTGACGAGAGGCGCGCCCGATCGAGGACGGTGGCGGGCGCCGTGGCGTCGCGGCTCGCGCGGGGAGCGAAGGGCCGCTCGCCGGACACGGTGACGTCGTCGGCGCGGGCGACCGACGGCGCGAGCAGCGAGAGCGACAGGAGAGGGGGAAGGAGCGGGCGCATCGGACCTTCCGAGCCGCACCCCGCGGCGCTTCGGGTCGGTGTCGGCAGGTCTCCGGAGTTCCGTCTCTTCCTCGGGCTCCGCCTTCCCGCGGCCCCGTGGCCCGGATCGGGCAAGCGGAGCGTGCAGTGGCGTACTCGGAGCCGTCGTCCTCGGTCACCGTAGCGGGGGCTCTGCCGGACTCGCGCCGGCTTCCCTCTTGCGCGCGAGGCCCCGTCTGCGAGGCGCCGCGACCGTCACCAGTCAACGCCCCCGCAGAGGGCGAGGGCGCGCGACGGCTATCGGGTCGCGATCGCCGCGTCAACGGTCGCGCCGTCAGCTCCCCCTTGTCGCCGCGCGACGGTGTGCCCACAGGCCGCGGGCGATGCCGCCGAAGCTCCTCTCCCACCTCCCGTCCGGGCTGCGCGATCGCACGTGGGTCACCGCGAAGCTCGCGGCGCGCCTCGGCGTCGCCGCGGCGAAGAAGAACCTCGGCATCGGGGACGGCGCGCCCGACGACGAAGACGAGGCCGACGCGGTCGCTCGCGCCGAGGAGCTGGTGAAGCAGATGGGCGCCTTGAAGGGCCTCGTGATGAAGGTCGGGCAGATGGCGAGCTACCTGCCCGGCGCGATGCCGCCCGCGGCCCAGAAGATCCTGAGCGAGCTGCAGGCGAGCACGGTCGCGATGGAGCCGGAGGTGATCGAGCGCGAGATCGAGCGAGAGCTCGGCAAGAAGCCCGCGGAGCTGTTCGACGAGTTCGACCGCGCGCCGTTCGCCGCCGCCTCGATCGGGCAGGTGCACCGCGCGCGCCTCGGCGAGCGCCAGATCGTCGTGAAGGTGCAGTACCCGGGCATCGAGGAGGTGCTGACGAGCGATCTCAAGACCGCCGGGACGCTCGCGACGCTGTCGTCGATGGGCTCCAAGGTGAAGGGCGGCGAGCTCGCGTCCGAGCTGCGCCAGCGCCTGCTCGAGGAGTGCGACTACCGGATCGAGGCGCGCAACCAGCGCGTGTTCGGCGAGGTGCTCGGGCGCATCCGCGGCGCGCGGGTGCCCGAGGTCGTGCCCGAGCGGAGCGCGCGGCGGGTGCTGTCGAGCGCGCTCGCCGAGGGGCAGCGCTTCGGGGCGTTCGTCGCCGGCGCGAGCCAGCCCGAGCGAGACGCGGCGGGCGCGCTCGTCTACGAGGGGTGCTTCAGGCCGCTGTTCCAGCACGGGCTCTTCAACGCCGATCCGCACCCTGGCAACTACCTCTTCGCGGCGGACGGCGGCGTCGTGTTCCTCGACTTCGGCTGTGCGCGCACGTTCGACGCCGCCTTCATCGATCGATGGAAGGCCCTCGCGCTCTGCGTGACCGACTCGGACCGCGCGCGCTTCCCCGAGCGGCTGGCGGCCGTCGGGTTCGTGAGCCCCGGCGACAAGCGGTTCGACTTCGACGCGCAGTGGGCCGCGATGGGCGTGCTGTACCGCCCGATGCGCGATCCCGCGTTCCGCTTCACCCGCGAGTTCGTGCGCGAGACGTACGACGCGCTCGTGTTCAAGAACGTCAACAAGCTCCGGCTCGCGATGCCGCCCGAGTGGCTATTCTTGAACCGCCTGCAGTGGGGCATCTTCGCGATCCTGGCGGAGCTGGGGGCGGGCCCCGGCGTGCACCGGCTGTGGCGCGAGGTGATCGAGTCGAAGACCGAGCCCGTCACGCTCGCGTGAGGCGACGCTCAGAGCGAGTCGGGATCGAACGCGACGACGTCGGAGATCGAGCGCGCGCCGACCGCGAGCATCAGCAGCCGATCGAGCCCGAGCGCGTTGCCGGCCGACGGCGGCATCCCCTCGTCGAGCGCGCGGAGGAACCGCTCGTCGACGGGAGGCTCGGCGAGCCCTCGCGCGCGGCGCACGCGCAGATCGTCGGCGAAGCGCGCGCGCTGCTCGGCGGCGTCCGTCAGCTCGCCGAACCCGTTGCAGAGCTCGACGCCGGCGGCGTACAGCTCGAACCGCTCCGCGAAGCGGGGATCGTCGGGGCACCTCCGCGCGAGCGACGCGTGTGACGCGGGGAAGTCGACGAGGAACACCGGCCGCGTCGACGCCGCGAGCGAGGGCTCGATGACGTCGACCATCAGGCGAAAATACGCGTCGTGATCGTGGGCCGCGAGCTCGACCAGCGCGTCCGCGTCGACGCCCGCGTGCTCCGCGAACGCGTCGCGCACGCGGACTCGCTCGAACGGCGGCGTGGCGTCGAGCTCACGCTCGCCGGCGCGGAGGCGCGGCTGGCCGCTCACCGCGACGGCGACGCGTTGGACCAGGCGCTCGGTGTCGGTGAGCACGTCCTGCCAGCCCGCCCACGCGCGGTACCACTCCACCATCGTGAACTCCGGGTGGTGCAGGCGGCCGCGCTCGTCCGCCCGGAAGCACGGCCCGATCTGGAAGCAACGGGGCACCCCGCCGACCAGCAGGCGCTTCATCTGGACCTCGGGCGACGTCACGAGGTACGCGCCCGACGCCTCGACGCCCTCGAGGTGGGGATCGAGCCCCGGTGACGGCACGCGCACGGGCGTCGTCACCTCGAGGAACCGCTCGTCCGCGAAGTACGCCCGGACCGCGTCGAGGGCGGACTGCCTCGCGACGAGCGCGCGGCCGATCCCGTCGAACACGAACCGCCGCACGTCGCCGAGGTCGGCGTGGCGCGACGCGTGCCGCGTCACAATTGCGGCGTCGACGAGCGCGCCGCCCCGCGCCTCGCCCTCGACCACGACGAGATCGCCCGGCGCCCCGCGGACGCCGTCCACGCGCGCCACACCGAGCGCGTCGCCGAGCATGATCCCGCGCTCGTCCGACGCGAGCACCCGCCCGCCTGCCTGGACCCTGGCGCCGTCCGGCGTCGTCGGGATCTGGGAGATGGGAGAGATCATCCGCCGAGCGCGCGCGACAGCATCGCGCCGAGCCCGCGCGCGACCCACGGCCCCGCGAGCGCGACGGCGAGCGCGACACCGAGCACGCGCGGCAGCTGAGAGACGGCAGGATCGGGCGCGCCGGCGGCCTCCTGGAGCTTGGCCCCTACGAGGCCCGCCACCCACGCCGCGCCGAGGAGCGGGAGGGACCACACCACCGCCTGCTGGAGCGCGCGCTGGAGCTCGACCACGAGCTCCATCTCAGCCGCCCGCGCCGCTCGCGCCCGACGTGCCGCTCTGGCCAGCGCCGCCCTGGCCCGCGTCACCCGCCGCGCCGGCCTGGCCTGCGTCGCCTGCCGCGCCGCCCTGGCCTGCGTCGCCCGCGGCGCCGCCCGGGCCTGCGTCGCCCGCCGCGCCTCCGGAGGAGGATCCGCTCGCGCCTCCGGAGGAGGATCCGCTCGCGCCGGCAGAGTCGCCGCCCGCGCCGGCGGAGTCGCCGCCCGCGCCG
>JADLFU010000057.1 GCA_020849655.1 Polyangiaceae bacterium | reverse complement strand
GCGATCCGTCGCTCCCCGAGGAGGGCGAGGCCGCGATCGACCGCGCGGACGCGCTCGTGCCCGGCTGGGACAGCCACGGGTTCGCGATCGTGGGAGGCGCGCGGGGCGCCGACGCGGCCCTCACGGGGCAGTACCTCGCGTGGGGCGCGAGCGTGCGCCGCTGCTTCGTCCTGCACGTCAGCACGACCGCGCGCGGCGCGACCGCGGCTGCGGCGGTGGGCGCGCGGCTCGCCGACGCCGCCGACCTCGCGCGGAGGCTGTCGTTCGAGGAGCCCACCGCCGGCCCCGGGCGGGTGCCTCGGCCGTAGCTCCCCGAGCGACGGCCAGAGCAGTCGCTGGGCGGCGTCCAGGAGCAGCGCGGAGATCGTCATGCCCGCGCTGCGCGGGTCCCCCCGGGGAGGTCCACTCGCGCGGGCGCGTACGCGAACCGAGATGCACACGCGTCGCCGCCTGATCGCCGCAGCAGCCCTCGCGTCCGCTGTCGCCGGCTGCGCGCACCGCAGGCAATCGGATCGCGCGCAGCCTCCCGGCCCGACGTGGCGCCCCCAGGGCGCGCCGCCGCCCGTCGCGACCGCGACCTACGCGCCGCCCGCGAGGCCCCCCGCGCCAGATCAGGGCGCGCCGCCTCCGGCGTGGCCGTTCCCCTTCCCGATGCCGCCCGGGCTCACGCTGCCGCCGCCCCCTGCGGGCTGGGCCATCCCGGGCCTGCCGTGGCCGACTCCGGCGGCGCCGGGCACGCCCTCCCCCGTGCCCCCGTCGCACGCGCCGCCGCCCGCGTCCGCTGGACCTGCGCCCGACGCCCTCGGCGTCGAGCTGGCGGACCGCATCAACGCCTACCGTGAGAGTCGGGGCCTCCCGCGCATCCCACGCTCGCGCGCGCTCGGGCGCGTCGCCGCCACGCACGTCCGCGATCAAGAGCAACAGCGCCCCGACACCGGCTCGTGCAACCAGCACAGCTGGTCGAGCGCGGGCCCGTGGACGCCGTGCTGCTACACGGCCGACCACGCGCAGGCCGCCTGCATGTGGAAGAAGCCCGCCGAGATCTCCGGCTTCGGCGCGACGGGCTACGAGATCTCCGTGCGCTCGTCGGACCGCGTCTCTCCCGCGGAGGCGGTCGCCAGCTGGCAGAGCAGCCCCGAGCACCACGCCGTGATGATCAACGGCGGCACGTGGTCGAAGCGCGCGTGGCGCTCGCTCGGCACGGCGGTGATGGGCGGGCACGCGGTCGCGTGGTTCGCCGAGGAGGCCGATCCGTCCGGCGGGTTCTGATGGCCTGGGATCTCCACCCGCGACGCGCGCGCGCTGGGAACCCAGCCCATATCAATCCTGATTGTTGCCTGCCCAGGATACTTTTGGCATTGATAGACCGTGGTCTCCACCGTCCGGCAGAGCACCGAGCTCTTCCACCTGGTCTTCCTCCGCGCGCTGCTCGCGAAGGGCGAGGACAAGGGGCTGATCGCGCTGAAGGGCGGCTGCAACCTGCGCTTCTTCTTCGGCAGCGTCCGCACCTCCGAGGACATGGACCTCGACGTCGTCGTGATCGCGAAGGAGACGCTCAGGAACAAGGTCGAGCGCCTCCTGAAGTCACCCGCGGTCACGACTCCGCTGAAGGCCCATGGTCTCACCATCGTCGAGACCTCCACGCCGAAGCAGACCGAGACCACGCAGCGCTGGAAGGTGGGACTGCAGCGCTCCCGCGAAGAGCTGCCGATCCGCACGAAGGTAGAATTCTCGCGGCGTGAGGGCATCGAGGGCGCGAAGTACGAGGCCGCCGATCGAGAGGTGCTGCGACCCTACGGGCTCACGCCGGTGCTCGCCACGCACTACACGACCGGCGCGGCGATCCGTCAGAAGATCCACGCGCTCGCCGCGCGCACCGAGCCGCAGGCGCGGGACGTCTTCGATCTCTCCCTGCTCCTCGCCCGGCCGGACGCCAGAGACCTCGTGCTCGACGCCGCGTCGAGGAAGCGGCTCGACGGCGCCCTCGACCACGCGGTGGGGCTCGGCTTCGACGAGTACGCCTCCAAGGTCGTCGCGTACCTCGAGCCGAGCCACGCCGAGCTCTACGCAGGCCGTGACGCCTGGGAAGCGATGCAGGCGGACGTCGTGGCGCGACTCCTTGCGCTGCGATGAACCCGACCGACGCGCTCGCCATCCTGCGCCGGCTCGGCGTCCCCGCGATCGACACGGCCGACGCGGCGGCGGCCCTGAGGCAGACGACGAGCGCGGCGAGCAAGCAGCTCGCGCGCCTCGCGCGCGCGGGGCTCCTCCAGTCCGTGCGTCAGGGGACCTGGTGGCTCGAGGACGCGCTCGATCCGCTGCGCCTGCCAGAGCACCTGACCGCCCCGCTGCCGGCCTACGTCTCGCTGCAGACGGCGCTGCACCGGCACGGCATGATCGAGCAGATCCCCGGCGTCGTGTACGCGGTGTCGCTCGGCAAGACGCAGCGGCTGACGACGAGGGTCGGGACGTTCTCCATCCATCACGTCGCGCCAGAGGTCTTCGGGGGCTTCGAGGAGACGCCGCGTGGCGCGAAGCTGGCGACGCCCGAGAAGGCGCTGTTCGACTTCGCGTACCTGTCGAGCGGGCGCTCGCGCCTGTTCACGAGCCTCCCGGAGCTGGAGCTGCCGCGCGGGTTCAAGCGCAAGGAGCTCGGGCGCTGGCTCGCGAAGATCCCCTCCCGCCGGAGCCGGACGCTGACCTCGAACAAGCTCGACGAGCTGCTCGCCAAGGCGGGCGCGTAGTCGACGTCTCCTCGCGCGGTGCAGAGGGCGCTGACGTCCACCCGAGGCCGTGAGACGCTGGCCGCGTGCCCAACGTGTTCGATCTCGCCGCGCGCCCCGTCCATCTCGGGCTCGGCGCCACCGTCACCCTACAGCCCGAGCACGACGGCACGCTCGCCTGGTACGAGGCCTACGCCGCGCGCACGTCGGGCGACGGCAGAGAGGGACGGCTCGTCTCGGTGCACGCTTTCGACGCGCCGTGGGCGTCGTGGGAGATGCACCCGCGCGGCGACGAGCTCGTCGTCTGCCTGTCGGGGAGCTTGACCCTGATCCAGGAGCTCGACGGAGCGACGCGCCGGCTGACGCTCCGCCCGCACGAGGCCGCCGTGAACCCCCCTGGGGTCTGGCACACGGCCGACGTCGACGGGCCGACGACCGCGCTCTTCATCACCGCGGGAGAGGGCACGGCGCACCGCCCCCGGTGATCACGACGCGCGGGCCGACGGCCGCGCGAGCCGCCCGGGCAGGGCGCCCGTCAGCGAGTCGTCGCGCGCGACCGCGACGCCCGCGACCAGCGTCGCTCGGTACCCGTGCGCGTCCTGCAGCAACCTCCGCCCGCCGCCCGGCAAGTCATGGACGAGCCGCGGCGGGGAGAGGCGCAGGCGCGCGTGATCGATGATGTTCAGGTCGGCGCGACGCCCCACCTCGACGAGCCCGCGGTCGCGCAGGCCGACGAACGAAGCGGTGTCGTGCGTCATCATCTTCACCACGCGCTCGAGCGGGAACCTCCCCTTCGCGCGGTCGCGCGCCCAGTGCGTCAGCATGTACGTCGAGAAGCTCGCGTCGCACACCGTGCCGACGTGCGCGCCGCCGTCGGAGAGCCCCGGCAGCGCGGCCGGGTGGTCGAGCATCGTGCGCACGTTGTCGAGGCTGAACTCCGTGTAGTTGAAGATCGGGAAATACAGGAGCGCGTGGCCGTCCTGCTCGAGCAGGGCGTCGTAGATCGCCTCGAGCGGCGAGACGCCTCGCCGCTGCGCCTCGGCGCAGATCGAGCTGTCCATCGACGGCTCGTAGTCCGGATTCTCACCCAGGCGAAACAGCCGCATCGACACGAAGTCGAGGGCGGAGAGCAGCTTGTCGACCAGCGCGGGGACGGCGCTGCCGTCGCCGGCGACCGGCTCGCTCTTCTCTGCGAGGATGCGGCGCTTGCGCTCGGGCGACCGCAGCTGGGCCACGCGCTCGGGGAGCGGCAGGTGCGCGAGCTCCTTGTAGCCGGGGAACCCCATGAACGGGTGGAACGTCGTCTCGTAGCCGACGAGCACGCCGATCCCCCGCGCGCCGACCTGCACCCGCATCGGCACGCCGCGCGCGTTCGAGCGCTCGACCCGCGCGAGGATCCGCCGCCACTGATCGGGCGACATGTCGCGCTGCGAGAGCGAGATCGACAGCGGGTGTCCGTGCGCCGCCGCCGTCATCTGCTCGAGCACGTCGAACTCGGGATCGAAGCGCGCGTCGGTGCTCATCATGTCGAAGTCGCTCACCGCCTGCAGGACGCCGTGCGACAGCCCCTCGAACGCGCCCGCGAGCCCGCAGAGCTCCGCCTGCGTGGCCTCGGACGCCGGCGTGAAGGCGCCGCGCGACGAGCGGTGGTTGTCGGTGCGGCCGGTGCTGAACCCGAGCGCCCCCGCCTCGAGCGCCGCGCGCAGGTGCGCCCGCATCGCGGCGATGTCCGCGTCGGTCGCGGGCTCGTTCGCGACCGCGCGCTCGCGCATGACGAACATCCTGAGCGCGTCGTGCGGCACCGTCGCGGCAAAATCGATCGCGTGCGGCCAGTCGATGGCGCGCATGTACTCGGGGAACGTCGCCCAGCCCCACCTGATCCCCTCCGCGAGCGCGGCGCCCGGGATGTCCTCGACGCCCTCCATCAGCTCGATGAGCGCGGCGTGATCCTCGGCGTGCACCGGCGCGAACCCGACGCCGCAGCTGCCCATCACGCAGGTCGTCACGCCGTGCGCGGACGACGGCAGCATCGCCGCGTCCCACGACACCTGGCCGTCGTAGTGCGTGTGCAGATCGACGAACCCGGGCGTCACGACGGCTCCGGACGCGTCGAGCTCCTCGCGCGCGGGGCCGAGCCCGAGGCCGACGGCGGCGATCTTGCCCCCCGCCACGGCGACGTCCGCGAGGCGCGGCGGCGCCCCCGATCCGTCGACGAGGGTCCCGTTGCGCACGATCAGATCGAAGGTCATCTCGCGCGCAGGCTACCCCGCCCCGACGCCGCCGGGCGCGAGAAGCGCGCGACCTCCGCGGGCGACCTTGACGCGACCGCGCGGACGCGACTCTCATCGAGCCATGAGAGCCCGGATCGCTTCCTTCATCGCAGCCTCGATCTCCGTGTTCGCCGCGTGCGGGGGCGGCTCCGACGCCGCGAGCGACGGCCCGCCGGCGTCGGGGAGCGCAGGCAACGCGAGCGGCGGAGGCGCGCAGGCCGGCGCCGCAGGCAAGGGCGCCGCCGCGGGCAAGGCGGGGGCGGGCGGGGCCGCCGCCGCGAGCGGCAGCGCAGGGAAATCCGGCGCGGGCGCGGGCGGGGCCGGCGCGAGCGGCGCCGCAGGCAAGGCGGGCGCGAGCGGCAGCGCGGGCGGCAGCGGCGCGGCGGGCGTCGCCGGCGCGAGCGGCGCCGCAGGCAAGGCAGGTGCAGGCGGCGGCTCGGGCGCGAGCGGCAGCGGCGGCGCGGGCGGCTGCGCGTGCAAGCCCACCGAGACGTGCGTCTCGGGCGCGTGCGTCCCCAAGATCACCTGCACGGACAACGACGGCTGCGACGGCGACACCCGCTGCGATCCCGCCACCAAGGTCTGCGTGCCGTGGAGCACGCAGTCCCCCGCGCTCGATCTCTCGTGCATCCACCTCCCCGAGGCCGGCGTCCTCTCCCCCGCGGTCGGGTGCGAGTTCTCGGTCGCGCCCGCGGGCGATCCCTTCCCGGGTCACGTCGACGTGCAGGGGACGCCGATCGTCCTGCCGTTCGACGCGGGCAAGGACGTCATCGCGCCCGTGATCGCCGCCGCGTTCACGGCCACGGTGGTGAACAGCTACACCGAGGAGCTGGGCGTCATCCGCGTGCTCGACGGCAAGACGTGCGCGCTCCACGCCAACCTCGGCGGCGTCGATCTCGACGGCGACACGATCGTCGACTGGGTGGTCTCGTCGTCCACGCTCGCGGGGGCGGACCTCGACGCCGACGGCGCGCCCGAGATCGTCGCCTACGGCAGCGACGGCGCGCTGCTCGCCTTCACGCGCAAGGCGGGCGCGTGGAAGCTGCTCTGGAAGAGCGCGAAGGACGCGGCGTTCGCCTGCAACACGTCCCTGCACCGCTGCACCAACGGCTGGGCCGGGCCGGCGATCTATGATCTCGACGACGACGGGAAGCCCGAGATCGTCCGCGAGGGGCAGGTGTTCTCGGCGGCGGGCGTGAAGCTCTCAGAGTCGCCGTCGGGCTACGCGACCTTCAGCCAGGGGCTCTTCGGCGTCGTCGCGAACCTCGACGCCGACCCCGCGCCCGAGCTCGCCAACGGCGCGCGCGTCTGGGAGTGGAAGGCCGGCGCGTGGGCCGCAGACGCCGCGTACCAGACGGCGCTCGGCCCCGGCCACGTCGCCGTCGCGAACTTCGGCGCGTACGGCGCGGGCCTGCCGGCGAGCGCGCCCGAGCTGGTCGTCGGGCGAGAGGCGAACGTCACCATCCACGACGCGACGGGCGCCGTGATCTTCGGGCCGGTCACGATCCCCGGCGGCGGCACCGGCGGGCCCCCGACGATCGCGGACTTCGACGGCGACGGGCTCCCGGAGGTCGCGATCGCGAGCAAGGCCTACTACACGCTCTTCGACATCGACTGCGTCTCGCCGCGCCCGGGCGGCGTCTGCCCCAAGAAGACCTGCGACTTCGGCGCGTGCCCGGCCGGCATCGCGTGGTCGCGCAGCACGCAGGACATCTCGTCGAGCGTCACCGGCTCGTCGGTGTTCGACTTCGAGGGCGACGGCGTCGCGGAGGTCGTCTACGGCGACGAGTGCTTCACGCGGGTGTACAGCGGCGCGTCGGGCGAGGTGCTGTTCAGCCAGTACCGGTCGTCGTGCACCTGGTACGAGAACCCCATCATCGCCGACACCGACGGCAACTACCGCGCCGATCTGGTCGTCCCGTCCAACAAGGCCTGCTCGGCCGACGGCACCGGCATCGCCTGCCAGACGCTCAACGCCGACGGCGTGGATCCGCAGTTCAACGGCCTGCGCTGCAAGTCCTCGAAGGACTGCGTGTCCGGCACGTGCGACGCGGGGCTGTGCAGGTGCAAGGCGTCGGCCGACTGCTGCGCGAAGAAGTCCGACGCCGCCTGCGTCGAGGAGGGGTTCAAGTGCGCGGCGCCGAACGCTGGCACCGCCGGCGCTGGCAACACCTGCCGCGCGGCCCACCCGCACGGCGTCTCGGGCATCCGCGTCTACCGCGACGCGAATGATCAGTGGGTGCGCTCGCGCCCCATCTGGAACCAGCACGCCTACGCCATCACCCACGTCACGGACTCCGGCGCGGTCGTGAAGACCTCCGAGTGGAAGCCCAACTGGCTCGAGCCCGGCCTCAACAATTTCCGCACCAACGTCCCCGGCAAGCAGAACCCGACCGCCGTGCCCGATCTGACAGTGCAAGGGGGGACGGGCTTCATGTGCGTCGACGCCAACAAGGCGATCCTGAAGACCGAGGCGTGCAACCGCGGCGCGGACGTCGTCGCGGCCGGCGTCAGCGTGGCGTTCCAGCTGGGCACGACGACGCTGTGCGGCGCCACGACCACCTCGCCCATCCTGCCGGGCGCGTGCCAGCCGCTCTCCTGCACCTGGAGCTCGGCGCCGAGCTCGTCTGCCAACAAGGTCGACGTGAAGGTCGTCGTCGACGAGGGTGGCAAGATCACCGAGTGCTTCGACGGCAACAACGAGGCGACGATCCCGGCGGTGTTCTGCCCCTGACCGTCAATCGTCGAACACCGCGTCGACGACGGGGCGCGCGCCGCGCTCGACGATGAGGCAGCGGCGCGGATCGTCCGCGGCGTAGATGACCCGGATGTCAGCCCCCGGCTCGAGCCCGCGGCGGGCGAGCGGCGCGCCGCGCACCGTCGTCTGCACGGCCGCGCCCTCCACCCACAGCTCGAGGCGCACGGGGCGATCCTTGTTGCTGTCACCGCCGGGCTCCACCTCGAGCACCGTCGCCCAGCCGAGCGCGCCGTGGCGGAACAGCTCCTCCTTCGCCGCCGCGTCGCGGCGCTCGATCCAGAGGCCGAGCGGCAGACCGACGAGCGCGACGAAAGCGAACAATCCTAGCACCTTCGGGAGCCCCGCGAGCAGGAGCGGCACGGCCACGGCCCCCACCGTCAGCGCGGCGAACGACCAGCGGTAGCGCGCGGCGCGCGCTGGCAGCCCGATCGCCTTGCGCAGCGCGGGCGTCAGCTCGCGGGGCGGGATCGCGTCGAGCGCCACGGTCAGAACGGGGCTTCGTGCCCGAGGTAGTGGAAGAACCGCCCCGAGCGCGCGAGAGCGTCGCCGTCGAGCAGCCGCGCGAGCCCGGCGACGCACTCGTCGACCTCGACGGTGGCGCCGGGGCCGCCCATGTCGGTCTTCACCCACCCGGGGTGGACGACGAAGGACGAGATGCGCTCGCCCCGGAGATCGATCGCGAGCGACCGCGACGCCATGTTCAGCGCGGCCTTGCTCATCCTGTACGCGTACGAGCCTCCGCTCGTGTTGTCGGAGATCGAGCCCATCATCGAGGTCACGTGCATCACCGTCTTGCCTGCGCCGCGGCGCAGGTGCGGCAGGAGCGCCCGGGTGACCGCGAGCGGGCCGAGCGCGTTGACGCGGAACAGCCGCTCGCACGTGTCGAGCGGGAGCTCCTCGACGCCGCCTCCCCACCCCGCCGAGACGCCGGCGTTGTTGACGAGCACGTCGACGGACGCGTCACCGAGCGCGCGCGAGAGGGCGGCGACGGAGTCGGCGGAGGTGACGTCGAGCGGGAGCACGCGCGCGCCGGTCGCGCGGAGCTCGCCGGCCGCGTCCGCGTCGCGCGCCGTGCCGGTGACCGAGTCGCCGCGCGAGAGGAGCAGCCTCACGAGGCCGAGCCCGATGCCCCGGTTCGCGCCGGTGACGACGACGTGCCGTGCCATCGGGCGATCATGGCAGAAGCCGGGCCCTTGGAGTAAGGACAAACGCTTCTCGTCGCGCCGTCCGCGCGCCCCCACGGAGACTCACCACGATGCTCGCTCGCACCCTTCGCGCACTGTCCTTGCTCCCCTTCGCCTCCCTCCTCGCGGTCGCTTGCGGAGGGGGCGACGATCCCGCCGCAGACCCCCCCGAGGGCGGGGCCGGGTCCGCGCAGGGCGGCGCGAGCGCGGCGGGTCAGGGGGGACAGAGCCAGGGCGGTCAACCGGGCGCGGGACAAGGCGGCCAGAGCCAGGCCGGCAGCGGCGGCGGAAGCCTGCCCGAGCCTGCGGCGGTCGCGTGCGGCACGAGCCTCCCGAAGGCGGCGAGCGGCGTCTGCGACGTCGTGAAGGGCACGAGCGGCGTGGTCGTCCGCGGCCGCGTCGTCGGCGCCGACAAGGTGTTCGAGGGCGGCGAGGTCCTGATCGGCGCGGACGGCAAGATCGCGTGCGTCGCGTGCGACTGCTCGGCCTCTCCCGGCTACGCGGCCGCGTCGAAGGTCGCCTGCGCCGACGGCGTCGTCACGCCGTCGCTCATCAACACCCACGACCACATCACCTTCGCGCAGGCCGCGCCGCGCGAGCACCCGGGCGTCAAGTACGACCACCGCCACGAGTGGCGCAAGGGCCTGAACGGAAAGCCCAAGCTCACCGTCCCGAGCGGCAGCAACGGCACCCAGGACTGGGCCGAGCTGCGGTTCGTGCTCTCCGGCGCGGCGTCGATCGTCGGCTCGGGCGGGGTCAACGGCATGCTCCGCAACCTCGACCGCACCGAGCCCCAGCAGCCGGGGCTCGGCCCGGCCGCGGTGAACTTCGACACCTTCCCGCTCGGCGATTCGTCGCCGAAGTCGCCGCTGCCGACCACGTGCTCGTTCGACTGGTCGAAGGCGACGAGCCAGACGGAGGTCGACGGCGAGGAGGCCTACTTGCCGCACATCGCGGAGGGCGTCAGCGACGCCGCGCACACCGAGTTCGCCTGCCTCGACGGGCAGCCGGGCTCGATGCGCGATCTCGTGCAGAAGCAGACCGCCATCATCCACGCGGTCGGCGTGCAGCCGAGCGACGCGGGCGTCATGGCGGCCGGCGGGACCGCGGTCATCTGGTCGCCCCGGTCGAACATCGATCTGTACGGGTTCACCGCGCCCGTCACCGAGCTGCACCGCGCGGGCGTGCAGCTGGCGCTCGGCACCGATTGGAGCGCGTCGGGCAGCATGAACCTCCTGCGCGAGCTCGCCTGCGCCGACTCGTACAACAAGAACAACCTCGGCGGGTACTTCAGCGACTACCACCTGTTCCGCATGGTCACCGCCGACGCGGCCGCGGTCACCGCGTCCGACGACAAGATCGGCGCGCTCTCACCCGGCCTCTTCGGCGACGTCACCGTGTGGAACGGCGCAGGAAACACCACGTTCGGCAGCGTGGTGCGCGCCACGCTCGACGGCGTCTCGCTCGTGCTCCGCGGCGGCACGGTGCTCTACGGCGAGGCCGATCTGGTCGACGCGCTCTCGCCCGACGGCGGCGCCGGGTGCGAGGCGCTCACGATGTGCCTCTCTGCCAACAAGCTGTGCGCGAAGCGCGAGCTCGGCCGCACGACCGCCGACATCCGCGCCGCGTTCGCCGGCAAGGAGCTCTACGATCTCTACTTCTGCGGAGTCCCGGACAAGGAGCCGAGCTGCGTGCCCTCGCGGCCCGGCGAGTTCACCGGCGTCCCCTCGGCCGACGACAGCGACGGCGACGGCCTCCCGAACGCGAGCGATCTCTGCCCGACGGTGTTCTCCGCCGTCCGCCCGATGGACAAGGGCGCGCAGGGCGACGCCGACGGCGACGGCGCGGGCGACGCCTGCGATCCGTGCCCGCTGAAGGCGAACTCGACCGACTGCCCGCTGGTGCAGGGCGACGCGGACGGCGACGGCGTCGAGGACGCGAAGGACAACTGCGCCAACGCCCCCAACGCCGACCAGGCCGACGCCGACGCCGACATGAAGGGCGACGCCTGCGATCCGTGCCCGAGCGACGCGAACCCCGGCGCGGCCGCGTGCCCCGCGAAGCCCCTCACGATCCCCGCGGTGCGCGCGCTCCCTGACGGCCAGGCGGTCGCGATCGCGGGCTCGTGCGTGACGGCGATGCGCTCCGGCGGCTCGTCGTCCTTCACCTACTGGATCCAGGATCCTGCGCTCCAGGAGAGCGCGGGCATGGTCGTCTACTCGAAGACGGATCTCGCGCTCGCGATCGGCGACAAGGTCGACGTCACCGGCACGACCGCGACGTTCAACGGGCTGAAGGAGCTCACCTCCCCCGCGGCGACGAAGACCGGCACAGGCTGCGTCATCACGCCCAAGATCGTGGCGTCCACGGCGATCGCGACGTCGGGCGCCGACGTGCAGAAGCTGATGAGCATGCTCGTCAAGGTCGAGGGCGTCAGCGTGACGACGGCGGGAGACGCGTCGACGACCAACGACTTCATCGTCACCGGCGATCTGGTCATCGACGACTTCGTGTTCGCCTACGATCCGGCGAGCTTCCCGGTCGGCACGTCGTTCAGCTCGATCACCGGCGTGCTCGACTACTACAAGGATCACTCGAAGCTCTGCCCGCGCTCGGCGGCCGAGCTCGCCAAGTTAGCGTCCGAGGGTCGCGCGCGCGCAGAGCCTCGCGAGCGCGTCGACCACCCACCTGTGCGCGGGCCCGAGGGGCTGGTCCGCGCGGTGCACCGCGAACAAGCGCAGCGTGTGCTCGCCGTCGCGCCACGCCTCGGGGCGCAGCCGCACGAGCCGCCCTCGCCGAAGATCCTCGCGGACCAGGTGCGAAGGCAAGTTCCCCCAGCCGAGCCCGGCGCGGAGCAGCGCGTGCTTCGTGTGCAGGTCGGCGACGCGCCACGTCCGCGGCGAGAGGACCGCCTGGTCCGGGACGCCGGGCACGTCGCGCTCCGAGAGGACGAGCTGCACGTGCTCGGCGAGCCGCGCGCGGGTCACCCTCCGCGGCCGACTCGCCAGCGGGTGGCGCGGCGCGACGACGGTGACGAGCTCGACGTCGGCGAGCGGCTGGGCTTCGAGGCCGCGCACGACCCCGGCAGGCCCGACGACGCCGAGCGTCGCCGCGCCGGAGAGTACGCGCGCAGAGACCGCGGTCAGCGTCTGCGTGTCGACGCGGAGCTCGACGTCGGGCAGCTCCGCCGCGAACGCGCGGCAGAGGGCCACCAGCGCCGAGACGGGCATCAGCTGCTCCACGCACAGCGACACGGACGCCTCCATGCCCGCGGCGAAGCCTGCGCTCAACCGGTGGAGCTCGTCGACCTCGGCGCACACGCGCCGCGCCGCGGCGAGCACCGCCTCCCCCTCCGGCGTCAGCGTCGGCGCGCGAGTCGAGCGGTCCCAGATCGCCACGCCGAGCTCGGCCTCGAGGTTCGACATCGAGGTGCTGACAGCGGACTGCACCCGCGACAGGCGCCGGCCCGCCGCGGAGAAGCTGCCGCCCTCGGCCGCGGCGATCAGGGTGCGGAGCTGGTCGAGCGTGACGCGATCGAGCACGACTCGACCATCTCATGTGCAGATGATTCTCATCGATATTTTCTCGATTCCCAAGAGATGGTGCCATGAGCAAGATCACCTCATCCCCGCCGTGCACCGCCCCTCGCCCGCCCTGTCCCGTCGTCGCGCCCTCGGTCTCGTGGGCGGTGCGGTGGCGACGGCCGCGTGCCTTGCTCGGCGCCCGGCGCCCCACCCCACGAGAGGACCGAGCACCATGATGACCATCCGCCCCGCCGACGAGCGCGGCCACGCCGACCACGGCTGGCTCGACTCGCGCCACACGTTCTCGTTCGCCGGCTACCACGATCCGCGACACATGGGGTTCCGTGGGCTGCGCGTGATCAACGAGGACAGGGTCCAGCCAGGCCAGGGCTTCGGCACCCACCCACACCGCGACATGGAGATCATCTCGTACGTGCTCGACGGCGGGCTCGAGCACAAGGACAGCATGGGCACGGGCTCGGTCATCCGGCCGGGGGACGTGCAGCGGATGAGCGCCGGCACCGGCGTCACGCACAGCGAGTTCAACCACTCGCGCGCCGAGGTGGTGCACTTTCTCCAGATCTGGCTCCTGCCCGACCGCCGCGGCGTCACGCCGAGCTACGAGCAGAAGACCTTCTCCGACGCCGAGAAGCAGGGCCGCCTGCGCCTCGTCGCGTCGCCCGGCGGCGCGAACGGCAGCGTGTCGATCCACGCCGACGCGCGCCTCTACGCGGGGCGCTTCGCGGGCGGCGAGCAGGCGACGCTCGAGCTCTCGCCTGGCCGTCACGCGTGGGTGCAGGTGGCGCGCGGCGCCGCGCTCGTCAACGGCCAGGCGCTCGCGGCGGGCGACGGCGCGGCGCTGTCGGACGAGGCGCGCGTGGTCGTCGAGGGCGTCGCCGACGCCGAGCTGCTCGTGTTCGACCTCGCGTGAGCGGCTACCCTCGCAGCGCCTCGATGGTGCGCAGCGCGTTGCCCGCGAGGATCTTCTGGATGGTCGCGGTCGACCACCCGCGGCGCAGCATCTCGTCGACGAGCCTCGGCAGCTCGAGGCACGTCGGCATGTCGTGGGGCGGCACGATCGCGCCGTCCCAGTCGCTGCCGAGCGAGACGTGATCGTCGCCGACGAGGGAGATCACGTGCGCCAGGTGGTCGGCGATCCACGCGAGCTTGCCGCGGAGCACGCTCGGCCCGAGGAAGCTCGACTGGTACATGATGCCGATCGTCCCGCCGAGATCGGCGACGCGGCGGATCTGCTCGTCGGTCAGGTTGCGCCAGTGTCGGTGCACGGCGTCGACCCCGGTATGGGTGACGAGCACGGGCTGCGTCTTGTCGTGCACGTCGAGCGCGTCGAAGAAGCCCTTGCGGCTGATGTGCGCGAGATCGACGAAGATCTTCCGCGCGTTCAGCGCGCGCACGAACTCGCGGCCGCGATCGGTGAGGCTGCCGTCTCCGCCGCCGGCGAGCGGCGACGACGTGACGCCGAGCGACGACGTCGACAGGTGCACGAGCGTCACGCGCAGCACGAGATCGTCGGTGATGCGGTCGAGCGACGCCGGATCGTGGTCGAGCGCGTTGCCGCCCTGCACACCGATGAACGCCGCGTGCTTGCCCGCCGCGCGGGCCGCGCGGTACTCGGCGACGTTGCGCACGACGGCGACGTCCTCGGGCACGCTCGAGAGGACGCGCACGAGCTCGGCCAGGTTGCGCGAGAACGCCTCCGCGCGCCCTCGCGCGCCGCGTGACGGGTTGGTCGTGATGACCCACGTCGCGCCGCCGATGTTGGCCTCGCGCAGGCGCGGCAGATCGACCTGGCTGTAGAACCTCGCCCCGAGCAGGCCGTGCCCGTGGCGCTTCGTCAGATCGTAGCCGAGGATGCGGTGCCAGATGAACGAGTCGACGTGCAGATCGAGGATCTCGGACGCGAGCGTCAGCTCGACGGCCTCGCGCGAGACGCCGAGCGCGGCGGCCCAGGCCCCAGGATCGGCGCGGTGATCGGCGTACGAGAGCTTCATCGTGCCCTCACCCGCTCCCGCGCGCCGTCCGGCGTGGCGACGATGACCACGTCAGCGCGACCGACGAAGAGCCCCGTCTCGACGACGCCCGGCACCGCGTCGAGCGCGCGCTCGAGGTCGGCCGCGTCGTCGATCGGGCCGGTCGCCACGTCGTAGATCAGGCCGCCCTGATCGGTCACGAAGGGCGCGCCGTCGCGGAGGCGCAGCGTGGGCCTTCCGAAGCGAGCGAGCGCCGCCGCCGTCGCCGCGTGCCCGAAGCGCGCGACCTCCACCGGCACCGCCCACGTCGTGCCGAGGCGCGTCGAGAGCTTGGTTGCGTCGACGATGATGAGGTTCTTCTTCGCGGCGAAGTTGACGATCTTCTCGCGGAGGAGCGCGCCTCCCCCGCCCTTGATGAGGTCGAGGCCGTCGGAGACCTCGTCGGCGCCGTCGACGCAGACGTCGACCTCGAACGGCCCGTCGTCCGGCAGGAGCGGCACGCCGAGCGCCTCCGCCTGCGCGCGGCTCGCCTTGGAGGTCGGCACGCCCACGAGCCGCCGACCGCCGCGGACGAGCTCGCCGACGAGATCGATGAAGATCTTCGCGGTCGATCCGGTGCCGAGGCCGACGACGCCGGCCTCCGGCAGGTGCTGGAGCGCCGCGGCCGCGGCGGCGCGCTTCATCGCGTCCTGGTCCACGGGGGCGGGGTGTCACCGCGCGCGCGACCCGCCGCAAGCTGGTAATTTTGCGCGAAGTCCGCCATTCTACGCGGGAAGGCATGTCGGCGCCAACCCCCACGTCCACGCTCACGGCGGGCGCCGTCCTCGAGGGGCGCTACCGCCTCACGGAGGTGCTCGGGGGCGGCGGCATGGGCCAGGTCTGGGCGGCGCAGCACCTGACGCTCGGCCACCACGTCGCCATCAAGGTGCTGCACGGCAGCATCATGAGCTCTGCCGAGCCCCGCGCGCGGTTCGAGCGCGAGGCGCGGCTGATGGCGCAGCTCGGCGAGGCGTCGCGGCACATCACGCGGGTGATCGAGCACGGCGTCCTCTCGGACGGCGTGCCCTACCTCGTGATGGAGCACCTGCGCGGCGAGGATCTCGCGATGCGCCTGAAGCGCGAGAAGGTGCTGCCGCTCGCGAAGGTGTCCGACCTCGTCTCGCAGCTCGCGAAGGCGCTCGCGGCCGCGCACGCGCAGGGCGTCGTGCACCGCGACATCAAGCCCGCCAACGTGTTCTTGACCACCGACGAGGAGGGCCACGACCTCGTGAAGCTGCTCGACTTCGGCGTCGCGAAGGCCGTCGCCGACGGCAACGAGCAGACGATGGCCGGGCAGGTCATCGGCACGCCGAACTACATGGCGCCCGAGCAGCTCACGGGCGAGGCCGCGGTCGACCACCGCGCCGATCTGTTCGCGGTCGGGTCGGTCACGTACCGCGCGGCGGTGGGCAAGAGCGCGTTCGGCAAGGGCAGCATCTCCGAGATGGCCATGCGGGTCGTCTCGATGCAGCCGGCGGCGCCGTCGAGCGTGAACCCCGCGCTGCCCGCGTCGTTCGACGCGTTCATCACGAAGTGCATGGCGAAGTCGCCGACCGAGCGGTTCCAGAGCGCGCGCGAGCTCGCCGACGCGCTGGCAGCCGTCGCGGCCGAGCTGGGGTCTGCGGCGTTCCAGGTGCCCGCGCTGTTCTCGGCGCTCGAGACCGGAGAGATGAGCTCGCTCGGCGCGGGATCCCTGACGAACGGCCTCGCGCAGTCTCGCCGCCCGCCCGACGATCCGCCGCCGCGTCGAACGAACACCGCGCTCGTGCTCGGGCTCGCGACGCTCGCGGTCGCGGGCGGCGTCGGCGCCCTGCTCGTGCTGACGCGGCCCGCCGCGCGCGAGACGACAGCCGCGCCGCCGGCGTCGGTCCAGCCCGTGGCCGCGCCCGCCGCCCCCTCGTCCACGCCGACGGTCGCGAGCGCCACCCCGGCGGTGAGCGCCACGGCCTCCGCGCCCGCGGCGTCGAGCTCCGCGCCGGCGCACGAGCCCCCGCACGGCCGCGTCGGCCAGGGGCACCTCCCGCCCTCCACCGCGCGCGCGACCCAGGCCGCTCCCGCCGCGAAGCCCGCGGTCGTCGACACCTGGAACAAGAAGGACGAGCTCTAGTCGAGGGGTGGCCGACGCAGGAATGCCCAACGTATCTCGAGGAGCCCGGCCGACGCATCGGCCGGTGCCGCAAGACTGGGCACTTCTTCAGCCCGCGTCGCGGCAGCAGCGAACACCGGTCGAGTAGTCGAAGTACGCCTTCGGGTGCGCGCCGACGGTCGACGCGCAGCCGTCCTTCTTCGAGCGCGAGAAGAACCCGCCGTTGAAGCGCCCCTTCTCGTCCTCGACCCACTCATCCAGGTTGCCGTTCATGTCCCACGCGGCCCCGGCGTCGCCCCAGTCGCTCTTGCACTCGGGCGTCCCACCGGTCGGGCGCAGGAGCGGGCCGCTCGCGTCGCGGACGAGGTTCAGCCTGGGATCGAGGTGCCCGACCGATGGGTTGTCATGCAGCACCGACGCCGGGTGCTTCGCGCGGAAGATGTTGCACGCGCCCTGCCTGTACTTGTCACCGTACGGAAACGGCCGCCGCGCCGCGCCCTCGCACGCCGTCACCCACTCGGCGTTCGTGCACAGTCGCTTGCCAGCCGCCTTGCACGCGCGGTCCGCCTGCACGCCGGAGACATAGCCGTTGGGGACGGCCCCGGGCCGCGACACCGCCAAGAGCTCCGGCTCGCGCTGGGTCTGCCACGCGGGGAGCGCCGGCACGCCGATGGCCTGCGCCTCGGGGCCGCCCGTCGTCAGGCGCTCCTTGTCCCACTGATCTCGCAGCCGCACCGCGAGCGCGCGCGACGGCGGGTAGTACGGAGACAGCGCCTGGCCGGATGACTTGTCGATCAGCTGCGCCTCCCACCTGTCGACGCACACCCGCCCGGCGCGCACCATCTCCGGCGGACACGCGGCGGCGGGCGCGCCGGTGGGCGGCGGCGTCGCGGTCGGCGCGTCTCTCGGGATGGGCATCAGCGCCGGCGCGCTCGCCGACCCCGCGGGCGCGCTCGCGGAGGTCGCCGGCGAGGGACGCCCCGAGTCCTTCTCGCGACAGCCGGACGCCGCGAGCGCCAGCGCGCCCACGACGACGAGGGCGACGCGCACGTCAGCGCTTCTTGCCGGTGCCGCTCGGCGCGGGAGGAGGCGCGCTGTCACCGCGCAGGATGGCCGCGATCTGCGGATCCATCGGCGCGTCCTTCGACGAGGCGGTCGCCTTGCGCAGGTTGGGGAGGTTCGCGACGGTCGAGCGCTCCTCGCGCACGATCACGAGCACGCCGCTGCGATCCCAGATGCGCATGTGCGTGTCCTTGTCGTTCCAGTCGAGCACGTCGTAGTACTCGCCCTTGTCGGGCGCGGCCGGCGTCGCGCGGGGCAGCGTGCTGCCGACGCCCTTCACGAGCTTCGCCGCGGCCTCGGGCATCGTCTCGCCGTACAGGCCGCCCTTCACGAAGCTGATCTCCTCGAGGGTCTTCCACAGCCGCCCGCCGATGTAGAAGAACCAGATCTTCACGCCGGGGCCGCGGTGGTGGCTCATGATCGCCTCGCCGTTGCCCTTC